>NZ_JBNPXF010000001.1:0-361361 GCF_050433445.1 Kroppenstedtia sanguinis | reverse complement strand
GAGCGGCCAGTTTTCACTTCCTTGCCGGATGGCAACGGTCGCGTGGGTGAACACGATCTCCCCACCCAAAATATGGCTAATCAACACGCCTGATTATGATGTATTGCGTTCTTGGACGGTCGAGATGGGGTTTCACAATTCGGCGTCAAAGTTCTGCTCTTCCTTCTTCCCAGAGGGTATCCTACTGACCGTTCGTAATGGGAAAAACGGACTCTCACCGGAGTCCGTAGCTAATCCCACCCCTTCAACTCTTCACCCCCAATCCCAGCACCTCTACCGCCTGTTCCCGCAACTTGAACTTCTGGATTTTACCGCTGGCCGTCATGGGGTAGGTATCGATTATGTTCATGTAGCGGGGAATTTTGTAATGGGCGATCCGGCCTTCACAGTATTCCCGAAGTTCGTCGAGGGTGAGAGATTCCCCTTTCTTGAGACGGATGAAAGCCATCACCTCTTCCCCGTATTTTTTATCAGGTACCCCGACGATCTGGACATCCAGGATTTTGGGGTGGGTGTAGAGGAACTCTTCAACCTCCCGGGGATAAATGTTTTCCCCGCCCCGAATGATCATATCCTTGAGCCGACCCGTGATTCTCAGATACCCTTCTTCATCCTGAGTGGCCAGATCGCCGGTATGGAGCCACCCCTCCTCATCGATAACCTGACGGGTGGCTTCCGGCATTCGATAATAGCCTTTCATCACATGGTAGCCTCGGGTGCACAACTCTCCTGGTTCCCCTGTCTTCACTTCTTCCCCGGTAGCGGGATCGATAATTTTCACCTCCACATGAGGCAGCTTCTTGCCGATCGTGGTGACACGTCGTTCCATGGTGTCATCCGTCCGGGTCTGACCGATCACGGGAGAGGATTCCGTCTGGCCGTAAGCGATGGTGATCTCGCTGGCTCCCATGTCATTCATCACCCCCTTCATCACTTCCATCGGACAGTTGGAACCAGCCATAATTCCCGTTCGCAGGGAGGAGAGATCAAAGCGGGAAAATTCAGGATGGTTCAGCTCGGCAATAAACATCGTCGGCACCCCGTGCAAGGCTGTACACTTCTCCGCTTCCACTGTCTGGAGTACAGTGAGAGGATCAAACTGAATCACCGGCACCATCGTAGAGCCGGCATTGACACAAGCGAGAATGCCCAGCACACACCCGAAGCAGTGAAAAAAGGGAACTGGGATACACATGCGATCCTCTGGAGTCAATTTCATACACTCGGCAATGTTGCGGCCATTGTTGATAATATTATGGTGAGTGAGCATCACTCCCTTGGGAAAACCGGTGGTTCCGGAGGTATATTGCATATTGATCACGTCATCGGGATGCAGAGAGGCTTGCCGCTCCGCCAGCACCGAATCAGCGAGACGTTCTCCCATCTGGAGGAGATCTGACCATAGAAACATTCCCGGCTTCCTTTCCTCCCCGAGGAAGATCACATTTTTCAGTTTGGGAAGTCGCTCTGAACACAATTGTCCCGGTTCGGAATCCGCCAGTTCCGGACAAATCTCATAGAGCATCTCCACATAGTCGGCACCTTTGAATTCCTTCATCAAAATCAACGTCTCCGTATCAGACTGCCAGAGCAAATACTCCAATTCCTGGGTCCGGTAGTTGGTGTTGACCGTAATCAAGACAGCCCCCATCTTGCCAGTGGCAAACTGAGTAACCAACCATTCGGGATGGTTGGTAGCCCAAATCGCCAGATGGTCCCCCTTTTTCAACCCCAATTGCATCAAGCCTTTGGCTGCCTGATTGCACTCCTCACGGAATTGGCGATAAGTCCATCTCAGATCTTTTTCTGGATAGATCACTCCTTCCTGATCTCCCTGTTTGGAAACCACCTCATCTAACAGATCACCCATCGTGACATGGAGCAAATCCGCCATCCCCGTCCCCTCCTGATTCGATTTTTCAGATAATTATTTAGAAAATGCCCCTCACAGAGGGACAAAGCATGCAGATGGTTCCTTTCAACAACCGATTTCCCGGGCGATCACCATCCGTTGAATTTCAGAAGTGCCTTCACCGATCTCCGTTAACTTGGCGTCCCGGAAAAACCGTTCCACCTGGTATTCGTGCATATAACCGTAACCGCCGTGAATCTGCACTGCTTGATTGCAGATCCCCATGGCGATCTCCGAGGCAAAAAGTTTAGCCATGGCCGCCTCTTTCGAAAATTTGCGCCCTTGATCCTTCAGCCAGGCTGCCTTGTAAACCATGTTTCGTGCCAACTCGATATTCATCGCCATATCCGCCAGCTTATGCTGAATCACCTGAAACTTGGAGATGGGGCGGCCGAATTGCTGCCGTTCCTTTGCATATTGAAGTGCAGCCTCATAAGCCCCCTGAGCGATTCCCACCGCCATCGCTCCAATTCCGATCCGACCTCCGTCCAGTGTGATCAAAAACTGTTTGAATCCTTCTCCTATCCGACCCAAAGTGTTTTCATAGGGAACCCGCACATTTTCCATAACCAGCTCAGTAGTGTTGGAACTGTGAAGTCCCATTTTCACATAGGAATCCAACACACGGAAACCCTTTACATCGGTGGGAACAATCACGGCACTGATCTCCGGGGACCCATCCTCTTTTCTCCCCGTTACCGCCGTCAGAGCCAGATGTTTGGCAAAGCTGGCATTGGTGATGAAACATTTGGAACCGTTGATCACCCAGTCGTCTCCTTCGCGAATCGCTGTAGTTCGGGTACCACCTGCATCGGAACCGGCGTTAGGTTCCGTCAGACCGAAGGCGCCTAGGCTCTCTCCCTTGCACAAGGGAACGAGGTACTTCTGCTTCTGCTCCTCGTTTCCAAAGAGGTATAAAGGAGCACACCCCAATGAGATATGGGCAGAGTAAGTGATTCCTGTGGAGGCGCAAACCCGGGACAACTCCTCCACTACAATGGAAAAACTGATCGAGTCAGCTCCACCGCCCCCATATTTTTCTGGAAAGGGGAGACCCATCAGATTCAACTCCGCCATCTTCCGAAATATCTCTACGGGAAAGGTTTGGGTTCGGTCTCGTTCATCAGCCCCCGGTGCCACTTCCCCTTCGGCAAAATCGCGCATCAACTTGCGGACCATCTTTTGTTCTTCTGACAAATCAAAATTCATTTTCTCCACTCCTGTTCCTCTTGATGAGAGCGCTTTCATTCTTTATTATAAGTTTGAGTGGGATTTTCCTTCAAGAATTTTTAGAATGTACTTGTTTCGACTGATTCTCTCCTTCATACAAGATTTGCATCGGGTTCGGAAAAGGGATAAAATTGAACCACAACGCCAGCAAAAAAATAAAAGCACCCATCATCGGAGTGCTTTTCCAGAAGATTGTACACATCTTATTCAAGAAAATCTTTCAATCGCTTACTACGGCTGGGATGGCGCAATTTACGAAGTGCCTTGGCTTCGATCTGACGAATCCGCTCCCGGGTGACGCCAAACACTTTTCCCACTTCCTCTAAGGTCCGGGTGCGACCGTCATCCAATCCAAACCGGAGGCGCAACACATTTTCTTCCCGGTCAGACAATGTGTCCAGCACATCCTTCAACTGTTCCTTTAACAACTCGTATGCGGCGGCATCCGCCGGTGCCTGGACATCATCATCAGGGATGAAATCGCCGAGATGGGAATCGTCCTCTTCACCGATCGGGGTTTCCAGAGAGACCGGCTCTTGGGCGATCTTCATGATCTCCCGTACCTTTTCCGGACTGAGATCCATCTCCTCGGCAATCTCCTCCGGCAAAGGTTCCCGGCCCAGCTCTTGCAACAGCTGACGCGAAACCCGGATCAGTTTGTTGATCGTTTCCACCATG
The DNA here is from genome assembly GCF_050433445.1 of Kroppenstedtia sanguinis. Lineage (NCBI taxonomy): Bacteria > Bacillati > Bacillota > Bacilli > Caryophanales > Thermoactinomycetaceae > Kroppenstedtia > Kroppenstedtia sanguinis. The sequence goes on along the minus strand of NZ_JBNPXF010000001.1, from coordinate 357,541 downwards.
TGCACCGGAATCCGGATCGTCCGGGCTTGATCTGCAATCGCTCTGGTGATGGCCTGCCGGATCCACCAAGTGGCGTAAGTGCTAAACTTAAATCCTTTACGGAAGTCGAATTTCTCCACTGCCTTGATCAGACCCATATTCCCTTCTTGGATCAGATCGAGGAACAGCATCCCTCGGCCTACATACCGCTTGGCAATGCTGACCACCAGTCGGAGATTGGCCTCCGCCAGACGCCGTTTGGCTTCTTCGTCACCCTCTTCGATCCGCTTGGCCAGCTCCACTTCTTCTTCGGCAGACAGCAGAGGAACCCGGCCGATCTCTTTCAAGTACATCCGGACAGGATCGTTGATCTTGACACCGGGAGGAACGCTCAGGTCATCCTCCAACAGTTCGTCATTCTCCTTATCCTCTTCCTCGGAGAATTCCATCGGTTCATCGTCCTCGTTGAGAACCTCGATTCCCTGTTCATGCAGAGCTTCAAAAAACTCATCCACCTGTTGTGGTTCCTGATCAAAGGCGGACATCTTATCAGTGATCTCTTTATATGTCAGAACCCCACGCTTTTTCCCCAGATCCGTCAGTTGATCCTTCACTTGTTCCAGGGTAAGCTCGTGTTCCACATCCACATTTTGCTCATTTGCCAACTTGCGGTTCCCTCCTTCCCTGATCCCACTGCTTCAAGCCTGTTTATGAACCTTTTCCCTTAAACGAATCAGTTCAACCCCAAGACGGGCGGCTTCCGCAATGTCACCAGCTCGTTCTGCCTGCTTGACCTGCTCTTTTTTTCGTTCAATTTCTTTATGAAGGGGATAATTGCATATATGTCGGATATAATCGGAGATCTCCTCTTCCGTCACCTCCGGTGTATCCAGGATCACCAGCCCGCTGGCTTCCCGCAACAGTCGATCGTCTTTCAGGTAACGGAGAAACCCTCCAGGATCCGCAGGATGCCCTTCGGAGTAATAAGAGTAAAGATAAGCAGCAATGGCGGCGTGAATCTCGATGTTGAAATCGGCCCCCACCGTCTTCAGCACCCGATCCGCCACACTCCGATCCTGCATCATCGCTACCAGCAGGCGTTGTTCCGCCAATTCATGGGCCAGCGGGCGCCGTTGATGACCGACCATGTGTTTGCCTGGGTGATATCCATTATTCCACTTCCCCGTTCCTTTATCCCCGTTACTGCCTCTCTTCTTCGATATACTCAATCGAAGTTCCTGTTTGAGAGCATTCAAAGAGAGGTGAAACTCTTCTGCCAGCCGTCGCAGATAGTGATCCTGTTCGATCGCGCGGGGCAATTCTGCGATCACCTCCACCGCTCGGGTGAGATAGCTCATCTTTTCTTCCTCATCCTGCAGATTGAACCCCGCTTTCAGCGCCTCCAGCTTAAAGGCGACATAAGGAAGGGCCTGTGCAATCACATCCTCGGAAAAAGAAGCGGCCCCGCGGGAACGTACATAATCGTCAGGATCCATTCCTGGGGGCATCTGGGCCACCTTGACCACACACCCTTGCTCCTTCAACACCTCCGCAGCCCGGTCTGCCGCGTTTTGTCCGGCTCGATCGGAATCGTAACAGATGAGGGCGGTGCCGACATTGCGACGGATCACCCGGGCTTGGGACTCGGTCAAAGCTGTTCCCAAAGTGGCCACACTGTTAAACACCCCGGCCTGCCAAGCGGAGATCACATCCATATATCCTTCAAAAAGGATCGCTGTCTCCGCCTTCCGGACTGCTTTTCGCGCGCGGTGAAGATTGTAAAGAAATTTCCCTTTGTAAAACAGTGTGGTTTCAGGGCTGTTCAGGTACTTAGGCTGGCTTTTCCCCAATACCCGCCCCCCAAAGGCGATCACCCGCCCCTGGGTATCGTGAATGGGAAACATGATTCGCCCCCGAAAGCGGTCAAAACATCCAGAAGGTCCTCGGGAAGGGTCTCTTTCCACCAATAATCCCGCTTCCACTGCCGTCTTTTCATCCACCCCCCGCCGCTTGAGAAAAGAGTGGAGAAAATGATAAGAATCCGGGGAGAATCCCAATTGAAACTCTTCCATCGTCTCCCGAGTGATACCTCGTTTCAGTAGGTACTCTCGTGCCTGTGCTCCTTGATCACTCTCCAGCAACAAATGATGATACAGACGAGCGGTCAATTCCGTCACCTTTCGAAGTTGTTGCCGCTTCTCCTCTTCTGGGTCCTGACTGTTCTCCCTCTGACTCCGGGGAATTTGGATCCCTGCCTGATCCGCCAGCTGAGTGATCGCCTCCACAAAGGTCAGCTGCTCTGTCTCCATCAAAAAACGGATCACGTCTCCACCGGCTCCGCAACCAAAACAATAGTAAATTTGTTTATCAGGGGAAACGGAGAAGGAGGGGGTTCTCTCAGAATGAAACGGACATAAACCAAAAAAGTTTCGCCCACTTTTCTTCAATTGGACCGTCTGCCCCACCACATCGACAATATCGAAGTGATCCCGGATTTGGTCGATGACCTCATCGGGAATTCGTCCCCTCATGAAATCACCTCCTTCTCCAAACATATACCTGTTCGCCAAAATTCGTCAAAGTCCTCCATATCCCGAGTAAGTAAAATATGGAAAGCATTTGAGTTGACAAACTCATATCTTCCAATTCTACAACATGATCGGGATTCCTTCCACCATCCAATTTCTTACCCGGTTTCCGAATTTGTCGAACCTTGTACAGAGGCTCCTCGTTCTTATGTATTATACGCGGCTAAGTGAAAAAAAACCTTCCAGACCTTGACATTAGCAAAAAAGGTGGTTCCAGAGCAAAAAAAGAACACCCCAAGGGTGTTTCGTAATCTTTCGTAATGCAGAGGTCCTGCTACAGATCAGGAGAGTGCGGCCTGAGCGGCTGCCAACCGGGCCAGAGGTACCCGAAAGGGGGAGCAACTCACATAATCCAATCCAACCCTGTGACAGAAATGGATGGAATGTTTCTCCCCTCCATGTTCACCGCAAATCCCTGTCTTCAGATGGGGCTTGGTTTTCCGACCTTCTTGAACCCCGATGGAGACCAGGCGTCCCACCCCATCCGAATCGAGACGGATGAAGGGATTCTCGGGCAGGATCTTCCCCTCGATATAGTGGTGAAGAAACTTCCCTTCCGCATCGTCTCGGCTGTAACCGAAGGTGGTTTGGGTCAGGTCGTTGGTTCCAAAGGAGAAAAAGTCGGCTTCCTCTGCGATTTCAGCGGCAGTCAGGGCTGCCCGCGGCACTTCGATCATCGTCCCCACTGTATACGGGATGCTCTTTCCAGACCGCTGCGCCACTTGAATCTCTGTCTCTTCCACCAGTTTGCGCATCTCCTTCAGCTCATTCACATGACCTACCAGCGGGATCATAATCTCAGGCTGAACCGCAATTCCTTCCCCGATCACTTCCGTCGCCGCCTGAAAGATCGCCTCTACCTGCATGGCATAGATTTCGGGATGGATCAGACCAAGGCGACAGCCACGATGCCCCAGCATCGGATTCGATTCATGGAGTTTCCGAACTTTGCGCAACAGTTCCTCTTTCTCTTGAATAAGCTTCTGATCCACTCCTTCAGTCACCTGCAATCGAACCCGCTCGCTCAAAAGATCTTCCAGATTAGGGAGAAACTCGTGAAGAGGGGGATCCAGGAGCCGAATCGTGACGGGAAGGCCCTCCATCGCCCGAAAGATTCCCGCAAAATCTGCTGTCTGCATGGGAAGGAGTTTGGCGAGAGCCCTTTGTCTTTCCTCGGTGGTCTCCGCCAAAATCATCTCCCGTACCAGCGGAACGCGGTCCGTAGCCATAAACATATGTTCCGTCCGGCAAAGGCCCACTCCCTCCGCCCCGAACTCCCGGGCTTGGATCGCATCCTCCGGGGTGTCGGCATTGGTCCGAATCCCGAGTCTGCGAACCTCGTCAGCCCATCGGAGTAATCGTTGAAATTCCTCAGACAGCTCCGGATCGATCAAAGGGACTTCGCCCCGGATCACTTCCCCGGTTCCGCCATCGATGGACAGCACATCCCCTTCTCGTAACAAAGCGCTTCCAATGCGCAGCTCTTTCTTTTTGGAATCGATTTGAGCAGTTTCACAGCCACAGATACAAGGTTTACCCATGCCGCGGGCTACCACGGCGGCATGGCTGGTCATCCCGCCCCGGCTAGTCAAGATCCCCCGTGCGCTGACCATCCCATGGATATCTTCCGGTGTCGTCTCCATCCGGACCAGGATCACTTCTTTCCCCTTCTGGGCTTGCCATTCCGCGGTGTCCGCATCAAAGACGATCTGCCCTGAAGCGGCGCCGGGGGAGGCAGGCAGTCCCTTGACCAGCACATCCAATGAGGCATCGGGATCCACTCGCCGGTGCAACAGCTGATCCAATTGTTCCGGATCCACTCTCTTTAATGCCGTCTTTTGATCGATCACACCTTCTTCTACCATGTCAGTAGCGATTTTCACAGCCGCCCGGGCGGTTCTTTTGCCACTGCGGGTTTGCAGAATATAGAGCTTGCCCCGTTCCACGGTGAATTCGATATCCTGCATATCCCGATAATGCACCTCCAGCTGGGTGCTGATCCTGCGGAATTCTTCATAGATCCGGGGCAAACGCTGGGACAAGGCGGCGATCGGTTCCGGTGTACGGATGCCGGCCACCACATCCTCCCCCTGGGCGTTGATTAGAAACTCCCCGTAGAGGTGTTTTTCTCCAGTGGAGGGGTTACGGGTGAAGGCAACACCTGTTCCCGAGTCATTGCCCATGTTACCGAAAACCATCCTCTGAACGTTAACCGCTGTGCCGAGATCATCAGGGATCTGGTGTATCTTGCGGTAGATTCGGGCTCGTTGGTTGTTCCAGGAATCGAACACAGCGAGGATCGACTGGTACAGCTGGTTCATGGGGTCCTGTGGAAAGGGCTCCCCTGTCTCTTCTCGAACGATCTGCTTGAAGGATTCGATCACCGACCCCCAATCCTCGGCAGATACTTCTATATCCGATTGAATCCCGAGCTCCTCTTTTTTGCTCTCGATCACCCGTTCAAACCGATAAAGGGGGATCCCCAGCACCACATCGGAGAACATCTGGATAAAACGACGGTAACAGTCCCGGGCGAAACGGGGATCCCCCGTCAATGCCTCCAGCCCTTGCACGGTTTCATCATTCAGCCCAAGATTTAAAATGGTATCCATCATCCCTGGCATGGAGATGACCGCACCAGAACGTACAGAGACCAACAGGGGATCTGACGGATCTCCCAATTTTTTGCCTGTCTGCTCTTCTAGAGCAGACAGGGCCTGGCGGATCTCCCGTTTCCGTTCCTCGGTCAACAATTGTCCCGACGCATAGTATTCGAGACAGGCGGCCGTGGTAATAGTGAATCCCTGGGGCACCGGAAGCCCTGCCTTTGTCATTTCCCCCAGGTTGGCTCCCTTGCCTCCCATCAAATCTTTCCGACCGAGTCCACCTTCCAGAAAGGGGATCACAGCTTGGCTCACTGTGGACCGCCTCCTTTTCGCAACATGTCGAGAATGATGTTGGCCGTCTCCTCCACTGCTTTGTTAGAAACATCTAAAATCGGGCACCCTACCCGTTTCATCACTTGTTCCGAGTATTCCAACTCCTGAAGAATGCGCTCCATATTGGCATAGTTGGCTTGGGCCGTCAAACCCAAGGACTTGAGGCGCTCTCTCCGAATCCCGTTCAACTGATCCGGTTCGATCGTGAGCCCGATGCAACGTTCAGTAGGTACCATGAACAGCTCATCGGGAGGTTCCACTTCAGGAACCAGGGGCACATTGGCCACTTTGAGTCGCTTGTGAGCCAAGTACATAGACAAGGGCGTCTTGGATGTCCGGGACACTCCGATCAGGATCACATCGGCCCGCAGGATTCCCCGGGGATCCCGCCCATCATCGTACTTGACCGCAAATTCGATCGCTTCCACTTTACGAAAGTAATCATCGTCCATTTTGCGGACCAATCCCGGTTCCCGTCTGGGTTCTCGTTCATACAGCTCTGCCAAACCCCGGAGCATCGGCCCCATAATATCGACGACAGGAACCCCGTGCTCCTCCGCCATTTTCAAGATATATGCCCGCAATTCGGAGACGACCATGGTAAAAGCGATCATCCCCCCCGCTTCGGCAGCGGCTTCCACCGTCTCCTGGATTGTTTTTTTGTCATCCACATAGGGGGTGCGTCGGATCTCCACATCTCCCCCATTAAATTGACTGGTTGCCGCCCGGACCACGAATTCTGCAGTTTCCCCGATCGAATCGGACAAGACATAGACGACAGGTGCATGCAGTTGACTTGAAATGACTCTCCCCCCCCTGACACTCTTAGACAGACGAGCCTTCTCCCAGTTCCACAAAGGCTTTGGTGATGGTCGTTTTGGTGATCCGTCCCACAATTTCAAGTTGGTCCCCGCCTTTTTCATCTTTGACCACAGGCAGGGAGTCCACTTGGTTATGAATCAATTTGCTGGCCGCATCCAAAAGGGAGTCCTCCAAACGGCAGCTGATAATATTGGGCATACGGGTCATGATCACTCCCACCGGAATGGTTTGCAGATCTTGATTTCCCATAGAACTCTTCAGCAGATCCTTGCGGGAGATCACGCCGACGAGGAGCCCCCCTTCTTTTACAACATACAAGGTTCCCACATCTTCCAGAAACATGGTACAAATCGCATCGTAGACAGATGTTTCCTCTTGACAGACCACAGGGACGGACTTATAGTCCTTCACGGTCAACTTGCGGATGTGTTCACCCAACAGCTGATTCCCTGTCTTACCCGAATAAAAATATCCCACCCGTGGTCGGGCATCCAAAAAACCAGCCATCGTCAGGATGGCCAGATCCGGCCGCAAAGTAGCCCGGGTCAAATGGAGTCGCTCCGCGATCTGCTCCCCAGTGATGGGACCTTCATCTTTTACGATGCGTATAATTATCTCCTGGCGTTCCGAAAGCTGAATTGGGTTGCACCCCCTTCACGCAAAACACGATCCAACTATATGTCATACTTAATGCACTCATCTAGATATAGTATATACTATATTGGAGCTGGGTTTTTCGCAACTGTTTTCAAGGCGATTTTTTAAACAAAAAGGGACGGTCTGTACCGTCCCTTTTCAGAATTGATTCAGGATGAAAACACGATTTTGTTAAAGGCAGCAAACCTCTTCGTCAAGCGATCCGTCTCCTGAAGTAAAGCCAGACGATTGATACGGGTCGTCTCATCTTCCACCATGACCATCACGTCGTCAAAAAACCGGTGAATGGCTGGAGCCAGTTTGGCGATGGCAGCAAACATGCCTTCTGCATCCAGCTTCTCCTCTGCCGCAGTGAAATCTTCGGTAGCGGAGCGGATGGAAGCGTATAACTGCCGTTCCGCCCATACCTCCAACAGATCCCGGTTGACCTGCAGTTCTGACCCGCCTTTGGCAGCCAGATTGGAGGCTCGGCTGAACCCTTCGACAATCATTTTGAAATCTTCCCGGGCTACCGCATCCATCAGTACCCGTGCCTTCTCCAACATCATTTGTGGACTTGACAGATCGGAGAGAAGGACTGCATCGATCAGATCATAACGGATCTTCTCTTCCTGCAACGCCCCTTTCAGACGGAGGTGGAAGAAGGCAGAGACCTCTTCTTTCACTTGCTCCCTCTCCCGTTGCAGCCAGCCATCGGCTTGCAGGCGGTTTAGAGAGAGGTCGATCAGCAGCGACAAGGGCAATCGACTCCAGTCCCGATCCATCAAAATATGAACCACTGCGGAGGCTTTTCTGCGCAAACCGTAGGGGTCCTGGGACCCTGTGGGTTGAATGCCGAGGGAAAAGGCGGCCACGACCGCATCGATTTTGTCTGCCAGACTGATCAAAGCCCCTAATTGCCCTTCAGGCAAGCGATCACCGGCAAAACGGGGATAATGATGCTCCTTGATCGCCTGAGCCACTTCCGGATCTTCCCCTGCCCGACGGGCATAGTCCTCACCCATTACCCCGCTCAACTCGGGAAATTCATCCACCATCTGGGTAGACAGATCAAACTTGCAGATATCCGCCGCACGGAACAGCCGGCTCCGTTCCGAATCCTCCAGACCCAGATGATCCGCCAATTCTTCCGTCAGCTTCCGGATCCGCCGTGCCTGATCTCCCACACTGCCCAATCCCTCCAGATAGACCACCTGATCCAGCTTGGACACCGCAGTGGAGATGGACAATTTCAGATCCTCTTCATAGAAAAAGCGGGCATCCGCCAGGCGTGCGGACAACACTTTTTCATTGCCCTTGGCCACTTTCTCCAAAGCCCGGCTGTCGCCGTTTCGAACGGTGACAAAATGAGGTAACAGACGGTGGTTTTGGTCCCTGACCGGGAAATAGCGCTGATGCTCCCGCATCGTGATAATCAGAACGGCTTCTGGCAGCTCAAGAAACCGCTCATCAAAAGAGCCGGAAAGAGCGGTGGGCATCTCCACCAAATGGGTGACCTCCTCCAGCAACTCTTCATCCACGGGGATCCGCCATCCCTTCTGCTCCTCCATCCGCCGGAGTTGCTGGCGGATCTCTTTCCGTCGCTCCTCGATGTCAACCATCACTTTCTGTTGACGAAGCGTCTCTACATAGTCCACTGGTTGTTTAATCTCGGTTTGTCCACCCAGAAACCGGTGTCCAAAGGTGCGATTCCCGCCGGTCACACCCGCCCACTCTACCGGTATCACTTCTTCTCCAAAGAGACAGACCAGCCACCGTACCGGGCGAATAAACCGTGTCCGACGATTGCCCCACCGCATTGCCTTGGGAAAATGGAGTCCCTTGAGGACGTCTGCCAACCCCTCTTCGATCAAGGTGGCAGTCCGTTTTCCTTTTTGATGCTTGTGGGCAAAAACATAGGTTTCCCCTTTATGTTCGCGTAATTGCAATTGGTCTGGGCCGATGCCCTGCTTACGGGCAAAACCTTGCGCCGCTTTTGTCCAGCTCCCATCCTCTGCAACTGCGATTCGCTTGGCAGGGCCGCGAACCTCTTCTTCCACATCGGCTTGGGCATCCGCCACATTTTCCACCTGCACAGCCAGACGACGTGGGGTGGCATAGATGTGCACTTCACCGAAAGAAAGTCGGTTCTCTTCTAACCATCGGGTCAATTTCTCCCGTAACTGCTGTACCCCGCTAACCACGAAACGTGCGGGGATCTCTTCACAGCCGATCTCCACCAACCAATTTTGTTCAGCCATGCTGGATCCCTCCCTCTTTCAGCATCGGAAATCCAAGGCGTTCCCGTTCCTCCACATAGGTTTTGGCACAGCGGCGCGCCAGCCCCCGTACCCGGGCCAGATAGCCTGTCCTCTCCGAGACACTGATCGCCCCCCGAGCATCCAGGAGGTTAAAGGTGTGGGAACACTTCAGCACATAATCGTAGGCTGGGAAAACCAAGTGTTCATCCAGTGCCCGCCCGGCTTCCTTTTCATAGGCGTCAAACCAGCGAAAGAGCTGATCGGTATCAGAGACATCAAATGAGTACCTGGAATGTTCAACCTCCGACTGCTTGAAGATATCCCCGTAGGTGACCCCATCCACCCAAGTCAGATCATAAATATTTTCTTTGTCCTGGATATAAGAAGCGAGGCGTTCCAGTCCGTATGTAATCTCCACGGTCACCGGAGACGCTTCCAACCCGCCGATCTGTTGAAAGTAGGTGAATTGGGTGATTTCCATTCCGTCCAACCAAACTTCCCATCCCAGTCCTGCCGCTCCCAAAGCGGGATTTTCCCAGTTGTCCTCCACAAACCGAATATCATGCTCCAACGGATTGATCCCCAGCTCTTCTAAGCTATGAAGATATAATTCCTGTATATCGTTTGGGGAGGGCTTCATAATCATCTGGAACTGATGGTGCTGATAGACCCGGTTCGGATTTTCCCCATAGCGGCCATCCGCTGGACGTCGGGAGGGTTCCACATAAGCCACCTTCCAAGGTTCCGGACCCAGTGACCGCAAAAAGGTCATCGGATTCATGGTTCCTGCTCCGGTTTCCACATCATAGGGTTGAGCCAGAACACAGCCTCTGGCACTCCAGTAGGATTGCAATTTCAAGATGATCTCTTGTATGTTCATTCATCCCACCTCCAAAATAGCATAAAAAAACCTACCACCCCTCGGAAGCATACACCGCTCCCATAGGGACGGGAGGTTTCCCGCGGTTCCACCCTATTTGACCGGTCAGCTGTTTCGCCACCGGTCCTCTCGATTCCGATTGCGCTCCAGACCGCCTTTCACCGGGTTTGTGGCCGGGCTTTCACCCTCCCCGACTCGCTGGGTCACAAATGGGCCGGCTACTCCCTTCTCTCATCGCGCATTTCCAATATAGTTTTCCGGATAGTGTAGTTATATCAAATTCGATGCGGCTGTGTCAATATTCTCACCCACTCCATCCGTCTTTCTTCAGACGGTCCAAAAAGCTCCGGGAGCGAAGAGGCAGATCGATGTATTCGTCGATAAAGGAGCGAAGGATTCGCTCCAGTTGACGTCGGGTCTCTTCTTTCACCCGGATCTGCCCCAGCCGGTAGGGCGAGATTCCAGCCAAGGTTCTGAGAATTCGAGCAGTGGCAGGAGAAAGGGATAGAGCTTCTGGATCCCGGAGGGAACAGTTGGGACAGAGGAAACCTCCCTGCCGAACACTAAATTTGACAGGGAGATCTGTCCCTCCACAATAGACACACCCCTGTAAGCGAGGGCGGTATCCGGCTGATTCCAACACTTTCAACTCAAAGATTCGGGACAGGATTTCGGGGTCCACCCCTTCTTCCAGCAGATCCAGCACCCTCTCGAGCCAAATGTAGATCGGTGGGTCCGGTTCTTTTTCCTCCTTCAGTTTATCCAGAAATTCAGTCCAATAAGCAGCGTAAGAAGCCCGAAGCAAGTCGGAACGAAGAAGGTGACGAGACGCCAGAATATCTCCCTGGGATAAGGTGGCCATCCCAGATCCAGCATAGCAGAGATATTCCCCTGAGGTAAAGGGCTGGGTAACCGCCGCCAACCGACTTTTTGGTTTTTTGGCCCCTCTGGCCATTACTGCATACTTTCCTTGTTCCTTTGTAAACAGAATGACCACCTTATGGCTTTCCCCATAATCTCGCGTCCGGATGACGATCCCTTCCAGCTTCTCCAACATCGATGCTTCCCCTCAACTCTCTTTCTCTTTTTCCTTCTCCCGCAAAGTGTCTGTATCTCTCCGTTCGGCGAGGGTTTCAGTATCCTTGTACAGGAGATACGCGTCTATGTTGCCGGTCACCGCAAAACAATTCCAGGAAAAATTGCGCAAACCGTCTCATCCTTTCCGCCGACGAGTCTGGCTAACGGTTAGGATGACCTCCAGAAAGGAGAGTATGAACGGTAGTTCCTAGATATTGTTTCCACCTGTCAATCTTCATCCTGATAACCGAACTGCCGCAACAGAAACGCCTCGTTGCGCCAGTCTTTTTTCACCTTGACCCACAGATCGAGGTAAACCCGGCTCCCCAGCAGACGTTGGATCTCTTCCCTGGCCCGTCGGCCCACCTCTTTCAGCATGGAACCCTGTTTTCCGATCAATATCCCCTTCTGGGATTGCCGTTCGGTGTAAATCGTGGCACGTACAAACACCCGGCCTTCTTCCTCTTCTTTCATCTCCTCCACTACGACGGCCACCGAATGAGGGACCTCTTCCCGGGTCAGATGCAATACCTTTTCCCGCACCAACTCCCCAACGATAAATCGCTCCGGGTGATCGGTGACATACTCCGAGGGATAATAGGCGGGTCCTTCAGGCAACTCCCTGCGGATCAGGTCGAGAAGAGTGGCGGTGTTGTTGCCATAAAGTGCGGAGACCGGCACCACTTCCTTAAATGAAAATACTCGGCGATACCCATCGATCAGGGGGAGGAGACTGTCGGGATGCACCTGATCGATCTTGTTGACGACGAGGAAGACCGGTGTTTTCACCGCTTTCAACTGTTCCATAATAAACCGGTCCCCAGATCCCATCCCCTCTTTAGCATCCACCAGGAACAGGATCACGTCCACCTCTTCAAAGGTTTCCCGAGCGGTCTGCACCATCCAGTCGCCCAGTCGCGACTTGGGTTTGTGGATCCCCGGAGTATCCAGAAAAATAATCTGCTCCGTCTCGGTTGTATGCACCCCCTGGATTTTATTCCGGGTCGTCTGGGGTTTGTCCGACATGATGGCCACCTTTTGTCCCAACACCTGATTCAACAGGGTGGATTTCCCCACGTTAGGGCGTCCGATCAAAGTGACAAAACCGGACTTAAACGTTGGTTCCTTCATCGAGTTCCTCCTTGTCAAAAGCACCGGGCAACAGCTCGCCGACGGTCGTTTGCTTAATTTCTCCATCCAAGTTGGCAAGATATACTTTCATCCCTGGGGAGCAAAATTCAGCCATCACCTGCCGGCATGCACCACAAGGAGAGATGGGATTAGAGGTAGCCCCTACCACCGCCAGAGCCTGAAATTTTCTCGTCCCTTCAGATACAGCCTTGAAAAAAGCGGTCCGTTCCGCGCAATTGGTCAGGCCAAAAGAGACATTTTCCACATTGCAACCAGAAAAGACCCTTCCGTCTTCCGTTAAGAGCGCTGCCCCCACTGGAAATCCAGAGTAGGGCACGTACGCCCGCTGCCGTACTTTTTTCGCTTCTTCAATCAACTGCTCCCGCTTCACCCGAAATCCCTTCCTTCCTAAACCCCTTTACAGTATCGATTTCTCTGACAGGGGGGACAACCACTCCGCCAGAGATGATATATTTCAGCCCGTCTTCCACAGACATGTTCAAAAAGGTCACTTCTGTAGAAGGAACGAGCACCAGCCACCCCGAAGTGGGATTGGGTGTGGTCGGCAAGAAGATATTGAGCATCCGCTTCTGGTTCTTTCTTTGGATCTCTCCGTTCCCTTCCCCTGTGTAAAATCCGAGAGTGTAAACCCCTTTTCGCGGGTATTCCACCATCACCACTTGCTTAAAAGTCGCCTTATCATGGGTGAAAGTATTTGTGATCTGTTGAACCGTCGAATAAATGTTCCGTGCCAGAGGGATCCGTGAGAAAAAAAACTCCGTAAAACGGAGCATCTGTCTTCCAATCAAACTGCGGGCCAACATCCCGATTAAAACGAGAATTCCCAGCGTGAGCAGAGTGCCCACCCCAGGAATGTGGGTTTGAAAGCGAATCCCCCAGATCACCAACGGAAACTGTACCACTCCCAACCACTGGAGAAGCTTCGCCGTCGCCACTCCTAAAGTCGGATCGATAATTGCAAAAATAAGTTTCAAAATGTAGAGTGTTGCCACTGTGGGGAGAAGGGCAATCACTCCCAGGATGAGATATGTACGGATCCGTTTCCACATCCGATTGGACCTCTCCTTTCAACTCACATCAGAAAAAAACCGGCAACAGCGATGACCACCCCTAGAATCACTCCCAGAAAGACCGCCTGCTTCCGGGTTTTCATCCGTAATCGAGTGCCCAGGAGCAGGAAGTACAACAACAACACCAGAATGATCACCAGCCAGTTCGCTGTCATCATGATCAGAGAAACCGCAATCAAACTGGCCAGTGACATGGTCATGCTAGGCTCCCATTCCGGCTTGTCACTCCGGATCAAAACCCCTTTCAAAGAAAGAGTGAGGAAAAAATCAAACACGATCAAGGCCGCCAACCCAATGTTGAGAGGGTGGGAAGCTCGCTCCAAGGAATGGAGAGAGAAGATATCCAAGTAGGGATAGAAGATGCTGAGCCCGACCACCACCGCCATTCCCGCAGACAGAAGCACGGCTCCCGCCGCTACATCCTTCGCCACCTTGGCCAGGGGATGGAAATCTCGGGTTACCAGATCGATTACCGCTTCGACAGCTGTGTTAAACAATTCGGCGACGATCACCAGCAGGATGCAAACAAAGAGAAGCAGCACCTCCACTTTGGTGAGGGGAAGCCACAAACTGAACAACAGCACACCGAGAGCCACCAGAAAATGAATCCGCATGTTTTGCTGGGTGATGAGGGTGTATTTGAGACCTTCCAGGGCGTAGCGGAAACTGGCCAACAATGAGGACTTCCGCATCTTAAATCACCCCTGCCTTGTCAATCCGACGCGGGACAGGATGGCCTCCTGTCGGGAAAACATCTCCTCTTCTTCTTCATCTGTGCCGTGATCATATCCGAGCAGGTGCAAAAAACCGTGTACCGCCAGGAAGCCCAGTTCCCGTTCCAATGAGTGACCATACTCTTCAGCTTGTTCTTTCGCCTGGGGAAGCGAGATGACAATATCTCCGAGAGGAAGGGGTTCCCCTTCCGGGGATTCCCAAGCTTCCCCCGGTTCCCACTGGGGAAAAGAAAGTACATCCGTCGGCCGATCCACCTGTCGGAACTCCCGGTTCAGACGGTGTATCTCCTCATGATCCACAATCGTCACCGCCACCTCGGCAGGCGGCGTCTGTTCCATTTCAGCCGCCTGCATGAGACAACGCTCCACCCAAGGCAACCATCGCACTTCGGTGAGATGGGGGCGAACCACGAATTCTACACGCAAATTCATGCCGGCTTCACCCCTTTTCCTTGATCCTCCGGATACTCAATTCGGGAGTGAAAAATCCCCTGCAGGGTTTCACAGATGGAACGAGCAATCAGATCCAATTCCTTAAATGTCAGATCACATTCATCAAATTGGCCGTCTTCCAGCCGATCTTGGATAATCTTTCGCACCATGTTCTCCACCCGTTCCGGACTGGGCCGGGCCAGCGAGCGAACCGCCGCTTCCACACAATCGGCGATGCCTACAATGGCCGCCTCCTTAAACTGAGCCTTGGGACCGGGATACCGGTAGTCCGCCTCCAACACTTGAGCTCCATCACTCTGTTCCCGTGCCTTGTGATAGAAATATTTGATCAGGGTAGTCCCGTGGTGTTGGGCGGCAATATCACAGATCGGCGTGGGAATATTATGCTCCCGGAGCATCTCACAGCCATCCTTGGCATGAGAGATGATGATGCTCTTACTCAGGTTGGGAGATATTTTATCATGGGGATTCTCCGCCATCTGGTTTTCGATGAAAAACTGGGGTCGTTTAGTCTTCCCCACATCATGATAATAAGCACCCACCCGACAGAGCAGACCATTGGCCCCGACCGCTTCCGCAGCGGCTTCCGCCAGATTGCCCACAATCACCGAGTGATGATAAGTCCCCGGCGTCTCAATCAGCAATTTACGCAATAACGGATGGTTGGGATTGGACAACTCCAACAGCCGTAAGGGAGATAGCATATCAAAAACCGTTTCAAAGTGTTGTAAAAATCCAATCGTCAACACCGCGGAAAAAATTCCGCTGGCCGCTCCAAATCCGAGGGACTGAAGCAGAATCCATCCATCTCCATCCACCGGAACCAGGGCATACAATGCTGTGATGGTAAGAACACTGGCTCCTGATGAAAAAAGCCCGGCGCGAAAGATGGAAAGACGTCCCCGAACTCCGGATAAAGCAAAGGCGCCGACTGCACCGCTCACAAAAGAGACCAAACCGTAGCGGAAGTCAAACAGAACATGGCTGCCTTCGTTAAAATACATCCCCGAGAACACCCCGAACAGGATGGCACACCACAAGGCCAACTTTAAATCCATCAGGAGGGCGATCAGCATCGTCCCCAGGGCCGCCGGGGCCATATAACCTACCGTACTCCATTCCAGATTCTGCCCCAAGCTGATCATCTTCATCCCCAGCATGGTCAGCAGAAACACCGATAAAAGCATCGTGGTCTTCACATTGTCACGATATACATCTGGACGGAACCAGCGGACGAAAAAAGCGAGTAATCCCAGGATCACCGCGATCAGCAGAGCCAAGCCGAGATAGGGGACCGGATCGGTATACCTTCCCAAAAAACCGAGCTCCTCCAATTTCCGATACTGATCCTTCGTCACCACATCGCCAGCGGCGACAATGACGTCTCCTTTTCGGATCGGAATCGGCTCCACACTCTCTCGAGCTACATCCTTCAGTTTTTCGGTCCGATTTTTATCATAAATTTCATTGGGGATGATCATCTGTCGGGTCAATTCGCGCACGACGTAACGGGCCGGACTGCCCAAAGAGGAGGTGACCAAACCTCGATCCACCCGGTCCCTCTCTTTTTCCAGTTCATTTTTGCGAACCCCGTCGGCCAGGACCTCCTGCACCATTTCCCGGCTGAGGATTCTCATCTCCGTCCATTCGCCGTCTTTGACTTGGACCAACCTTTGATAAAATTCCTCGGACAAACCGTAAGGAAGCACGTCTTTGAGGTTGGCGATTTTCTCCTTGTCACTCTTGCCCTTCTCGGAGAGTTGCTTTTGTACCTCATTGAAAATCGTTTCCAACCTTTTGACTTGCCGATCCGCCAACTGTTCATCGACTCGGTATTGTTTTCCCACGGATTGAGCCGCTTTTTCCCGCACTTTCTCAGTCGCTTCCTGATCCACCTTCGTCACCGGGGAGACGATGGACTCCTTGGCCACCTTCCCGGGGGAAATATCATTATACTGTTGTGGGAGAACCTGTCCCATCAACAGAAGGTAGCAAAAGGCACCTAAGCCTAAATACAGCAAAAGCCGGATTCGCCGACTCGTCTTCCAACGCTCCGACAGACGGAAGCGTTTTAGAAGAGTAAATCCGGACTTTGGCTTTTTCTCTTCGTTCGCCATAGGATCGACTCCTCATCGTCGAATGATCATTCTGTTTCGGCGTAGGCATCGATCACCTTCTGAACCAGTGTATGACGGACCACATCCGATTGGGTCAAACGGACAAACTGAATTTCTTCCACTGGCTTCAGAACCCGCTCCGCTTCCCTCAGTCCGGATTGCTTCCCCTTGGGAAGGTCCACCTGGGTCACATCGCCGGTCACCACCATTTTGGATCCAAAACCCAACCGGGTGAGGAACATCTTCATCTGCTCATGGGTGCTGTTTTGAGCTTCATCTAGGATGACAAAGGAATCCTCCAAGGTTCTCCCCCGCATGTACGCCAGCGGAGCCACCTCAATCAGGCCCCGTTCCATCAGTTTGCCCACCTGCTCCACCCCGAGCATGGTATAGAGACTGTCATACAACGGACGCAGGTATGGATCTACCTTTTCCTGAAGATCGCCGGGCAGAAATCCCAGATTTTCCCCGGCTTCTACAGCGGGGCGGGTCAAAACAATCCGCTTGACCTGATTGGATTTCAAAGCGGTAACCGCCAACACCACCGCCAAAAAGGTTTTTCCGGTACCGGCGGGGCCAATGCCAAACACGATATCCGACTTTTGAATCGCGGTGATGTAGTGACGTTGGCCCAAGGTTTTGACCCGGACCGGCTTTCCTTTGTAAGTCACTCCGATCTGTTCGTCATAGAGTTCCAAAAGTTCATCAGCCAGTCCATCACGGGCCAAGCGCTCTGCGTAGATCAGGTCCCGCTCCGTCAATTTGATCCCGCGGCGCACCAATGTTAATAGCACGCGAAACAGGTGGCCCAACACTTCCAGCTCCTCAGGGGAGCCGGAGATCGCCACCTCTTCCCCGCGGGAAATGATCTTGGCCGGAGTCTGGTCCTGAATCATCCGCAAAAATCCATCCTGCGGCCCGAACAGTTCTAGTGCTTCATTCGCATCCTGCAACCGGATTTTGATGGTTTTCTCCTGTTGTTGCAAATGGCTTCAATCCCCTTGCAATATCGGTTGTGAAACAGCAATGTTCTCCACTACATCATAGTGTATCGTTATAATCACTTTACCATCAACCACGCGGGGGTGCAAAATTTTTTCCCCTAAAATCCGCCCATCCTCTCCCATTTTTGTTATGAGATCCTCTCGTGCTCGTTCTTTTCCAAGTGCGACCGCCTGTTTGACGCCCAGTTTTTTCCGAACCCATTTCATCTCCAAGCGCTCTTCTTCCACCCACCCGAAGGGAAGACGCCAATTGCGGATTTGAAGAGCATGAGTGGTCTGGATGGTTTCATAACTTTGGAATGATTCCGGGAACAAAAAGGGGATGCGGATCATTCGGGAGCCAACGTATGGATACCAGGCCTTCTCTCGGTTTCCAGTATACACTTTTCGTTTTTGCTGCAAGGGAACCGTCACTGTGGAGTCATACCAGACTTCTCCCATCACTTTTCCTTTGGCTCCCACCAGTTTGCCCGAATCAGGTTCCTCCGGATTTCCGTACCAACCGGAGACCAGTAGTTGCCCCTTTTTCACCGATTCATTCACTTCCACTACTGGTCGGCCCCGTTCCACATTCATATCGTAAATCATAGCGTTCCGTCGGGCTACGAGCTGGATCGGTCCTCGTTCCCCCTTTCCTTCCTCCTCATCCACCCGTTTTTTTTCCACGACGGTGACCACCACCCGGGTCCCTTCCATTCGGAATCCCACCCAGGATACTTGAGGCAGTCGGGATTGCAAACGGTATTGCATTTCCTCATGGGAAGGCACCCGGCTTTTCAACTGTCCGATGAATACCCCTTCTTCTTGTAGGATTGCAATGATTTCTTTGGAGGGTACTGTCTCGTTTCCTTCCACTTCCACAGACCAGATTATTGAAGTCAAAGAAAAAATCAGCAGGATGAACAGAAGAAATCCCCACAAGAAAAATTGTCTTCTGCGCAGGCGCATCCACCAAAAAGGAGGCCCTTTTTTTTCAAGTATCCGTGATTTGGTTCCGGTTCTCTTTAAAATGGGTTTCAACTGAAAGTAATCCCCTACAGGGAGGGTTAACCGGATGCAATCTTGGGAAACCCAAGTAATCTGGCTGATCTGAATTCCTTGGTTCAGCGCATTATTGATGAAGTTTGTAAGAGCCGGACCTGTCAACTCCACACGCAGGCTTCCCTGGATTTTTTGCGGCCATTGAATTTTTCGTTGCAAAGGTCCACTCCCCTTCAGCCCAGATACTTCACCTCTGAGATTTCCCCCTCTACCCATACTTCGTCTGAGTAAATCGCATGGATGACCAACTTTTTGCCGCGGATGGCCAACAATCCCTTCTGAGTTCGCATCCGCAGCTCCTCCTCACTGAAATGTTCCACGCCTTGATGGTTTTCCACGTGAACTCGATAGGGCCCGACCCAGGTCACCCGCGGCAGATTCCCCGCCACATCCCGGGGTAAATCCAGCCAATCTGCAGCCACTCTCTTCATCTTGCTGCCCAGTTTCCCCATGGCACATGCCCTCCATCTTCTAAAATAGCCATATGCCCGCCGAATCAAGAATATGAGACAAGTCCGAAAAAAATGGAGTCGATGAAGTTTATGAGAGATCCGCACTTGTCGTGTACGTCCTCATAAAAAAACGATGCGGCTTTCAACCGCATCATCAAGGATCACTCTGGATGATTCCTTTTTCCGATTATTCGCCTGATTGTTGCTGTTGGGCTTGACTGACCAATCGTTTCGTGATCTCTCCTCCCACAGAACCATTGGCCCGAGCTGAGGTCGATTCCCCCAGCTGAACACCAAATTCCGAGGCGATCTCTTCTTTGTACTGTTGCAACACGGCAGCCGAGCCAGGTACCAACAGTCGGTTGCTACTACGGGTGCGCCCCATTCATGCTCACCTCCTTATAAGTCCTAGTCTGTTTGGAATGGAGGAAAGCATGAGGCATACTTGTTTCCAAGGAAAGTGGAACCAAGAAGGACTGCTCGGCAGGATGTGGTTTTATCACAGGTGGGCGTGTGGATCAGCCCTATTTCAAGTGACGAGATCCTGTGCTACCACGATTCGATGCCATCCAACAAAGGAGCGTTGACTATCCTCTCCGCATCTGACCATCAGGCAAGGGGAAAAACTGACGGTAGCCACACCTGCTGAATGGGGTTCTTCTATTGTTTGATTCCCTTCGACGAACTCGTCAGTATTATACTTATTTTGGTTAATCAACACGCCTGGTTTGACGGCTGTTTCGACCATCAAGTAAAGCGCCGACATCCATTCTAGACTGTTTTGCTAGTAGCAAACAAGTTCGGGAAATCAAGCACTAATGGTGTAGAGCCTTTAAATTATCGACAGGCGTCCTGTAGTCATATTCAGCAAAGTTATTATCTTTTTGATTATGAAGATGAGGTGCTTGCCGATATCGGCAAAGCATTCGGCATCAGTAAAAAATACAGATCGCTGGGATATTAGGGGAGATCAAAATAGTCTAACTATAACCTACAACTTTTTTTACAAACAAAAACAGCCGTGGACCCCTGCCATCATGCAGGTTCACGGCTGTCATTGTTTCACACTGCATCCTAACTTGCACCCATACCACCATCGACACGATATTGACCGCCGGTGATAAACTTGCTTTCATCGGAAGCCAAGAATAACACGAGGTTAGTAATATCCTCCGTTTCACCATACCGATTTAATGGAATGGAAGCCGTCTGTTCCTCCTTGGCAGCTTCAGCATTTTCCGGATTAAAGCCTTTTTCAAGGGAGCGCATCATTCTTGTGTTTACTGGAGCCGGGTGAATAGAATTGACTCGAACATTAGTTGAGGCCGCCTCGAGAGCAGCAACTTTTGTAAGCCCCACAACGCCGTGTTTGGATGTGACGTAAGGTGCAACACCCGGGGATCCAGCGAGGCCGGCCACAGAAGAAGTGTTGATAATGCTTCCGTTTTTGTTATTCATCATGACAGGTAAAACATGTTTTAACCCTAGGAACACGCCTCGAACATTTACGTTAAGGACCTGGTCAAAGTCCTCCACCTTTTGTTCCGTGATGGGAGCTACTTTACCTTCAATCCCTGCGTTATTGAAGAACACATCGATCGTACCGAATTGATCCAACGTCTTTTGTACATAGTTTTTTACATCTGATTCGTTGGAAACGTCGGCTTTGATTGCCACTACCTCACCAAAGGATTCAAGTTCCGATTTTGCTTCGTTAAGAGCCTCCTCGTTCACATCAACGAGTGAAACCTTTGCCCCTTCTTTTAAAAATCGCTTGGCCGTTTCCTTCCCAATGCCACCACTTCCACCGGTAATCACAGCTACTTTTCCATCTAATTGTCCCATAATAAACCTCCCAATTGGCAACTTCGTCTCCATTTCAGGAACCCATAGCTTCTCTGATTCTTGCGCCACACTGCCTTACCCTTTAGTTTAGGCATGCCTTCCTTAGTAAGACTAGCCTTTTGTATCTATTTCTATTCTCCCTCTTTATCGTAAGGTCTGTCAAACATTTTAAAAATTCATAATATAATCATTATTTTTCGGCAAACAGCTTCGGTAAAGTTTTATTTTAAAGTTATTCATAAGAATAGGTAAGGGTTTGACATTATCGCCCCCTTTTCCCCCTCGTTCACACCGTACATGAGACTTTCACCTCATACGGCGTTCCAACTAATCCAATTCGGTTTAATCATCGACACTTTATGTGTCTCAATTCTTCCGTTTCAATAAGTCGGTGCCACCCATGGGTGGTGATTCGCTTTTAGTCTTACGAGAACCTTATTAACCGATAAAGAATTGCCTTACATCAGCGCTGTCGATTAGCCAAATATTTGAAGCAGAATACCCTACTTTTCGATCTTCTGCAATCCCTCTATAGCTGTGATGAATGGGCCGAGTTGGCCCGGGTTAATGAATACCAGGATGCCGCACGTAAATTTTCCTCCTATGACTTGTGGGTCGCGGCTGCCATCGGACAATGGACAGGATTCCGGTATAGCTAAAAACAACTTCCAATCTGCACCGGACTTCCTTCAGTGGATCATTCCACCTTGGCGAAGAAAGCGAGAGAAGTACCTTTTGAGATGATGCAAGAGGTCCTCCGTACCCTCATTCAGCGACCCTTTCGATTCCGTTTCCCATTGAAGCCCTCGATTCTACTACGATCACGGTCAGAAAGGGGCGACTCCCTTGGGCTTATTTTCGAAGAGATTAAGTGGGGGTGAAGTTACACGTCCGGCTCAATACAGCGGATCCATCCCTGTTACAAGCAGAGGCTTCCACGGCCCGGATACACGATTCTCTGCGGCCCAAGCCCTGTTGCAAGAGCCCCACCACGTGGTGGTTCAAGATCGAAGATACATTCATGGCAAACGGTTAGAAAAGAGGGATGACCAGCGGGTCTTCTTTGTTGTGCGTTTACGCAAAAATATGAAAATCACTCACGTACAACCCTTGACTCACCCCAACGTCCCCTGTATTTCAGGACATCGCGGCCACTCTTCAAGGGATCTCCCGTCCGTCTCGGATCGTTTCCTTTCACAATGATCAAGGAAAGGCCATCCACATCGTGACGAATCTGATCTGTGTAGATCCGAGGTGATTGCCGATCTGTACCATTCCCGCTGGCAAGTGGAGGTTTTTCCTTGTTGGCTTAAGCAACACCTGAATGTCTCGACTCTGTTTTGGACGACGGAGAATGCGGTTTATGACCAACTGTTTGGTTCCTGTATTGCCTATGTTTTGCTTCATATGTTTTATAACTGGAAGAAACCCCGTCGCTTCCAATCTGTTTCCATGCTGGATTTCATGCGTGATCTATGGAACTTTCAACTTCACCCGGAATGGGTGCTTTCCTTGTTCGATTTGTTACGAGCATCCCATCATCTTTATGGCTAATCGACAGGCTTGTTATGATGCCTTCGTACCTCTTATTTATTTCCTCCTCCTTGTATTTTCTCGCGCTGTTACAGCGATTTTGATCTAAATCCGGAACAACCATATTTCTGATAATTGGTAATCGAGTGCCTCCTCGGGAGGTTGTGAAAAAATCAGGCGTGTTGATGAGCCATATTTTAGGTTGGAAATCAGGTCGGGATGGTGGGACGGTGAAGAGCCTTTGCGTTCTTTGCAAGAGATCGTAGCCGTCCCACCATCCCTGTCCCCACAAGCGATATTTTACGATGAGGCAATGGGAGAGCGAAAGGATCATTTCGTTCCCATCATCCATTTTGTGGTTAATCAACAGCACTGTGAAAAAATACCCTTTTTTGCTCAAAAGCAGTTCATTCCAGACTCAGGCGGGTTTATTGTTGTAATGCCCTCTAACCCTTTTCCCGGCGCAACTGTTCTTCAATCAGGCCTACTTTCCGGTTGATCTCTTTCATCAACCGGAGGTGTTCAGCCATCATCTGTTTGACCGCTTCCGGAAGCATTTGTGTCTGGGCAGGCATCGGTGTCTGCATACTCCGCTGAAAATGTTGTTGAAAATAGGGATACAATCCTCTCCCCCCTCTCCAAATTGTACGGGATCAGTCTATGCAAAAAACACCTGCCGTGAGAGGGAGCATTCATAAAAAGCACAAAAAAGCCCTTTCCTTCGGGAAAGGGCTCGATCAAGTTATCTGCCGAGAGGACCTCGTCTGTTTCCCCCACGGCGGAACCGCGGGCCATCCAAAACTTCTTTCATGATGATCGCCTGCTTCATACTTCTCTGATTGATATCAGAGATGAGCGGGTGGGATGGGACGGTTTTCTTTTTGACGGGTATCGGTGGATCCGATTCTATCCGGATCGTGGGAGTGCCACTCTTCTCCTCTGGAATGAGTCGCTCCTTGGCTTCGATGATAGAAGGTCCCTTTTCCATCTGTTGCTTCCGCTTCCGAGGTTCATCTGGAGAGGTCGGAGACTCAGGTGAGCGACGGGCCTCCTCGCCTTTGTCGCCTCCTCGCCGAAACAGACGTGACAGCCCAGCCAAGACCAAGTAGATCAACAGGACGGTCACAATTCCATTGGAAAACAGGATCTCCAAAAGCTCCATCAGAACACCTCCTCCCGGTGATCACCCCAATGGCGACCGATCAATTCTCTTCCTCGTCCCCTTTGGAAATGGACTTGCGCATATCTGTGTCAGCTGCGATGTTCTGTAGATTGTAATAGTCCATCACACCCAGTTTTCCGCTTCGGAGCGCTTCAGCCATTGCCATCGGCACTTCTGCCTCCGCTTCCACCACTTTGGCACGCATCTCTTCGACCCGGGCGCTCATCTCTTGCTCTTCAGCCACGGCCATCGCCCGCCGTTCTTCAGCTTTTGCCTGAGCGATTTTCTTGTCGGCTTCCGCTTGGTCGGTTTGCAGTGTAGCCCCGATGTTTTTACCCACATCCACATCGGCGATATCGATGGACAAAATCTCGAAGGCGGTACCGGCATCCAATCCCTTCTCCAATACAGTGTTGGAGATCAAATCGGGGTTTTCCAGCACCTCTTTGTGACTGTTGGCGGAACCGTTGGTAGTGACGATCCCCTCACCCACCCGGGCGATGATCGTCTCTTCACCAGCACCCCCGACGAGACGATCGATATTAGCCCGCACGGTCACTCGGGCGATTACTTTTACTTCGATTCCGTCTTTAGCGACGGCGGACACCACCGGAGTCTCAATCACTTTCGGGTTGACGCTCATCTGAACGGCTTCCAGCACATCCCGGCCAGCCAGATCGATGGCAGCAGCCCGTTCAAACATCAGGTCGATATCCGCCCGTTGGGCAGCGATCAGAGCGTCGACGACGCGGTCCACATTCCCACCGGCTAGGTAGTGAGTTTCCAGCATCTCAATGGTGACATCCAGCCCAGCCTTACGCGCCTTGATTAGCGGGTTGACAATCCGAGAAGGGACAATACGCCGCAGACGCATCCCAATCAGGGTGGTGAGTCCCACATAAACCCCTGACGCCATCGCGGAAATCCACAACATCACCGGTACAAAGGTGAACAGGATCGAAAGAGCAACAATGGCGATCACTGCAATAAACAAGATCCCTATTAACTCCATGAACATCCTCCTTAGAACTGATTATCGGGACTCGGGCTCCGTCCCCTTTTCTGACTCAGAAAGCACCCGCACCACCACGCGATGTCCCTCAACATCCACCACTTTCACCGGCGTGTGTGGCGGGATGAATCCTCCTTCACTCACTACGTCTACCCGTGATCCTTCGATGGCTGCGGTTCCCGAGGGACGAAGGGGGCTGAGCGCTTTTCCTTGTTTGCCCATCAACTCCCGGTATCCCGGTTGGGTCACATATCCTGTAGCATTCTCCTGGACCGAGTGGAGGACGAGTCGTTTCAAGCCTCCCCTGAGACCAAAATGACGGATCGCGATGATCACCCCCACCACCGTCAACAGCAAGACAATCACGAGAGTCGCCAAACCGAATACCAGATCGGCGGCAGCGGTCACGACCGCCACGGCTAGGGACACTAAGCCAAGGATACCAAAGATACCGAACCCAGGAACAAAAATTTCAATCAATAAGAGAATGAGACCCGCAGCAAACAGGACAAAGTTTTCTACTCCGGCCAGTCCAGCTAGATAGTGACCGAAGAAATAGAGGCCAAAGGCGCTGAGCCCGATCAAGCCGGGCAGGCCAAATCCAGGGGTAAAAATTTCAATGGCCAGACCGGCCAAGCCTATCAAGAACAAGACCGGAATCACATAGGGGCTTGTAACGAATCTCGCCAATTTTTCACTCCAGGTCTGATCCACCCGAACAACATCCGATGAAGAAGCATCAACAAAACGGAGTACCTCCGCATCTCCCTTCACCATCTGATCCGCCATCTTCCATTGAACAGCCTGGTTGGCGGAGAGGCTGACCAGTTCCCCTTTTTTCTTCAACCCTTTGATCTCCAGATTCCGATCCACCATGCCGGCGGCAATCTCAGGATCCCTGCCCTGGGCTTCCGCCGCTGCACGCATATTGGAAGCCCAGAAGGACACCGCTTTGGGATCTGCCTTCTCTCCCGTGAGGGTCCGAGGCTCCGCCGCTCCCATCGCACTTCCCGGGGTCATCAAGATCTGATCCGCATTCAAGGCGATGTAAGAACCAGCGGAAATCGCCTCCCCTTTGATGTATACCGTTACCGGGATGTCGGATGAACGGAGTAGCTTTCCAATCTCCAAAGCAGCTTCCACATCCCCCCCGAGGGTATCCATCTCGAGAATGATCGCCTCTGCCCCCGCCTCATCTGCCTCCTGGAACCCTCGCTCGAGGAACCGGGCCAGCCCCTGTTCCACTTCTTGATCCAAGGGAATCCAATACACCGCCTGGCTATGACTCGGATCTGAATCGGCTTCTACTACTGGGATCACCGTAGTGAGGGTGATAAAACAGAGCAAAAGGAGCAACCCCGCCCGACTCATCTGTTCCATCCTTTCCCCCCCATCCATATCTACGGTTTAGTCAGGTAAAAGTTTCACATTTTTATTTTAACCCTGAACATGGAAAAAACACAGCGTGAAAACCGCTGTGTTTTACTGCAGTCCTTCCTGAACCAGCCGGTTGACCCACTTGCCATCGGCACGTCCCTTCACCTGGGGCATGACTGCTTTCATCACTTTTCCCATGTCGGCTTTGGAGACAGCACCGGTGGAGGCGATCGCTTCTTGAACGATCTTCTTCAGTTCTGCTTCTGTCAGCTGCTCAGGCATGTATTTTTCCAAAACCGCGATCTCATCCCTTGCTTTTTGGGCAAGATCTTCCCGTCCCGCCTGTTCAAACTCCTGAAGGGAGTCCTTCTGCTGTTTCAACTCTTTGGTCACGACGTCCAGGACTTCCTCTTCAGTCAGAGGATGCTTCAGCTCGATCTCCCGGTTCTTGATGGATGATCGAACCATCCGAATGATAGTCAGGGCGGTCTTGTCTTTGTTTTTCATCGCAGTTTTCATATCTTGATTCAACTGCTCCATCAGGTTCACCAGACCTGCACCTCACTGAATTATTTCCGTTTCCGGGCAGCGTCAGACTTCTTTTTCCGTTTGACGCTGGGCTTTTCATAGAACTTGCGCTTCTTCAGTTCCCGCATCGTCCCGTCTTTAGCGATGGACTTCTTGAAGCGGCGCAACGCTTTGTCCAGCGATTCGTTTTTACGAACGTGAACTTCCGCCATGGTTATCCCTCCCTCCGCGGGTGTAATGATTCACCCGTGGGATGAACCGCCGGGATTTAGCGTACCCATAAGCTGGATGCAAGCGAAGGCTTCCCATGCAAGGGACAACGCGCACCCTGAACTCCCCTTGCGGCGCAATAATAAAACAAACTCAAGGGCTATTATACTATACAGCCAAATTCAGTGTCAAAAAACCTTTTAACCGGGAGGCCAGCCTAGAGCTCTTCCCCCCAGCAGATGAAAATGAATATGATAAACCGTCTGACCCCCGTCTTCTCCACAGTTATTCACAATCCGGAACCCTTTGTCGGCCAAACCCAGCTCATCGGCAAGCTGGTTGACCACAGAGAAGATCCGCCCCAGAAGAGGCCCCTCCTCTTCCCCGATCTCTCGCACGGAGGAGATATGCTTTTTTGGGATGACCAATAGGTGGATCGGAGCCTGGGCGTGAAGGTCGCGAAAGGCTAACACATCCCCATCTTCGTACACTTTTTCCGCCGGGAGGCTTCCCTCCACAATTTTGCAGAAAACACACTCTGACATGGTATCACCTTCCTTCGGCTGTCCGTATTATACCAAAAAATCAGGCTTTGGAGAAACCGATAGAAGAATGAACAGGGACACCCACCTGGACATATACTGAGTTGCCGAGGATTCGAAAAACTTTTGAGGGAGGAGACTTGATGACTGGAAACCGCAGAGAGCAACTTCGACAGATGATTCGGGAAATCGTCCAAGAGGAATTGGCCCGGATCGGAGCCACTCCACCGGATGAAAAGAAAAAAAAGGCAAAAGCGCCCCAAAAACCAGCCCGTCCCAAAGATCCCCAACCTGTGCCTGGGAAGCGGGAAACCACGCCCCCTCCGCCCTGGGCTCTGTTTGGTTCTCCCCAGCCTGCCCCGGACGGGAAGAAAAAAACACCCGATTCCCATTCCCACCCTCAGCAGTTTCACCCTTTGGAACCCACTCCCCACCCGCCTCCTTTCATCTCCGGAAACTGGATGCCAGATTAAACATCCACGTTTGAACCCCTCTCCCACCGGGACAGGGGTTCAAACGTGTCTGATAAACCCACTTGATGAGGGGTCGGTATGACCGTCTTCGATCTCTTGTAAAATACGCATAGCGGGGCCGGGAACAAAGTGATCTGGGCGAGACTTGTGCGCGCCCTGTGGATGCAAAATGTCTTCACCAGATCACACAGGCCTCTCCTTCTCTTCATATCGGTATTGAACTGAAATCCCTTGCGCTTTTGGTAGATCCCCTCACTCCATTTTCACCTCGGGGTCATGCCTGTCCCCCCTCCGCCATATACATGGGAACAGGCGGAGGAGGCGGAGGGATGAAAGAGATCGTAATTCCATTTGCAACGGGACTGGCTATCTTTTTATTTGGCATGCAATTGATCCGGATCGGGCTGGAGGAACTGGCAGCCCATCGGATGAAGCATTTCCTATTGCGATTTACCAAGACACCTCTTCGCGGGTTTGGGACCGGTTTGGTGGCGACACTCTTTTTACAGAGCAGCAGTGCAGTCACTGTCCTAACCATCGGCTTTGTCAACGCCGGTTTGATAACCTTTGCCCAAACCGTTGGAATCATCCTGGGGACCAATGTGGGCACCACAGTCACTACACAAATCCTGGCTCTGAAGGTGGAGGATTTCGCCCTCCCCCTGATTCTGACCGGAGCCGCCTTCTACGCACTTCCCTGGAAAAAAACCGCCGCCCTCGGTCTAGCCATCGGAGGTTTCGGCTGTATCTTCCTCGGCATGGAGGCCATGCAATGGATCGCTGAGCCTATCAAAAATCGGGGTTGGGTAGCTGCACTGATGGAGAGTGGAGTTCAACCCGTCTTCTCCGGTATCCTCTCTGGTATCCTACTCACTTCCGTCATTCAGAGTGGAAATGCCGTGATCGCCATCACCATGGGCTTCTTTGCCACAGGACTGGTCCCCTTGCCCTTTGCCATCGCCGTCGTATTGGGAAGCAATGTGGGCACATGCGTCACCGCTTTTCTCGCCTCCATCGGTACGGAACGGGCCGCGAAACAAGTAGCTGTGGCTCATTTATTGCTCAATGTCGGGGGACTACTCCTGTTCCTGCCTTGGGTGGGAAGGATCGCTGCAGCGGCCCACTGGCTCTCCGAGGATCCCGCCACTCAGATCGCTCACATCCAAACCCTGTACAATCTAATCTGCTCCCTGGCAGTGTTGCCTTTCGCCAGCTCTTTCGCCAGAGGAGTCTCCCGAATCCTCCCGGAGCGAGATCCTTCCTGGTCCCTCAGAGGACGTCATCCCCATCCGCTTTTAAAATGGCATCAGTAGCCCTCGCCACCTCTGCCACCACCTACAATGGCCACCCCGGAGCTGGCACCGAGCCGGCTGGCCCCGGCTTCCACCATTTTTTCTGCGGTTTCCCGGTCACGGATCCCACCAGAGGCCTTCACCTCCATCTCCGGACCAACGGCTTCCCGCATCACCCGAACGGCCTCCACCGTGGCGCCACCGGCACCAAATCCGGTCGAGGTTTTCACAAAATCGGCACCTGCTGCCTTCGCTCTACCACAAGCGATCCGAATCTCCTCTTCGGTGAGCAGACCCGTCTCCAGGATCACTTTGACTGTGTTCCCTGCCGCCGCTTCCACCACCGCGGCAATATCATTCCGAATTTGATCGAGATCCCCTGATTTGAGGGCTCCGATATTGATCACCATATCCACTTCCCCGGCTCCGTCTTCGATCGCCCTCCGAGTTTCAAAAGCCTTTACTTCAGCTGGAGTGGCTCCCAGGGGGAAACCGATCACGGTGCAAACCTTTACCCCCGAACCTTTCAGCTTTTCTGCCGCCCGTCTCACCCAATAGGGATGGATGCAGACAGAGGCAAAACCGTGGGTGGCGGCTTCTTCACAAAGCTGATCGATTTGCTCCGCCGTCGCCTCCGGTTTCAATAGGGTATGGTCGATCATAGATGCCAGTTCTTTTCCGTTCACTTCGAATCCCCCTCCACTGGGTGCACTTGAATTCCAAGGCAGGCAAAGGCTTTGCGGACCACGCTCAGGTTATTCTCATATCCCTTGGTCTGTTGTTTCTCCCAGGCTTGTTGCGGACTCAGCCACGCAACGTCGGTGATTTCCGATAACTGGGGAACCGTCTTTCCTGCCCTGGCTTGGACTAAAAAATAGTGAACTTCTTTTTCCACCTCTCCGTAATCCGGATGGAAGTAACGATAAAAGATGGTTTCCAGGGGTTGTTCGATCTCCCCCTCCACACCTGTCTCCTCCAGAATTTCCCGCAAGGCAGTCTGCTCGTTGGTCTCTCCGGACTCCCTTTTTCCTTTGGGTAAAGACCAAGTAGAATAACGATCTTTTATCATCAGGATGAAGATTTCTCCCCCCTCCTGCTTATAAACGACACCACCTGCAGAGATCTCCTTCAAAAGTGATTCCCCCTTTCTCCTTTTCCTGAAGCTCATGAATCATATCAGCATCCGGGGCAGGATGAACCAGACTGCTCCCTGGTAAACCAATCCACGGCAAAATCGACCGCATCCCGCATCCTAAACAATCGGCTTTCCGCCAGTCCAACCCGGCCTACCCGAACAGGATGGGTCTGCTCAAAGGCTGCTCCGATCTTGGAAAATGAGTCCGTTTGGTGGTCCAGATCCCGATAAACCTTCCAAATCCGCCTTCCCTCTTCCATCACCGGAGCCCCTTCTTCTATTACTTTTCCTCCCGGCACCCGATATTCTGCCAAATGAAAGGATGTATTGCTCTCATAGCCCACTCCCAGCAGAAGAACATGGGCATAACGATCATACAACTTGGCCAAGGGGGAATCTTCTCCCAAACCGAAGGCCAAACCGTGACCCTCCACCATTTTCCTCGCATCATTCCCCCAGGCGGCAAGGGAGAGCTTCGGATGATCGCTACGAAAAACTCCTGGGAAAGTACGAAAGGTATCCGCGACCTTACCCATCCAGAAAGCAGGAGTGACGTGAGGATCATAGGCTGGCAAATGCTCCCGGAACACCGGCCACCACTCTTCAGGCACCGGCGGGTTTTCCCAGAAAGAAGGCTCCGACAGTTGAGGGGATTGGGTTGGCATCACCAGTGTCCCCGTGGAAGTGAGTACGTCCATCAGCGCCTGAATGACGGCTTCCGCCCCTCCCACCACATATCCGAGGGAGGAAAGGGAGGCATGGACGATCACCCTCTCCCCTTCTCCCAATCCCAATTCTTTCAGATCCGCGGCCAGACTTTCCCGCGTCAACGGCACGGAAGTTCGGCCGATTACTTCTCTTTCCCCCATTTCTTCACTTCCTCACTATATCCATCTCATCCTTTTTTCATATCGTGGACCACTGCTTCCACGGCACACTGAGGGGAGCAGCATTCTCCTTCCTGATTCTCCTCATCGAGAAAGATCCCCTCGATCCCCAGTTCCCGTCGGGCGGAATCATCCGGGTTGAAGTGATGCCCACAAACGACACATAACTTGAGGTTCGGGGTTTTTTCCAGCCGTCTTAACAAATCCTGTACTTGGGGTGGCTCCAGTTTGAATTCGTCCACAGCTTCATGCAAAAAATGTTGAGCTGTCTCAAAAAAACGGACATCCTCCTGCGCGTAGTTCTGCTCGTTCCAAAATGCCCACCTTCCATCTGCTAAGTGCGTCAGATGATATCCGTCTCCCAGAGGACAAGAAGATTCTTTTAACGCCTGGTATGTACGGAAACTGAGTTCACTAGCCAAGTGTTCCAAAAGTTCCCCATCCACTTCAGCCAACACATCATTCCAATCAAATTTGTCCAACGCGGACTCCCAATCTTCAGATGCCATCTCGCCGCCTCCTCTCGGGGATCATCTCTTCATCCCCAGTCTCTTTATCAGTATAGATCAAAATTTTGAATGTAACAGCTTTTCTCCCGCAAAAAAACCGCCCTGGAGAAGGGCGGTCAGGTGTCCAATGCACATGGAATGGAAAAACCCCCTCAGCCAGCTTTATAAGGTCGGGGAACTTCATCCATGGTCCGGACAAAGGTACCTTGGCTATACTCGGAACCGGGTTGATCCAAGCGGACGCGACACACCTGTCCCACCAGCTCTTCATTGCCGGGGAAGGCGATCTGCAGATAGTTGTCGGAATACCCCGCCAACCACCCACTGTCTGGGTCGTCTTTCAAGGGGCCTTCCGGGATCACTTCCAGTACCTCACCTGCATACTTCGAGGCGTAAGTCAAAGCGAGGTGATCCGAGAGCGCGATCAATCGTGCGACCCGATCCTGCTTCACCTCTGCCGGTACTTGATCCGTCATCCGTGCTGCCGGAGTTCCGGTCCGGGTTGAGTAAGGAAAAACATGCAACTCGGAGAAACCCAGCTCTTCAATCAGACGATATCCGTTTTCAAACTGCTCCTCGGTCTCTCCAGGAAAGCCGACAATCACGTCGCTAGTGATGGCCACCCCTGGCATCGCCCGATGAACATGCTCAATCTTGCGACGGTACTCCTCCACTGTATAACGGCGGCGCATCCGTTTCAGTACCACATCATCCCCTGCCTGCAAGGGGATATGCAGATGACGGCACATCTTATCCGATTTGTTGAGCACATCGATCACTCGGTCATCGATCTGACTGGCTTCGATGGAGCTGATTCGGATCCGTTTCAGCCCCTCTACTTGGTCCAGGTCCCAAAGCAAATCCGCCAACTTATAGTCTTCAAAGTCGTCCCCATAGCCTCCAGTGTGAATTCCAGTGAGAACGATCTCTTTATAACCTGCTTCCACCAGTTGCCGGGCTTGCCGGAGCACACTTTCCGGCTTGCGGCTTCGCAGGAGGCCACGAGCCCAGGGAATGATGCAGAAGGTGCAGAAGTTATTGCAGCCTTCCTGGATTTTGAGTGAGGCCCGGGTCCGCTCCGAAAAGGAGGGGACTTCCATTTCCTCGAATTCCCGGGTTTTCATGATGTTCCTTACTGCATTGACCGGTTGCCGTGTCTGTCGGTGCTCCTCGATATATTGAAGGAGTCGGTCCCGTCCCTGGGTCCCCACCACCACATCTACTCCGGGAATCTCCATAATATCAGCAGAAGACGTCTGGGCATAACAGCCGGTCACTGCCACCACAGCCTCTGGATTCTTCCGGACGGCTCGCCGAATCATTTGACGGCTCTTGCGATCTCCCGTATTGGTCACTGTACAGGTATTGATCACATATACATCGGCCTTCTGTTCAAAATCGACCTTTTCATATCCTTGATGCTGAAACAGCTTCCACATGGCCTCTGTCTCATATGCGTTTACTTTACAGCCCAGCGTATGGAATGCCACCGTACTCACAGTGGCTCACCTCCCATCTCACCGTAAGAATAATGAATGCAAGATAACAATGCTAAAGGTGCCGTCTCCGCTCGCAGGATTCTGGGACCCAAGTGAATGGAGACCGCACCGGCGGCGACTGCCTCATTTTTCTCTGTTTCCGTAAACCCGCCTTCAGGCCCGATCACCACTAGCATGGCATCCCCTGCTGCCGTCTCCTGCAACACTTCTCCCAGGGGACGTCCTCCTTTTTCATAGGCGAAGAGAACCCGATCATAGGCATGAAAACGCTCCAGCAAGGACCGCCAATCCATCACGGTTTCCACGCGGGGGATTTGACCCCGTTGGGACTGTTCCGCCGCTTCCTTGGCGATCCGTTGCCAGCGCTCCTTCTTCTTGCTCGCTTTTTTCCCGTCCAATTTCACTACAGTCCGGGCGGAGGTGAAAGGGAGAAAAGAAGCAGCCCCCAATTCGGTCCCTTTCTGCAATACCCACTCCCATTTGTCCCCTTTGGTGAGAGAGGCGGCAACGTCCACCCGGATCCGGGGCTCTCCACGGGAGGGCAAAGTCTCCAGTATGCGACACTGTGCTTCCCCTTCACTTACAGACTCCAGTTCAGCTAGATAGTCAGTTCCCTTGCTGTCACAACAGAGCAACCGATCTCCCGCCCGCATGCGCATCACATTTTTAATATGGTGAACATCATCGCCGCGGACCGTCAGCCAGTCCGGGCCGATCTGAGTTGAATCAACAAAATATCTTTGCATCCCGTCCGCTCCCAATACATTATCACGTTTGAGCAGTCATCGCCACCCAATCCCCTTCCTGCAACCGATCGGTCACCTGTAAACCAACCCGGCTCAGAGCCCTTACGACATCTTTCTCTTTTTGGGCGATCACACCCGAGGCGATAAACCATCCACCAGGTTGGATCACCTGGGGCAGATCATCGGTGAATTGGAGGATGATTTCCGCCAATATATTGGAAATCACCCCATCCGCCGACTCTCTCACTCCCTGGAGAAGATTTCCTTGCCGAACGGCGATCCTTTGCTCCAAACCGTTGAGACGAACATTTTGACTCGTACTCTCCACCGCCAAGGGATCCAGATCCAACGCCAATACTTCTCTTGCACCCAGGCAGGCGGCTGCGATGCTCAACACCCCGCTACCGCAACCGACATCGATCACTTTCTGCTCGGGTTGAAGCTGGCGTTCCAACAATTTCATGCTAAGGATCGTGGTGGGATGAGCCCCAGTCCCAAAAGCCATGCCAGGATCTAGTTGGATCACCTTTTCTCCGGTTGAAGCGGGTTCGTAAGTTTCCCAGTGAGGTTTGACTGTTAAGCGATCCGTCACTCGAATCGGTTTGTAATAGGCTTTCCAGGCCTCAGCCCAGGATTCCTCCGCCACCTTTTCCAAAACGACGGTTGCCGGTCCCGGATTCAAACCGAATTGTCTCAAGTGACCCATCCTCTCCACCAGTTGTTGTGGCAAGGCATCATCGAAAGAGGCTGCAGGAAAATATCCGGAGATCCAAACCCCTTCCTCCGGATATTCATGAGGAGATAAGGCGATGATTTCCCCAAAGGGCGTTTCCCACTCCTTGTGTAACACAGACGCATCCAACACCGCCGTTCCTTCGGCACCCACTTCCAGGAGCAGATGGGATACCGCCTCTTCCGCTTCAGATGTGGTATGCACACGAACTTCGATCCAATCCAACCGACTCACTCCCCCTACAAAAAAACGGGCAGTCTGCCCGTCTCACCAAAAACAGGTGGATCCGAACTCCCACTGGACCCGGATCCACCCTTCACCCTGGTTATACACCAGTATTGCCTGCAATCAATCCCCAGTAAACGCCCGTTTCATTTTATCAAAGAAACTGCCGTTCTGCTCGGAAATGTAATCTCCACTCAGATTGCCAAACTCGCGCAACAGTCGCTTCTGTTCTTCCGACAATCCGGTAGGGGTGACCACTTTGACCTGGATCTGCTGATCTCCATATCCCCTGCCGTAGAGCCGGGGAACTCCTTTGCCGCGAAGCCGGAATTCCGCTCCCGTCTGAGTCCCGGCAGGGACTTTGATCTTAGCCCGCCCCTTGAGGGTGGGAACGACAATTTCATCTCCGAGAGCGGCTTGGACAAAGGTGATCGGTAGCTCACAGGTAATATCATCCCCCTGCCGTTTGAAAAAGTCATGGGGTCTGACCTTAATCGTGATATACAGATCACCGGGAGGACCTCCGTTTTGACCCGGTTCACCCTCTCCGGACACGCGCAACTGTTTTCCTTCATCAATCCCCGACGGAATGTTGATATGGATTTTGCGCCGCTTCTTCACTTGTCCGGAACCGCTGCAGTCCTCACATTTTTCTTTGATAATCTTGCCTCGCCCACTACAATCCTGACACACTCGTTTGTTTACGATCCGGCCAAAGGGCGTATTTTGCACAGTCTCCGACTGACCCGTCCCTTGGCAACGGGAGCAGGTCTCCGGATGAGTTCCCGGTTTGGCTCCACTGCCATGACAATTTCCGCAAGTCTCCGTCCGCGGAATAGAAATATCCATCTCCCGACCGAAAACAGCATCCTTAAAGTCGATCGTCAGCCGATACTCCAGATCGGCACCTTGGCGTGGAGCATGGGGATTGCGACGGCCACCGCCACCAAAAAACATATCAAAAATGTCCCCAAATCCAAAATCACCAGCCCCAGCTCCTGGGTTGAAACCACCAAATCCACCTGCTCCCGCCCCGGCAGCACCTGGATCTGCAGTCCCAAAGCGGTCGTAATTAGCTTTCTTTTGAGGGTCCCGGAGAACTTCATAGGCTTCGGTCACTTCTTTGAACTTCTGTTCCGCATCCGGTGACTTGTTCACGTCGGGGTGATATTGTCGGGCCATTTTGCGGTAGGCCTTTCGAATATCTTCGCTGGATGCATCCCGGGCAACACCGAGGGCTTCGTAGTAGTCCTTGCTCACCGGATCACCTCCTCTGTTTCACAGGATATGTCTGCAGGCAACGAAAGGTCCTCTGTCCATTGAATAACCAGAGAAGTCAAAGCCGAGCACTCTTGTGTCGACTTTGACTTCCCATTCGGGAATCCAATTATTTCTTTTGATCTTCATCATCCACTACTTTATATTCGGCATCTACCACGTCATCATCCTTCTTTTCATCGCTGGTTTTTTCTGTTTGTTGCTGAGCCTCTTGATAAAGTTTGACAGACAGTTCCTGCACCACTTTTTCCAACTCTTCCGAGGCCTGTTTGATAGCTTCAGTATCGTCGCCTTCTAGAGTTTTTTTCAGCTTCTCTTTCGCCTCGTCCGCTTTGGACAGTTCGGCTTCATCCACCTTATCCCCCAAATCTTTCAGGGTTTTCTCGGTGAGAAAGATCATTTGATCCGCCTGGTTGCGAATCTCCACTTGTTCTTTTCGTTTCTGATCCTCTTCGGCATATCGTTCCGCGTCTTGAACCATCTGTTCGATCTCCTCATCGGAGAGACCGCTGGAAGATTTGATGGTGATGTTCTGGCTCTTCCCCGTAGCCTTGTCTTTGGCAGAAACATTGACAATCCCATTCCGGTCGATCTTAAAGGCCACCTCGATCTGTGGAATGCCCCGAGGAGCCGGAGGAATATCAGACAGTTGGAACCGACCCAGGGTTTTGTTGTCGGCGGCCATCTCCCGCTCCCCTTGTAGGACATGGATATCCACCGCAGTCTGGTTGTCGGCGGCAGTGGAGAAGATCTGGGATTTCTCTGTGGGGATCGCTGTGTTCCGTTCAATCAGTTTGGTAGTGACACCGCCCAGGGTTTCAATTCCCAGGGAGAGAGGCGTCACATCCACCAGCACCACATCTTTGACATCTTCGGAAAGGACCCCGCCCTGAATGGCAGCCCCCATAGAGACGACCTCGTCAGGGTTGACCCCTTTGCTCGGAGCTTTGCCGGTCAGGTTCTGGATCGCTTCCTGAACCGCTGGAATCCGGGTGGAACCTCCCACTAGGATCACGCGGTCGATTTCCGACGGTTCCAGCTGGGCATCCCGAAGAGCCTGGCGGGTAGGCCGCATCGTCCGTTCCACCAGTTCGGCAGAGAGTTCCTCAAATTTAGCACGGGTCAGGGTAACTTCCATGTGCTTCGGACCGGAAGAATCCGCCGTCAGGAAAGGAAGAGAGATGTTGGTGGTCAAGACACCGGACAAATCTTTCTTCGCTTTTTCGGCTGCATCTTTCAACCGTTGCAGGGCCATCCGATCGTTGGACAGATCGATGCCGTTCTCTTTCCGGAATTCATCCAGCAGATAGTCGATGATCACCTGGTCGAAATCGTCCCCTCCCAGGCGGTTATCCCCGCTGGTGGCTTTCACTTCAAACAGGCCGTCTCCGATATCCAAGATGGAAACGTCGAAAGTTCCCCCACCCAGGTCGAAAACCAGAATGGTCTGTTCCTCGTCTTTTTTGTCACTGCCGTAGGAGAGAGCGGCAGCAGTCGGCTCGTTGATAATCCGCAAAACTTCCAACCCGGCGATCTTTCCTGCATCTTTAGTAGCTTGACGTTGGCTATCGTTGAAGTAAGCCGGGACCGTGATCACGGCCTGAGTCACTTCTTCTCCCAGATACGCTTCTGCATCGGTTTTCAGCCGTTGCAGGATCATCGCTGAAATTTCCTGGGGTGTATACTCTGTGTCCCCGATTTTCTCCTTGTGTCCGGTTCCCATATGACGCTTGACAGAGCTGACCGTATTGTCCGGATTGGTGATGGCTTGCCGTTTGGCAGCTTCCCCCACCAAGCGCTCACCTGATTTAGAAAATCCCACAACGGAGGGAGTGGTCCGTCCCCCTTCCGCATTTGGAATCACCTTCGCTTCGCTTCCTTCCAAAAAAGCTACGCAAGAGTTGGTGGTTCCTAAGTCAATCCCGATCACTTTTCCCATCGAAGTTGTACCTCCTTCTCGGACTCCTGTACCAAATCAAACGGTAGATTGTTCACCGCGAATTTCAAGTGCTCACTTTCACCATCGCAGGACGGATCACCCGTTCCTTGAAACGATAGCCTTTCTGCAATTCTTCCACAACCATCCCCGATTTCACACCCTCAGCCTCCACTTGCATCACGGCATTGTGTTCGTGGGGATTAAACTCTTTTCCTTCCGCTTCAATCGGACTCAAACCATGCTCCTCAAGGGTATGTAACAGCTGTCTGGAGATCATGTCCACACCCTTGTGCAGAACTTCAGCCTCTTCACTCTTAGCCCCTGCACCCAACGCCCGCTCCAGATTGTCTATCACGGGAAGGAGAGATTCCACTAAGGGAGAAGCGGCATATTTGGCCAAGTTCTCCTGGTCTTTGCGGGTACGGCGTCGAAAGTTTTCCATGTCGGCCCGTGCTCTGAGGAGACGCTCGTAATTTTCTTCCGCTTCTTTCTTCCAGTGATTCGTTTCCTCTTTGGCTCGTTCCAGCTCTTTCTTCAATCCATTTAACACCTCTGCATCTTGAACAGGAGGCGGAGAAGTAGGATTTGATGTCTCTTCAAAAACGGGCTGTTCCGGCTTCGACACCTCATCAAGGACAGGTTTTTCCGGATTCGGCACGTCTTTTTCCGTCACTTTCTCCTCAGGTTCCCTCTCCTCGGCTTCTGTATTCTCTGTCCATCCCATCTCCTGTCGTTCCCGTGCTTCCTTGGCTTTTCTCAATTCCCTCGCGGTTACGGGACGGCGTCGGGAATCACCATCCGGGTTGAAATCATTGGAAGTCATGGTTTCACCTCATACTTTCTGCATCCACAGGTCGCATTTTCACCACAGTATGGATTCTCAGGATGGCGGTGCTGACTTCTCCGGCTACCTGCAGTGCATGATATTTTACCGGCAAGGGGTCCACAACCCCCATGTCCACCATGTCACAAACAGCGCCCCGGTCACAGTCAATTCCGAGGGAGGCGGTCTGCCGTTTCCACTGGAGGGCCTTCACCTCTTCCACTTTCTCCAGGGGATTGAAGCCGGCATTGGCCACGACTTGGGATATCGGTCTGTGAAGGGCTGCCGCCACAGCGGCCACCCCGAAAGCTTCCATTCCCTGTACAGTATCCCCGTACTTCTCCACTTCACGCGCCAATGCTAATTCCGCGGCACCTCCTCCCGGGAGAAATCCCCCGCGGATGGCTGCTTGGGCGGCAGCAGCCGCGTCTTTGGCAATCCGCTCTCGCTCCTCGACCACTTCTTCCGTGGTTGCACCCACCAGGATGGAAACAAAGGGCTTTCCGGCTCCTCCAGAGATACGAAGCCATCCCAATCTCCCTTCGTCCTCCACCTCTGCGCAAGAACCGATGAGAGGCTCTAGCTCCTCAGGTGAACGCTTCAATCCGGCCAGCTTCAGAATCCGAGCCCCGGTGTAATCCGCTACCCGGACCAATTGATCCAAAGCCACTTGCTGGGCCACGAGCACCCCGGCATCTGTCAACACTTCTTCCGCGCCGGAGTCCACCTCACCCTCCACCAAGATCAGATCCACTTCCATATCTACCAATTTGAGCAGGATTCCTTCAAACTCTTGCTTTAAACTCTCCTGCTTGGCAAAGCCCGCTTCAGTGGCCAGGGACTCCTCATCCACAGGCTCGGGGCGGAAATCCTCCGCCACCAGCAACACCTGAACCGGGCTGCCGGTGTCCGCGGTTCTCAGATTGATGCGGCCTCTAGGGACCAACAGACCGTTGAAAACCCCGTGTTCCGCCCTGGGGTGGGACACCACCGCATCGGCGAGACGGAAATCCTTTTCCAACAGCTTCTCCCGTCCCATAAGAATAGCGGCTTCCATCACCAGTTCAGTCAGATCCTCCTGCTCCCGTCCCGCAGTGTAAACGATGCGTTGGAGCCAGTCATCCTCAAGATTCCAAATCGGCTGGGCCATCACCTGCATTTTTTCCAAGGCATGCCGGACCCCGCGGCGCATTCCGGCAATCACCTTGGAAACCGAAACGCCGCGGGCCACCTGTTTTTCCCCTTCTTCCACCAAAGCGGCGGTCAGCAGGGTGGCTGTAGTTGTGCCATCCCCCACTTCTTCCTGTTGGGCTCTGGCAATACCAGCAACCATGCGGGCGGCGGGATGCCGTATATCCATCCGGTTGAGAATGGTGACACCATCATTGGTGACAACCACCTCACCGTCATCCCCCACCAGCATGGTGTCCAATCCTTTGGGACCCAAGGTCCCTCTGACCGCTTCCGCCACCCTCTGGACAGCCTCGGCATTGACTGTAAGAGCACCGGAAAAGGGTTTTCGCTCCTCCGGGGTGAGGATGGATTCATCCTGACTTTCCATGGGTCGCTCACCTTCTTATCCGTATAAGCATTAAGATAAAGGGGTTGCCCCCCCAACATCGCTCTCTCCGAACCCGGTGACGGACTCATCCGTAAATCCGTCGCAAATGTTCGGAAAAGTCCCGAGTGAGCACTTCAAGCAAACCAACCACCTTGCGGTAGTCCATTCGTGTGGGACCCAGAACCCCGATCGTTCCCAAGGAGCGACCGTCCACGGTAAAGGAAGCTGAGACAATGCTGCAGTTATTTACCGCCTCCAGATGGTTCTCCTGGCCTATCCGAATCCGGACCCCTGTACCCTCCTGATCGGACAACAGCTGGACAACCGTATCCGTTTCCTCAAAAAGCTCCATCAGAGCTTTCACTTTTTCCACATCTTTAAATTCCGGCTGGGTCAGGATGTTGGTCGTCCCACTGGTAAAGATTCGACCCTCCTGGTCAGCTACTAGCATCTGATCGATGATTTCCTGGAGGTACTCATAATGTTCAGCATGCCGGCTGAGCTCCTGATAGAGTTCTTTGTATACCGTCCGCTTTAAACGATAGAGTGGAACACCGGAAAGCTTGGCGTTCAACAAATTGACCATCTGTTCAATCCAAGAGAGGGAGACACCTTCCGGAACTGTGATCCGTCGTTGATCCACATGGCCGGTGTCCGTCACCAGAATCACCACAGCCATGCGATCGTGAAGCGGGATCACTTGTAAGTGTTTTAACTTATTATCATATAATTCCGGTCCCAGTATGATGGATGTGTAATTGGTGATCCGGGACAATATAGATACAGTCTGTTGGATCGTTTGTTCCAGAGCTTCCATTTGCGAGGCAAACAATTGTCGGATCGTGATCAGGTCCGACCGCTTCAAACGTTCAGGACCCATCAGATGATCGACATAATAGCGGTAGCCGATTTGGCTGGGTATACGGCCGGCAGATGTATGCGGCTGTTCCAGGAAACCCATCTCTTCCAGGTCGGCCATCTCGTTCCGAACCGTGGCTGCACTGAACCCGATGTCTTCCCGTTTGGCAACGGTGCGTGAACCCACCGGTTCCGCATGGACGATATATTCGTCCACTATCGCACGGAGGATCTTCTGTTGCCGCTCGCTCAGCATCTGCCTCCCCCCTTGTTAGCACTCTGATACCACGAGTGCTAAGTCTACCTCTAAAAGGTATCAAACCCCTCTCCTGTTGTCAACGCCAATCAGGCATGGTTACGCCGATTCTTCGATAAAAGCGGCGAAAACATTGTTCCCGAACAGCAGGCCCTTTTCCGTCAACCGATACCGATCTTCTTCCTGTTGGATGAGACACCTCTTTTGCAAGTCTTCCAGCACCGAACCGAACACGGCCTCCGGAGATGTCCCATACAACTTTGCAAACTGACTTTGACTCACTCCATCCCTCAGCCGCAGGCCGAGGATAAAATGGTTTTCCATCGCCTCAGCTGTGGATACCTGGTGAGTATCGGCAATGGGACGGCGGAAGTGGGAAAGGCGAATATACTCCTTCACCCCGTGAACATTTTCGTGACGGAGCCCCTCTGTATATCCGTGAGCTCCAGCTCCCAGACCGTAGTAAGACTCATTCAGCCAGTAAGTGCTGTTGTGACGGCTCTCCCGTCCGGGTCGGCTGAAATTGCTCACTTCGTATTGAGGATAGCCGGCTTCTTCCAGACGACGGCGAGTCAGCAGATACATCTCCAACTCATCATCTTCCGAAGGTAGAGGGAGCTTGCCCTGAAGCCTTCTATGATGAAAAACCGTCCCTTCCTCTACTGTGAGACTGTAAACCGAAAAGTGATCCGGACTCAGCGCCAGCCCCCGCACCAGTGCCTCCTCCATATCGGCGACACTCTGCCGGGGCAGACCGAACATCAGATCGAGGGACACATTGTCAATCCCCGCCTCCCGGGCAGCTGCGACACTATGGGCGATCTCATCCACTCCGTGATCCCGTCCGATCTCGGCCAATAGTTCCGGTCGGAAGGTTTGCGCCCCAAAACTGAGACGATTGACCCCCCCTTCCTTCAACACAGCCAGCTGATCCGGTTCTGTCGTTCCCGGATTGGCTTCCACAGTGAACTCCAGCTGATCCGACCAGTGGGGAAAATAACGTCGGATATCCTTCAACAACCGCTCCATTTGACGGGGTGTGAGCACAGTAGGTGTGCCACCCCCGATAAAAATCGTCTCAATCTTCCCCGGCGGGATCTCTTCCACCGTCTGAGCCATCTCCCTTGCCAAGGCCTCCAGGTAATCATCCACCGGTTGCCCTCCCACTACGTAGGCAGTAAAATCGCAGTAATGGCATTTGTGAGCACAAAATGGGATATGAATATAGATAGATCCTGGCGCCATGTCTGGATACCTCCCTCCCTGAAAAAACGCAAGCAGGCATCGAAGCCACCCCTCGCGATCGGATCTATTTTTTGGAGTCGGTATCCTCCATTTGGAGAACAGCCATAAATGCCTCCTGGGGGATCT
Organism: Kroppenstedtia sanguinis; assembly: GCF_050433445.1. Taxonomy (NCBI): domain Bacteria; kingdom Bacillati; phylum Bacillota; class Bacilli; order Caryophanales; family Thermoactinomycetaceae; genus Kroppenstedtia; species Kroppenstedtia sanguinis. The sequence goes on along the minus strand of NZ_JBNPXF010000001.1, from coordinate 314,542 downwards.
CCACGTTGCCCACAGACTTCATCCGTTTTTTCCCTTCCTTCTGCTTCTCCAACAGCTTGCGCTTCCGGGAAATATCCCCGCCGTAACACTTGGCCAGCACATTTTTCCGCTGGGCCCGAATCGTCTCCCTTGCTACCACCTTGTTGCCGACGGCGGCCTGCACCGGAACCTCGAACATATGCCGAGGAATCAGTTGCCGTAACTTCTCCACCAACTGCCGGCCCCGGTGGTATGCTTTGTCTTGGTGAACGATGAAGGAGAGAGCATCCACTGACTCCCCGTTCAGCAGGATATCCATCTTTACCAGCTTAGAAGCCCGATAACCGACCATCTCATAGTCGAAAGAGGCATACCCCTTGGTACTGGATTTCAACTGGTCGAAGAAGTCATAGACGATCTCCGCCAAAGGAAGCTCATAGATGATATTGACGCGATTGGCATCCAGATATTGCATATCGGCAAATGTACCCCGTTTGTTTTGGCACAGCTCCATTACCGCCCCTACATAGTCATTGGGCACCATGATCGATGCCTTGACGTAGGGCTCCTCTACATGCTCCACTTTCTGTTGGGGGGGCATATGAGTCGGATTCTCGATCTCCAACATCGCTCCATCTGTCGTATACACACGATAAACCACGCTGGGAGCGGTAGTGATCAGAGGAATATTGTACTCCCGCTCGATCCGCTCTTGAATGATCTCCATATGCAACAGCCCGAGGAAACCAGACCGGAACCCAAAACCCAGCGCCCCGGAAGTTTCCGGTTCATAGCGCAGGGAGGCATCATTCAGTTCCAGTTTTTCAAAAGCTTCCCTCAGGTCCTCGTAATCCCCGGAATCGACGGGGTACATCCCACAAAAGACCATGGGATTGATCCTGCGGTATCCAGGCAAGGGTTCTGGCGCCGGACGATTTGCATCGGTAATGGTGTCCCCCACCCGGGTATCTTTCACATTTTTGATGGAGGCCACCATAAACCCGACCTCCCCTACGTTCAATTCATCCTGGGGGACGGGATTGGGTGTGAACACTCCCACCTCAGTCACTTCAAACTCTTTGCCGGTGGCCATCATGCGCACCTTCATCCCCTTGCGGATGGTACCATCTACCACGCGGATATAAGAGATGGCTCCCTTGTATGCATCATAAACGGAATCGTAGATCAACGCTTTTAAGGGGGCGTCAGGGTCTCCAGCTGGCGGGGGAACCTTCTCCACGATCTGTTCCAGGATCTCACGGGTTCCGATCCCCTCCTTGGCTGAAGCGAGCACCGCATCGGAGGCGTCCAGGCCGATCAGATCTTCCACTTCCAAGCGAACCCGGTCCGGCTCCGCACTGGGCAGGTCGATCTTGTTGATCACCGGCAGAATCTCCAGATCGCTATCCAAAGCAAGATACACATTAGCCAGGGTCTGAGCTTCCACCCCCTGGGCAGCGTCCACCACCAACAGTGCCCCTTCGCAAGCGGCAAGACTGCGGGACACTTCATAGGTGAAATCTACATGTCCCGGGGTATCAATCAGATTGAGAATATATTCCTTGCCGTCCTTCGCCTGAAAAGGAAGGCGGACCGATTGCAATTTGATGGTAATGCCCCGCTCCCGCTCCAAATCCATCGTATCCAAGTACTGATCCTGCTTCTCCCGTTCGGAAAGCGCCCCGGTTTGTTCCAGAAGCCGATCGGCCAGGGTGGATTTTCCATGGTCGATATGGGCGATGATCGAAAAGTTGCGGATCCTTTGTTGTTGCTGTCGTTTCGAGTCACTCATTCAGTTCCCTCCTGAACGGAAAACACGCACCATATGCATCTTATTTATTATAGCAGTCCGACTGATGGGGTACAACGGAGGGAACCTCCGACAGAGGAAATTTTTCCCGAAGATCAACTGCGACAGGATCATCATCCAACACGAAAAAGCCCGCCAAGTGACGGGCTTTTCCCAATCTTACTAGAAGTGTCACAGGGAGGGTTGGATCGTTTTTCAGCTCCTACCCTCCCTTGTACAGTTTTTCATAACGCTTCTAGGACTGCTCTAATAGCGCTTGTACATCCCCACAGAGGGAACCGTATAATCGAAGCCAAACTTCTTGTACAACCGGTCAGCAGGTACATCGGCGATCAGGCTGACATAGGCGCTATCAGGGGCATGATGATCCAGATATTCGGTGATAGCCTTCATCATCTCTTGACCGATCCCCCTCCCCTGAAATTCCGGATCCACCGCCACATCCACCACCTCAAAATTGCAACCCCCGTCTCCGACCAGACGGCCCATTCCGATCAGTTGATCTTCGGAATAAACGCAGACAGAAAACAGACTGTTTTTTAACCCGATCGTGGCTGCTTCCCGACTCCGCTCGCTCAACCCGGCAATTTTCCTCAGTCGCACATAGTCATCGACAGGAGGAAGTTCATGGCGAATATCGTAAGGTCTCAATTCTTGTTACCCCCCAGGTCCCTGTAGGATCCGATTCGGTTCAAATCTCAAAACACGAAATCAAAAAGCGGTATGTACTCGTCCCCCCCCTGCCTCAATCATATTTTTTCTTCATCATTTTAGCAAAAAGGGAAAGTCTCCATCAGACTACATGCTTATCGATATCCATTGAGTTTCTTGGGATCCGGGGTCCTCTACTGATCCTTTTCCTGAAACCAGCCCACCATCTGTTCAATCGCTTTGCGGGTGGCTTGTTTGATGCCTTCACCGGCTTGGTTGCCAGCGGTGGTCAACCAGCTGCTGGCATCGGAGGCTGTTGGAGCGGGGTTTCCTTGCGAGGATTCTTGCGAACTTTTTTCGTCTTTTTGCTCCTCTTCCTGATCCTCTTGGATCAGGACTGGACTCTCGGTCTCGTAGACGTGGCCCAGGACGGAAATCTCCACCCGTCCCTCCCGAGGGGTGATGTGAACAGCTCGGGGAGCGCCTTCGCTCCCTTGGGTGCGGTGGATATTCTGTTCCGCTGTGTCAATGCCTAGGAAGATTCCAAACAGTAGAACCATCATCAACGCCACTACTTGGATCCCTACCCGCATGTTCCATCCCCCTCCAGACGAGTTTACTACCGCGCCTTTCCGTCCACTGGTACTGCATCAAAATGGATTTCCGCCAGCGCCCGAGCCAGTGCGTCAGCCGTCCGATAGGTCTCAGCGAATGTGTTGTCCACTCCACCCACTTCCATCAGGAGACTGTTGGGGGAGAGGGATTGGTTGTATTCTCCGTTTCCCATGGCTCGGCTTTTCCGGAACACGCCTTTGGACAGACCCGGGTACAGTTCGTTCAGTTTATTGTGGAGTTTGCGAGCTAGTTGCTCGTTCTTCTCCCAATGGGGATTGGCGGTCCCGATCACCAAGGCGACCCGCGCATAATTTTTCCCATGGATCTCCTTGGTGGTCTTCCCCCGACGTTGCGAATCCCGATGGATATCGATGAAATACTGGAGATCCTTGTCCTGCTTCATCGCCGCCACCACTTTTTCCCGGGATGCCTGATAAAGTTGATTCCATTCCGCCTGGTACCCCTCGGTGTAAACTTCGGAACCGATTCCTAATTTCTCCAATGAATCCGCAAACCGCTCTCCCACTCGGCCGATATTGATCTTGTTGTCATAGGCCGTATTGGGATCCGTCCCCTTCAGTTCCGGGAGGAAGGATTCCGTGTAGTGAGTGTGGTAAATGTAAACCCTGTTTTTCTCTTGATCCGGGGTACCTGCCTTCTTTTCAGCCGAAGACTTCTTTTTCTTCTTCTCCTTCTCCTTCGGTTTAGACCCCATCTTCTTTTCCAAGTCGGAGGGGGGAGGGGATTCAATCGGAATCGAAGTGTAGTCCACATCCTCCGCTGCCACCACAATCTCAGTATCAAACAGGGCAAATCCCGGCAATTCGCTTCCGAGAAAGGTGCGGGGATCCTTGGGATCCACACTGGTAACCAGCTCAAAGAAAATACGGGAGAATCCCGGTTCTCTCAAATGATCCTCCATCGTAGTCAGGTGGGGGATCTCTCCACCCATCAGATAAAGAAAGGTTTCTGTTGAAAAATGGGAGGTGATCCGCCCCAGATCTGATGATTGGACACTCCGCTTCGCCTGAATCATCGCAAACAGTCCTGTCAACATAAAAATGAAGGCGGTTCCCAGGATTAGTATCACAAACAATTTCCGGACTTGTGGAGTGGACATATTCCAGGTGCTGAACCGATGAACCCGGTTCTTCATTCTCTTCCCTCCCCGAGCTTGTCTCTACTGGCGAATATATGAGGGGGAAAGGTAGAGTAGAACGGATTTCTGAACTTTGCTAGATTCAGAGGCTGGATTCCAACTTCGGACAGGCCGCAGAAGTGTAGTCGGTCGGGATCAGGTTTCACACGTCGGTACCCAAGTTCTAGCAATCCCAAGTCACTCCATGTGAAACCCCACCCTCCCTGTGAAGAGTTTTTTCACAACGTTTCTAGATGATATGGGCGGATACATTTTCCATCGTCACTGCTTCATGGAGGGAGCAGTTTAAACCGTCGGCCACCAGTTTCCCCATATCCCCGATAAACATGTCCACTTCCTTCGGGGTAACGATCAAATTTTGCCCCAGGGGATCGAGCACTTCGTGGATCAATTGCCGCTTCTCCTCGGAATCAAGGGTCCCCACCATCCCCATCATCTGTTGGCTAGTGTCAGAGGGAACTTCCTGATCCCGAAGCTCTTGGAGATTGGGACGGTTCAAGGGATCGAGGGGGCGGCTTGGCTGCTTCTGGTTCATTTCCCGATGGAGATAAGAGACCACCATTTCCACCGTGTCATGAGCGATGGTGGCAGCATCTACCACGGTGGGAATCCCGATCGCGATGACGGGGATGCCCAGGCTATCCCGGTTGAGAGCTTTCCGCTTATTCCCCACACCAGAGCCAGGATTAATGCCTGTGTCCGCCACTTGGATGGTAGTGTTGACCCGACTAAGGGCCCGGGAAGCCAGGGCATCAACAGCGATCACCGCATCGGGACGCGTTTTCTCCACAACCCCAAAGATAATTTCGCTGGTCTCCATTCCCGTCGTCCCCAGGACACCGGGAGCGATGGCACTGACCGGTCGATAACCCGCTTCCACCTGTTCCGGCATCAATGAAAACAGGTGACGAGTAACCATCATATGCTGCACTACAAAAGGACCCAGGGAATCAGCGGTGACATCGCGATTACCCAGACCGACAATCAGGATCTGAGCATTGGGATCGATCCCGGTTTCCTGAAGGAACTTCTCAAATTGATCGGCAAAATGGGAGGAAACCCGGCTTTGCAATTTGGAATCCTTGCTACGAAGAGAAGGAATCTCCAGTGTCAGGTACAGTCCCGGAACTTTCCCCAACGCCTCCGCCCCCTGCTCATCCTGGACCCGAATCCAACTCGTGGTAATTCCATCCTCCTCATACTCGTCCATCTGAACTCCCGGAATTCCACCTTCGTCCCCCTGGTTTTGCGCTGCCATATCCACCGCTTCCCGAGCCAGATCCGTCCGAACGGGGAAATTGGCCAAATCCAGCTGTGGATCCCTATCCCTCATCTCATCTTTTGAGGCCATGATCAAGTCCATCCCTTCTGTTCATTTCTTACCATTTATTCCATGATTGAGTCCGATTTATTCCCGCTCGATCCTGAGGATATCCACCTGTTGCCTGTCTTGCTTTTTGCTAAACCCCGTGATAAAATTTAGCGTGTTGCACGCTTAACGGGCGACTTGACCTGAAAGATTGGGAGGTGATCAGATGCCCAACATTAAATCCGCCGTCAAACGGACCCAAACAAACGAAAAACGGCGCCAGCAACGGACGGCCCAAAAATCCGCCATTCGCACCTCCGTCAAGAAATTCCTGGTGGCTGTTGAAAATAAGGAACAGGAAACAGCCGGTGAACTGTTGCGGGAAGCCAAGCGCAAGCTGGACAAAGGCGCGACCAAAGGCCTCTTCCACAAAAATGCGGTTGCTCGACAAAAATCCCGCCTCGAGAAAAAGTTCAACGCCCTGAATAGTTGACGGATTTTAAAAACGACCCTTACGGGTCGCTTTTATTTTTATTTGGAAACCAGCCCCATCGCTTGTTGCATTCGGGACAGAGTCGCCCCAGCCACCTCCTGGGCGCGTTCCGCTCCTCTGGCCAAGACGCGCTGCACTTCCCCGCTCTCCATCACATCGCGGAAACGCTCCTGCAACGGTTTCAACTCCCCAATCACTACTTCAGCGGTATCGATCTTCAGATGACCATACCCTTTGTCCCGATATCGCTCCACCAGGGAATCGACGGACTCTCCAGTCATGACACTGTGAATATCCAGCAGATTACTAACTCCTGGCTTGTTTTCCCGGTCATAGCGAATTTGGCTTCCCGAATCGGTAACCGCCCGTTTAAATTTCTTAAGAATCAGATCCGGACCATCCAAGAGCTGAATACTATTCAAGGAGCTGTCGGCGCTCTTGCTCATTTTCTTTTCAGGGTTGTCCAAGGCCATGATGCGGGCGCCGGTTTCTCCGATGTGGGGTTCCGGAATCTTGAACACTTCCCCGTAGATGCGGTTGAACCGATCCGCCAGATCCCGGGTCAGCTCCAGATGTTGTTTCTGATCCTCCCCGACAGGGACGAGATCCGCCTGATAGAGCAGGATATCCGCTGCCATCAGAACAGGATAGCTGAACAGACCAGCTGTAGCTGAATCTGATCCCTTTCCCTTGTCCTTGAACTGGGTCATGCGGCTCAATTCACCCATGCGGGTGATGCACTGCAGCAACCAAGCTCCCTCGGAGTGAGCGGGGTTGTGAGACTGAATAAACAAAGCACTCCGCTCAGGATCCAACCCCGCCGCTAGATAGAGTCCCGCCAACTCCATTGTTTTTCTCCTCAGATCTTCCGGGTCCCGAGGGACGGTCAAAGCATGTAGGTCAACCACACAGAAGAAACACTCCGCTTCTTCCTGCAATGGAATAAATCGTTTCAATGCTCCAATGTAGTTGCCCAGATGAAGATCCCCTGTTGGCTGCATTCCGGAAAAAACACGTTTCATCCTTTCAGTCACTCCTTTGCAGAAAATAAAAAAAGCCCGTCCACATCGGGACGAGGCTTCTCTCGCGGTACCACCCGGCTTCGCCACATCAGGCGCGCTCTAAAGAATAACGGCCGGATCTGAGCCGACCGGCCTCCCTTTCTCCATGCCGGGTCCAAGGAGGCAGCTCCGAAGCCCATTCACGCGGCGTTCACACCGGCTTGCACCCACCGCCGGCTCTCTGAGGTGAACTCTCCACGCTACTCTTCTTCTTCATCGCTGGTAGGTCATCAAGTATTTGTTTTATCATACTCTGGGATATATAAAAACGCAACGCTCACCTGCTTTGATTTTTTCCGGCCAACAGAGTACTATGACTATAAAAGCCTCTCAATCAAACACGGGATCATGAAGGAGTAATGTACGATGGGGCATGTGTTTCCACTCAATTTGCAACTGGTAGCCACTCTGAGCACCTTGTTCATGGCGCTGATGGTGATCTTGATCCGTCTCAGGGCCTCCAATAAACCCACCAATGCCAAAAAGATTCTGATGCCGCCGCTCGGAATGAGCACCGGCTTTCTAATGTTTGTCTTTCCGCCCTTTCGAATCCCCGTCACTTGGGGACTGGCCGCCTTCGTCACAGGAACATTTCTTTTTGCCCTACCCCTGATCCACACCTCCCGGTTTGAGGTGGGGGAGGGCGGCCAGGTTTATCTTAAACGCTCCAAAGCTTTCATCCTCATCCTGTTCGCGTTGTTAATCATCCGGATGGGAGCTCATGAGTATATAGAGCAATTTATCACTCTGGGACAAACCGCCGGTCTCTTTTTCACCTTGGCCTTCGGCATGCTCCTCCCCTGGAGAATCATGATGTATTGGAAGTATAAAAAACTGAAGGAAAATGCGCTCGTGACGGAGACAAAGTGACTCTATGTACTGGCTAGAATTCAGGCGACAGCCGGGTGGGACTCCGCCCGGCTGTTTTATTCCCCTACATCGATGGCTTTGATCCGCTCCACCTGTTCCCGTAAGATGTATTTCGTAATCAAACCCAGACTGTTTCTAGGAAGCATGTCCACAAAGGCGACTTCCATCAACTGATGTTCCACAAGGCGCTCCCGGCCGTAGCGAAGAACATCCTCTTCAGTCACGGGGGAATTTTCTTCTTTGACCACATACGCACGGGGAACCTCTCCCTTCTCTGAATCCTTCACACCGATCACAGCCACTTCCTCCACACCTTCCATCCCCGCTAGGACCTTCTCCACCTCGGAGGGCAACACTAGTTCCTCATTGCAATAAATCAGGTCACTACTGCGATCCATCACATAAAGGAGTCCGTCTTCCTCCAGCCTGCCGATATCTCCGGTATGAAACCAGCCGTCTTGAATCACCCTCTCCGTTTCCTCCGGATCCTTCCAATATCCCGGTGTCACTTGTGGGCCCCGATACAAAATCTCTCCGATTTCCCCCGGCGATACATCCTCGCCGGATTTTGGATCCACCACTTTGATCTCGCCGAGGAGCTTCTTTCCTGCAGAGTGACTGGTGGAAATCCCCATACTCGGGTTCCAGAAAGTGATTCCACCCGCCACTTCACTTGCACCATACATCTGGACAATCGGAAATCCCAGAGAGGTATATTGCCGGATCACTTCTTCTGTCACCGGACCCCCACAGATAAAATCCCGCATCGAACCTGTATCCCAATCCCTGTTCATCGCGCCGGGAAGCATATAGCTCAACATTCCAGGCAGGCTCAACAAGTGATTAATCCGCTCCCGCTCCACCACTTCCCAGGCTCTAACGGGATGGAAATCCGGCATGAATACCACGGTCCCTCCGAGCAAAAGGGCATTGACCATGGCTGACAACCCGTTGGTTCGGAAAAGCGGGGTGGAGATCAGAAAACGGTCGCCCCTCCGCACATCCAGAGTCAAACTGGCGGCCACCCCGAAGGCGTGGAAATTGGCATGGGTCGTGATCACCCCCTTGGGCTTGCCAGTGGTACCAGAAGTATAGGTAAGGGCCAGTGGATCTTCCGGATCCACTGGCAGATCTGGCTCCGTATCCGGATATTCCAGAAGAGCTTCTGCAAAGGGAGGATTCAGTTTCTGGTCAATGCTGACCCGAACCATCCTTTCCAGAAATTCGCAGGATTCCAACTCATCGGCGGTTTCGGAAAACTCTTCGTCAAAGAAGAGAAGTTTGGGCTCACTATGTTCCATTCCCTGCCGAAGTTCTTCTAAACTGAGCCGCCAATTGAGGGGAACCGCCACCACCCCCAGTTTGGCTGCCGCCAGTAATACCGTGGCAAAGGGGTGATTGGTACTGCAAAGGATGGCGATCCGATCCCCTTTTTGCACATCCAATTCCATCATAAAATGGGCCAACCGGTTCACCCGCCGGTTCAATTCCCAATAGGTCACGCGCTCGTCTTCATACACAACGGCTTCCTGATGTGGCGAAAAATCGGCTCGGTTTCGCAACATCTCGCCCACAGTAAACATCACTTGCACACCCCTGTTAGAAATGTATTTATAAATGAATTAGGCCCTCATCACAGCCATTATATAACAGAAAAATAGATCTCAAAAGGAGCTTTCTTTTAAACATCGAAATATTTACAACGGAGAACACCGAGAGCCATTACATCGATCTTGACGTTTCTAGAGAAATTCCTGCAAAACGGGGAATGGTGGACCTCGGTGACCTCAGCGAATTCTACAACTCACATCGGCTCCTGTAAACCCGCACCACCTTCTCACAGCAACTGAAAGCGAATCATCCAAAAACCCGGAACCACCTCTTTTTTTCCAACCTCGGTAAAACTCAGTTATTGCCAAAAGATCTAGGATTAAACTGATAGGCCAAAAAGCTCGCCTGATCAGGCGAGCTTTTCCTTTTTCAGCATCCTTCCTTACCTTCCCATGTTTCCTCCGAAACCACACGGATGCCGTGGCGGCGGAGGAGAGCCGCTGTCACGCCCCGTCCCGCTTTCTTCGACTTGCTGAAGGTGCCGTCATAGATCCTACAGCTTCCGCAGGAGGGACTTCGCTCTTTCAAGATGGCTTCCGTGGCACCCACAGACTGAGCCATGGCCAGTGCCTCCTGGGCCCCCTCCACAAATTGTTGAGTGACATCGTTTCCTCGATTGTCGATCACCTTTGCTTTGCCTTCCAGCACATCGTCACCGTCTCCGCCGACGATCTCCGCTGGATTGCGGGGAGTGGAAAGTCCCCCCATCTGTTCGGGACAGACGGGGATGGCCTTTCCTTCCTGCACCAGCTTCCGGATCTCCTCGATCAGATTGTGTTTTTTATCATAACGGCAGTGGACCCCGGCGAAGCAGGCACTCACGATCTTCACCCCCGCCGGTCTGTTTTTATGATCCATAGATCCGCAACCTCTTTCTAAATAAAGTATCTCCGTGTGTGTTAGGGTGCCATGCCTTCCCCCTTGTCAATCTCTCATCGGACAGACAGAATTAAACGCTCCAGTGCCAAGGTCTTGTCGATCCGACCCGACTTGATATCCCGCTCCGCCTCGATGGACTGGAACAACCATTCCCGCAAAGCCCCCTCCGAACAAGTGTGGACCTGTCGCAGAGCCAGTTTCACCGGATAGGGATGAACTTTAAGTGTGGATGCTATCTCCCGCTCCGACATCCCCTTAGCAGCTAACACCTTGACTTGGAGCATCAGGCGGAATTGACGGATGATCAACGCGAGGATCCGGATCGGTTCCTCCCGGTTCTGCAACAGATCGTAAAAGAGAGCGATCCCTTCGGCAGTTTTCCGTCGGGCCACTCGATCCACCAGTTTAAATACATCCTGCTCCAAAGTACGGGGGACCATCTCCGCCACAGTCTCTGGCGTAATCCTGCCGGAGGTCCCGACATAGGTGGCCAATTTTCGGATTTCCATATCGAGAAGCTGCAGATCGCCTCCCACCTGGCGGATGAGAGCCTCTGTAGTTCGGGGATGCACCTTCACTCCAGTCTCTTTCAACTTCCCTGCCACCCAACGGGGGAGTTCCTTGGAATCCAAGGGTTGAAAAACGACTTCCCGAACCTTTCTTTTCAGATCCTTCACCACTTTTTTCCTTACATCCAACTTCTCTGCAGACACGGTAATCACCAGCACATTCCCTTCCAGGGGACGGGCAGCGTAACGGACCAACTCCTCCGGCCGATGTTCTTGTTTCTCCTTGCCCCGATTAGCAGTGAGAAACCAAGCGTTCTTCCCCACCACCAACCGGTGTCCACCAAAAAAAGAGGGAGTCTCCGCCTCCAACACCAGGTCTTGGATCGGCATCTCCTCCAAATCCATCACTGTATGATTCCATTGCCGATCTTCTCCATCCCCCAGCACCGCATCCTCCAGACGCCGGATCGCATCTTCCATGAGGAAAGTTTCCATTCCGTAAAACAGGTAGACCGGTGCGAACTGGCCGGACTCAATCTCCTTGATCCATTTATCATCCATGATGTGCGTCCCCCTTTTACGAACCGGGTCTGTCCCCGAACTTACTCAGCCGATCCTGCTTCGACGTAAAATCCCGCTTCTGTCCATCCATTGTACCATACAGAGAAGCCCCCTCCGTGGCATGAGAAGGGGCTGGGAAAAATTCTAGTGGAGGTTATGGATGGGAGGGGAGTACTTGTTTTCATACTCAATTTATGGATTTGGATCCCTGGGCGAATCCGGGTCCCCGATCGAAAAAAGCGACCGGCCCTCGTCGATCGCAAGCGGTGTGAAGTTTCAGAGAGTGTTTGGTTACTCCGAGCCAGATCCGGAGCAACCCCTGCACCCTCGCCGCTGAAATTGCATTCAATTTCTGCTCACGTTTGATCATTTGCCGGCTCCGTCACCACGGCGGTTCCATATGCGATTAGCTCCGAGGCGCCGTCCATCACTGCCGAGGTCTGCAAACGGACGGCGACGATAGCGTCGGCTCCCAACTGTTCCGCCTGCTCGCTCATCCGCTGGATGGCAACCCGGCGGGCCTCTTTGAGCAACTCCGTATAGTCATGAATCTCTCCACCAACAATATTTTTCAATCCGGCCAAGATGTCCTTGCCGATGTGTTTTGCCTGCACCGTGCTCCCTTTGACCATTCCCTTCACTTCTAGGACTCTGTGGCCGGGTACATGATCGGTTGTGACAATCAGCATGGATGAATCCCTCTTTCTGCTTTAGATTTGCCATCTTATTATATCCTGTCTAAATCCTACTGGCATCCCTGTCTCGGAAATCATCGGCTCCACTTTCACCCCCTGTGGGCGGATTCGAAGGATTATGGCTCCATGACGATCTGTCCTCCAAATACGAACTCCATGAGCTTTCAAACGGTCCACCACCTCAGGGGCCGGGTGACCAAAACGATTTTCCCTCCCAGCGGAGATGATCGCTTCCTGGGGACGGAGGGTCTCCAACCACTTCTCTCCGGTGGAGGTGCGGCTCCCATGGTGACCCACCTTTAAAACGTCGATTCGCGGCAGTTGCCAATGGTCCAAAATCTGCTGCTCCCCCCGTTCCTCCAGATCCCCGGGCAATAGGACGGAATGTCCGTAAGCTGTCAATAGAAGGACGACGGAAGCATCGTTATCCGATTCGGGTTTTGAATCTGTAAGCGGCGGATGAAGAACCTGCAAACGGATTCCCGGCTCCGGTTCCCACGATGTTCCCGGTTCCGATATGTAGACCGGGATTCCTTGTCGGAACAACCGTCCCAGCAATTTCTCTTCCAGATCGGTCCCCGGAGGCAACGGATTACGCAACACCTTCGCCACTGTCAACTCCTCCACCACTGCCTGCAACCCACCGATGTGGTCCGCATCTCCGTGAGTCATCACCATCCAATCCACCTGATGAATCCCACGATATTTCAAATAGGGGAGCAAAACTTCTCTCCCCACTTCAAACTCCTTCCGTCGCTTCTGCCAGGGTTCTTTTTGCCAAGGGAGTGTCCCGCCTCCGTCCACCAGAATCACCTGGCCACCGGGAGTTTCGATGAGAGTGGCATCCCCCTGCCCTACATCGATAAAAGTGATCCGCAGTTCCTGTTCGCCCCCGCCCCCTCCTGGAAGCGAACCGATCACCACCACGATGACGAGGATCCAGGACACTTTACCATGCCGGGCTCGCCTCAGCCCACCTCCACTCCAGGCCCAAAACAGATATAGGACAGTAGCGGTATATGCAGCCATCCACCACCCGGAAGGAGGAGACCAAGGGATGCGAAACCACGTCCAAGATGCCGGAAAGGCTAAGAAAGATTCCATCCCAGAGAGCAGCTTGGAGGCGACCCAGGCGGGCCAAAACCCGAAGTTGACATGAAGCATTCCCAGCCCGAGGGAAAGCATGCCCAGAGGAATAACCAAAGCGGTCATTACTGGAACAATGATTCCATTCACAGCAAAAGACAGCGTGGGAAACTCGTGAAAATGGTAGATTAGCAAGGGAAATGAGGCCACTTCAGCGATCAGTGTCACCGCCATCAGCTGATTGAAACGAGGCCAAGGGGTGGGAATTCGGTGGCTCAAGGGGCCTGTCGCCACCAGCAGAGCACCTGTGACCGCAAAGGAGAGTTGAAATCCCGGCTCCATCATTTGATATGGATTCCACCACAACATCACCAGTGCCGCCAGCCCGAAGAAAGACAGACTGTCCTTCCACCTGTTCAGGATCACCGCCAGCAATCCCATTCCGGCCATCACCGCCGCCCGGATCACCGGCGCACCCGCCCCGGTCAACAGCGCATAGAGAGGAAGAGACAGGAGGCAGACCCAGGAGGTCTTCTCCCTCGTCACCCCGCTCCATGTGAGGATTCCGTACAAACAACCCACGAACACCCCCACATGAAGTCCTGAAATCGCCAGCAGATGGACCAGGCCGAGGGAGCGAAAATCTTCCTCCATTTCCGGTGGAACCGCCTTTCGCTCCCCGAGAAGCATCCCCTTCATCAATCCCGCATGATTCGAAGGGTAGAGATGATCCAATCGCTCTTCCAACCGCTCCCGCAACCGATCCAATTGCCCCCGAAAGGAGAATTCCTCAGACACGATACGAAGATCTCGGAGATTTCCTTCTCCTAACAGATGAATTCCTTGTCGATGGAGATAGCCGCGATAATCAAAGGCTCCTGGATTGCGGGGAGGGTCCGGATGAGTCAACTGAGCAGGGGTCGTGATCTCCATTCCCCGCCCCAAACGGTGAGCCAGCTGTTTCTCTTGTGGATGGTGAAGGCGGAATTGAAACTGAATCCTCTCCCTTACTTTCAGCTCCTGCTGCCCCAGCCAGACCCGCTGACTGCGGACCACGAACCGTACCCGATCCCCGTCCACTGTTGCTGGACTGACTAACTTTCCCTGTACCACCCCTTGCACAGAGGAGTGGGGCGGTACAGGAAGTGGGGGGCGATGACCCTCCTCCACGCCTCGCAACTGAGCCGCCCCCAAAAAACATCCGGCCAAACAAAGAATCAGAACCCATCCCCGCATTCGCCAATAATACCAAATCCCCCCGAACAACAACACCGCCCCGCCCAGTCCTCCCCAAATCAGCCAACTCCCACCTCCCCATTGTCCCAGACCGATCCCAAGTGCCCATCCCAAAGCCAACACAAAGAAAGGCCGCTTCATCCAGTCACAACCCTTCAACATACGGATGAAGCATCATTTCTACAAAATATGACATTTTCCCTTTTTTATAGAAATTTAGGGCGTAAAAAAACCCTCGTCTCGGCGACGAGGGTTCCGTTTCATTCTCCATCTGCTGCGGGTGGGGCCTCTTCTTCACCTGGAGGAGAAGCGGGATTTTCCGCTTGTCCATTCCCGTTGTCTCCTGCATTTTCAGGAGGATCATTCTGTGGAGCTTCCCGCGACTGATTTTTCGGCTCTTCCTGTTTCCCCTTATCTTCTTTCTTCTCCTCTTTCTTTACCCGATTACATTCATAGCATTTGAAGGGATATGCCGGCTGGGAGGGGAAGCCCTCACCGCTGATCAGCTTGGGATCGGTTTTGACCGCCGCCCGGAACAGATTGATCCAGACATATCTGGCCCGTTTGTCGTCGAGAATCCTTTTGGGATAATCATAACCGGTCCAGACTCCCAAAGCCACATCCGGCGTATATCCCATAAACCAAACATCCTTGGTGGAGTTGGTCGTTCCCGTTTTCCCCGCCAGTTGGTATCCCGGAAAGTTTCTGCCAACCAAGGTACCGGTTCCTTTCCGGACCACATCCTTCAGCATATCTGTCGTCCAATAGGCCGCCTTGGGGGAGAGTACCTGCACGGGTTTGTTCTTGTGCTCATAAATCACTTTTCCATTGGGATCCTCGATCTTGCTGACCATGTACGGTTCGTTGAATTTCCCTTGATTCCCCAGCATAGCGTAGCCCGCCGTCATCCGTTGCACATCAAAGCCGTAGGTGAACCCGCCGATGGAGGAAGCTTCACCGTCATGCTCATGGACGGGGAAATTCATCTTGCGCAGATATTCAAATGCCGTCTGGGCACCGACGGAGCGAAAGGTTTTAATCGCTGGCATGTTGATGGACTTTGCCAAGGCATCACGGGCCGTCATGGCACCGTCATACCGATGAGTATAGTTTTGATACGTCTTGCCTCCCCCGGCGTTCAACGGTTCGTCGATGATGACCGAGTCAGGGGAGATCACTCCCCGGTCCAGAGCGGGACCGAAGTCTAAGAGCGGTTTAATGGACGAGCCCGGTTGCCGCTGCATGTCCAGGGCGTGGTTTTTCTGGTTCTTGTTATAATCCCGACCCCCGACAAAAGCCAAGGTACTGCCGGTCTTGACATCGAGCAGAACCGCACCCACCTCTTCTTTGCTGTCAGCGTAGGAAGTGTTCCGGGCCGCTTCGTTCATCGCTTTATACAAGTTTTCATCCAGGGTGGTGGTAATCTTATAACCGCCAGTCAACACTTTCTGTTGGTATTGATCCAGCGTATCCCGGTATTTCCCCTGTTTGCTCAGTTGGGCGGCGTCCTTGCCATCCACACTCATCAAAACCTTGGCCGCTTCTTCCTCCACCGCCATGGTGATCGCAGGATACTTGCGGAAGGCGATTGCGGTGTCATCCTTGACCTTGATCTCGCTCTTCACGTTGTAGGCGGCTGCTTTCCGGTATTCCTCTTCAGAGATCTTGCCGTTATCCTTCATATTGCGAAGAACCTGTTTCATCCGGTTCTGGCCGTTTTTCAGATTTTCATCGCCCCGGAACGGATTGTATGCATTGGGGCGCTGCACCATACCTGCAATATAAGCGGCTTGGGGTAGGTTGAGATCCTTCGCATCCACATCAAAGATTCCCTTTGCCGCTGCCTGAACTCCCAACATATTGCGGCCGCTGACGTTTTTCCCGAAGTAAACGCTGTTGAGATAAGCGTTCATAATATCTTCTTTACTAAACAATCGTTCCATCCGCATCGCCAGGAAAATTTCCTTGGCTTTACGGTCCATGGTTCGTTGTTTATAATCCAAAAACAGATTTTTGACCAACTGCTGGGTGAGCGTACTTCCCCCGGTCTGTATATCCGCTCCGGTGGCCATCTGATATCCGGCCCGGAACAGCGACTTGGGGACGACCCCTTTGTGCGTATAAAACTCCCGGTCTTCGGTGGAGATCAAAGCGTCGGTCAGGTACGGACTCACTTCTTTCGCCGTTACCACTTTCCGGTCTTCCCCCCCACTCAGCTTCCCGATGGGGGTCCCATCACGAAAAAAAGCGTGACTGGTCTGAGTCCAACTCGTAATCTTCACCTTGATATCATCTTTATCTCGAACCGGCTCATCCTTGACCAAGGACGCCACATAACCTGCGGTAGCTCCTACTGTGGCCACGCTTCCCACAACAATGATTGTGATCAGTACCAAAGATGTGAAAAGAACGCCTTTCCATACTTTTCCCATGTTTCTAGCGGGCTTGCCCGCTGATGATTGCTCCTGCTTTCTGTCCAACTGGGTTTGATCCTGCCTCGCCACCGCTCAACCCTCCTTCGATACTGAGAAATATTGTATCATATGTAGGAAATTCCGGAGAGATGGCCGTAGCAAAAATGTGAACCCAAAATGATCCAGTCACCATCCCCCCCATTTCGCCACCGGACTTTGTCTTTGTTATCCTACCATATCAATTCATAGGATAGAATCCGGCTTCAGTAGTATAATGAGGGCGAGTGGATATAACCATCGGAAAGGGTCTGATTTTTCCCTCTGTTGATTTACAGGCATCGGGAAAGGTGGATCTGTCGTTTCACCAGCCTCTGTTACCGGCGGTTGCTATAATTGTATCTCTACAGAAAAAAAGATTGCGGCAAGGGTGACTCCGGTGTTAGCATAAATAGGATATTTACGACCTCGTCGCGCAACCCGCCTGGTTTCGATCCCGAGGGGAGATTTCGGCCCGGCGGACTCCTCCGGGGTACGTGTCGGTTTAGCGGTCAGATCACCACTTGAACGAGAGGAGGCCATGCGCCTTGTTCCGCCGCCTGATCGAGATTGTCACCATCACTGTGATGTCCGCCTTGATCGGTTTTGCCTTCAATATGTTTCTGTTGCCCCAGGAAATTCTGAGCGGAGGGGTGTCCGGGATCGCCATGATCTTGGGTTTACGCACCCCTCTCAACACGGGAATCATCATTTTCCTGATCAATATCCCGATTCTCCTGCTGGGCTATTTCCGACTGGGTCAAAGGTTTATCGCCTACAGTCTGTTATCGGTGGGAGTCACCTCCATCAGCATGCAGTGGATTCCGGTGAGAGGAATCGCCGACGACCCCATTCTCTGCTCCGTTTTCGGAGGTGTCGTCGTAGGTGTAGCTACGGGTCTGATCTTTCGTTCCGGTGCCTCTACAGGCGGGTTCGACATTATCGGGATGGTGATAAACCAGAAAAAAGAATTCCCTCTCGGCGAACTGATCTTCGGCATGAATGCCGTCGTCGTCTTTATCTCCGGCTTTATTTTCGATTGGGAACGGGCTCTGTACACGATGATTTCCATCTTTGCCTCCGGTAAGTTGATCGACGCCGTCCACACCCGACATGTCAAACTGACCTTGATGATCATCAGCAGCAAGGGAGATGCCATCAAGAAAAAGCTGTTGGCCAACTTTGTCCGGGGGGTGACGGTGATCGATGCAGAAGGGGCTTATACATTGGAAAAACGGAAGGTCCTTTTCACTGTGATCACCCGCTATGAGCTAGAGGATGTGAAGCGAGTCATCCGGGGAACCGACCCCCAAGCCTTTGTCAATATCACCCAGACGATGGATGTGATGGGTTATTTCCGTCGCACATGATCCATCACGACAACAGCCCGCTGAATCTGTTCAGCGGGCTGTTTCAATATCAGGAAATAAACGGATTGGCACCGGCCTCCTCTGTCCCCAGGGAGAAGAACCTAAACCACTTGGGCTGACTGGGTAACTCTCTTTTGCTTCCAAGCGGGCAGGCGAACCGGCACGACTTCATCGGCATAGATCAGACCCATCCCGTCCGTCACATAGACCCGTTGGTTGTTGTACTGATAGCTTTCCAGGATCTTCAGCTGGCTCACCTTGCCAAATGCCCCGATTAGAGAAAGCTCATCACCTGGTTGGAGTTGATCCAGAACTTCCCCGGATTTCGTACCACCGAATACGTATTTTCCTCTGTATTTTTTCATGTTGGATGAAAACCTCCATTTGAAATAAATATTTCGAAAATTAACCCCAAAAATGTGGTGATATTTTCATCTGTTTTTATTTTAATATACATTCTCCCCTTTGCCCCGCCTTTTATTTGAATATTTATTGAACGATTGCAATATAGACACACCAAAAACGGAAGCTGATTTTCCGCACTGTATCAGCTTCCGTTTAATTCTTTTCCAGCTTCAGATCCGCGGCAGGGTGATGCCACTCTGATTTTGATATTTTCCCTGTTTCGCCTTGTAGGAGACTTCACAGGTTTCATCACTTTCGAAGAACAGCACCTGGCACAACCCCTCATTGGCATAGATTTTGGCCGGTAGCGGGGTAGTATTGGAAATCTCCAGGGTGACATGCCCTTCCCAGCCCGGCTCAAAGGGGGTCACATTGGTAATGATCCCACAGCGCGCATAGGTGGATTTGCCCACGCAAACCGCCAGCACATTCTCCGGAATGCGGAAATATTCGACAGAGGTAGCCAAAGCGAAGGAGTTGGGTGGAATGATACAGACATCCCCTTTATAGTCCACAAAGGAATCGGCACTGATCTCCTTTGGGTCGATCACAGGCATCAGGGCATTGTGAAAAATCTTGAATTCATCTCCCACGCGCAGGTCATAACCGTAACTGGACAAGCCGAAGCTGATCGCTTCCCCTTTTCCCACATTCCTATCGATAAAGGGCTCGATCATCTCCGCCTCGGTTGCCATTTTGCGAATCCATTTATCGGATTTAATCGTCATGAGTACGGATGCTCCCTTTCCTATTCTGATTCCCCTCTATTTTACATGATTTTGGAACAGACCAAAACCGCCCGGATCCGATTTGGATGGGCGGTAATTTCAGGGCAGGGATACGGCCTCTCTTATCCCGCTTTATCAACGGCCTGGATGTCAGGAAGAGTTACTGAATGGAAGCTCGCCATTCCATCCCCACGGAAGCAATCCGCCCTCCGCGAATGGCTTGATCCAGGTCCTCCAGCAGATCGCTGGGGTCTTCCAGCCCCACAGATAAGCGAAGCAGACCATCGGTAACTCCTCGCTTCAACCTTTCTTCTCGTGATATGGCGGCATGGGACATCTGAGCCGGCCAAGAGAGAATGCTTTCCACCGCTCCCAGACTGACCGCGACCAACGGCAACTGAACACGTGATAAAACCCTTCGCACCAATCCTTCGCTCCCCAAGTCGAAGGACAGGACTGCTCCATGGCCGTCAGCCTGCGCCGCCTGCAAGCAATGTCCCGGATGATTTTCCAACCCGGTGTAATAAACGCGGCGTATCTCTGGAATCCTCTCCAGCTCCCGGGCGATCCGGTCCGCAGCGGTTTGTGCCGCCATCATCCGCGCAGTCAGTGTTTTCAGTCCGCGCAGGGTGAGCCAGGAATCCTGCACTCCCAGGATCGAACCCAGGGTATTTTGCAGAAATGCGATATGTTCAGCCACTTCTTTCTCTTTTACCACCACCGCCCCTGCAACCACATCACTGTGTCCAGAGATAAACTTCGTGGCACTGTGGATGACCAGATCCGCCCCCCATTCCAGCGGACGCTGGAGGCAAGGCGTCAGAAAGGTGTTATCCACCAGGGTCAGTAACCCATGGGCCTTGGCCAAGCGAGTGACTCTGCCGAGATCAGTCACTTTGAGGGTGGGGTTGGAAGGGGTTTCGATGTAGATTCCCCGAGTATCGGGCCGGATCGCCGCCTCCACCTGATCCAGATCGGTGGTATCCACAAAATCCGCCCGGATGCCCAGCCGGGGGAGCACCTCGGTCAGTAAGCGATAGGTTCCCCCATACAAGTCTTGGGAGACGATCAAGCGGTCCCCTTTGGAAAACAGAAGAAGAGCCGTGGAGATGGCAGCCATTCCCGAGGCGAAGGCAAACCCTTGACACCCTCCCTCCAATTCCGCCAAGGTCTTTTCCAAGGCATAACGGGTGGGATTTCCGGAGCGTCCGTAATCATAAGGACCCGGATGATCTAAATCGGATTGATGGAATGTGGACGCTTGATATAGAGGAATGCTGGCCGCCCCGGTGCTGGGGTCGACTTCATTTCCATTGTGCAGAAGCCGGGTTGCAAATTTCATCCCACTCTCCTCCTCTCATTCCGTTCATACTACCGCTCGGGCGTAATTTAAAGCATGGGACAGATCTCCGATGAGATCTTCCAAATGTTCGATTCCGACAGACATCCTCAACAGACGATCGCAAACCCCTGTCCGTTTCCGCATCTCCTCCGGCAAGTCGGCGTGGGTCTGAGTAATGGGATAGGTGATCAGACTTTCCACTCCGCCGAGACTCTCGGCATAGGCGACCAACTCCAGATGGGACAGGAATGGGGACACCATTTCCTGTTGTTGCACGCGGAAGGAGAGCATCCCCCCATACCCTGTGGCCTGCTTTTCCTGCACCTGCCGCTCCTGAGGCGAGAAGGCCGGATAATAGACCCGGTCCACGGCAGGATGGGTAGACAGATACTGGGCAACGGCCAACGCATTTTCCTGATGTTTTTCCATCCGCAGCGCCAAGGTTTTCATTCCCCGCATCAACAGCCACGCTTCCTGTGGACCGAGCACCGCTCCTAGGGTATTCATCAGCTCATCCACACGCCCCGACAACTCAGGGCTGGCGGTAACAATCAGTCCCGCCAACACATCGTTATGACCCCCGAGATATTTGGTGGCACTGTGGACCACTACATCCGCACCCTTCAACAGCGGTTGTTGACCATATGGGGTCATAAAGGTGTTATCCACAATGGAGAGCCAACCTTGGTCTTGTGCCATTTGGCAGAGAGCCGCTAAATCCGTCACTCTCATCAAGGGGTTAGTCGGCGTCTCGATGAAGATACCCCGGGTTTGCGGGGTCACCGCCGCTTCCACCGCCTGTAAGTCCCGCAGATCCACATAGCTGAAGGAGAGGCCCAGATGCCTCCACACCCGCTCAAGCAAGCGATAAGTCCCACCGTACAAATCGAGGGAGACAATCAGGTGATCCCCCGGAGAAAACAACCCCATCACCGTCTGAACCGCCGCCATCCCCGAACTGCAGGCGAAGCCCGCATCTCCTCCCTCCAGTTCGGCAATCGCCTCTTCCAGCACCGACCGGGTGGGATTGGTGGTTCGAGTATAATCAAATCCAGTACTTCGCCCCGGTCCGGGATGTCGATAGGCTGTGGAGTGGTACACCGGAAAGCTGATCGCTCCCGTCTCCCGCTCCTGCTGGTTTCCAATCTGTGCGAGAATGGTCTCCTTGTGCATCCTTGATCCTCCCTTGCCACTACCGTTACAGATGAGAAGGAGTCTCCTTACACCTGTACAGGCTGCTGACTCTTTTTCAGGGCCTGCTCCAGATCGGCGATCAAGTCTTCCACGGCCTCAATGCCGACGGAAAGGCGGATTAATTCCGGATTGACTCCAGATACCCGCTGCTCCTCTTCTGTCAACTGCTGGTGAGTCGTGCTACCGGGATGAATCACAAGGGACTTGGCATCCCCCACATTGGCCAGATGGGAGAAGAGTTTCAAGCTTTCGATCAGACGACGCCCCGCTTCCACTCCCCCCTTGATGCCAAATGTAAATATGGCACCTTGACCCTTGGGCAGATATTTCTTCGCTTTTTCATAATCCGGATGCTTCGGCAGACCGGGATGACTCACCCACTCCACGGCCTCTTGATCCTGTAGCCAGCGAGCCAGTTGGAGGGCATTGGCACTGTGCCGCTCCATCCGCAAGTGGAGGGTCTCCAAACCTTGGAGCAACAGGAATGAATTAAAGGGGGAGAGTGAGGCTCCCAGATCCCGCAACAGCTGAACCCGAGCTTTGACGATGTAGGCCTGTTCCCCCAGAGCCTCTGTATAGGAGACCCCATGATAACTGGGATCCGGTTCCACCAATCCCGGGAATTTTCCGTTGCTCCAGTCGAATCGACCAGAATCGACGATCACGCCGCCGATCGATGTTCCATGCCCGCCGATAAATTTGGTGGCCGAATGAACGACGATATCCGCACCGAATTGGATCGGTTGCAACAGGTGGGGCGTGGCGAAAGTATTGTCGACAATCAATGGTACCCCTGCTTCATGAGCCACCTTTGCCACAGCCTCCAGGTCCAGTACATCTCCCTTGGGGTTTCCGATGGTTTCCCCAAAGATCGCTTTCGTCCGCTCCGTGATCGCCTGTTTGAAATTTTCCGGCTTCGATGGATCGACAAAATGTACTTGGATGCCTAATTTGGGTAAGGTGTGGTGAAATAGATTATAGGTCCCACCATACAGACTGCTAGACGCTACTACTTCATCCCCGGATCCGGCGATGTTCAGGATGGAATAGGTGATCGCCGCTTGACCGGAGCTGACTGCCAATGCCCCGACGCCCCCTTCCAGCGCTGCCACCCGCTGTTCAAACACATCCTGGGTCGGATTCATGATCCGTGTGTAGATATTTCCTGTTTCCGCCAGCGAAAAGAGATTGGCTGCATGCTCGGTGCTGTCAAAGGTGTACGAGGTGGTCTGGTAGATCGGCACTGCCCGGGCATGGGTGACAGGATCCGGCTCCTGTCCTGCATGGACCGCCAAGGTTTCAGGACGAAATGATTGCTCTTTTTCACTCATAACAATCGCCTCCTCAGGAAATTAAAAAACCTCTTCCCAGTCAGAGAAGAGGTTTTGTTCATACACAAAACAGACCCTTCTCTTATCTCTCAGCAGCCTCTGGGGCTCTGCAAGAATTGGCACCTTCCGGTCTGGGTGACTGGGGTTGCCGGGCTTCATCGGGCTCGTCCCTCCGCCTCTCTTGATAAGAGCGTCTTGCAAACATATGAGGTTATTCCAGTCTGAAAACTTGTGTTTTATTATACTGGGGGTTTCCCGGATCGTCAACAGCCAATTTCCATTTGTGAACGACGCCCTGTCCCCAAGCTCCGAAACCTGAGGATTTTGTACCGATTGGGTCAGTGAAGACCCTTTTCATCTCCCACTTCCATGGGGAGCTATGCATGATTACCAACGCCGGCCAATGTTTATCCGTTTTGCCGGAAAACCTTCTTCTCTCGGGGTCTTGATGATACACTAATATGGATCCCCGCCGCCCGGCACGGCGGCGAATTGAGTGTAGCCAAAGGAGGATTCCGATGTCGCGTAACCAGGAATTGATCCATCTCACTGACAAATACGGAGCCCGAAACTACCATCCGCTCCCCATCGTCATCTCCGAAGGGGAAGGGGTATGGGTGAAAGATGCCGACGGGAAGCGTTATATGGATATGCTGAGCGCCTATTCCGCCCTGAATCACGGTCACCGCCACCCCAGACTGATCCAGGCATTAAAGGATCAAGCGGACCAGGTGACGCTCACCTCACGTGCATTCCACAATGACCAACTGGGATTGTTTTATGAAAAAGTAGCCCGACTCACAGGCAAAGAGCGGGTCTTGCCGATGAATACCGGTGCGGAGGCTGTTGAAACCGCTGTCAAGGCTGTCCGTCGCTGGGCCTACGATGTAAAGAAGGTGCCTGAAAACCAGGCGGAAATCATCGCCTGCGAGGAAAACTTTCACGGCCGCACCATGACTGCCGTCTCCCTGTCCTCCAGTGAGGAATATCAACGGGGTTTCGGACCGATGCTGCCGGGGATCAAGATCGTCCCCTATGGCGACACCGAAGCCCTGAGACAAGCGATCACTCCCAACACCGCCGCCTTTTTGGTGGAGCCGATCCAAGGGGAGGCCGGCGTGATCGTGCCCCCGGAGAACTATCTCAAGGAAGCCGCCGCTCTCTGTCAAGAGAACAACGTCCTCTTCGTCGCCGACGAGATCCAGACCGGCTTTGGACGGACGGGTCAGCTCTTCGCCTGTGACTGGGAAGAGGTGAAACCGGACATGTACATTCTGGGGAAAGCCCTCGGCGGGGGCGTCATGCCCATCTCCGCCGTCGCCGCCGATGAGAAGATCCTCGGCCTGTTTGAACCCGGATCCCATGGTTCCACCTTCGGCGGAAACCCCTTGGCCTGCGCCGTCTCCGTGGCCGCCATGGATGTCCTGGAAGAGGAGAACCTGGTCCAACGCTCCCGAGAATGGGGAGAGTATTTCATGGCTGAACTGAAAAGGATTCAAAATTCGGCCATCAAAGAAGTGCGGGGCAAAGGACTTTTCATCGGAATGGAATTGTATGAGTCCGCCCGTCCTTACTGCGAACGGCTGGCGGAAGCTGGCCTTCTCTGCAAAGAGACCCACGAGAATACCATCCGTTTTGCCCCGCCGCTGACGATCACGCAAGAGGAGCTGGACTGGGCCCTCGGTCACATCCGCTCCGTTCTCGCGAAGACCTCCTGATCCATCCAAGCCCCGCCGGGGGCTTTTTTTATATTTGGAAAATCAGAAAGATCCAGGTCATCCCCAGAACGATTCCATTCAATACCCGGTTGAAGACCGCCCTCCTCTTCGACCCGGTGAGATCCAGTGCCCAATGTCGCCTGGACATCCGGGACGCCAAGGCTAAGCTCCCGGTTGGCAACATGCGGGAGAAACCGTAGAGGGCTCCCATCAGGATTCCTGTGAGGGGATCTAGGAAAAACCCGGTGAAAAGGTATAAGATATAAAAACTGATATGGGGAATATAAGTGAAAATTCCCGCCCCTAGGATCCAGCCCCACACCATCAAATCCCGTCCGTCCCCGCGATTAACCCAGGTGGAGGGAATTTGCCAGTGATGCTGTGGAACTTTCAGCGAGATGACTCCCCCTTCATGCAGAGTGTAAAGAAGGACTAGACTGGAGAGGATCATCGTTTTTAAAGGTATAGGTAAAAGAGATCCGAGCAGAAAGAAAAAAATCGTATACAAAAAACCGAACACAGCACCTGAACCCATCAGCGAAGCAGTGTAAATCAGGATTTTTTTGCTGAAGACACCGATGGAATCCCTCCCACCGGGAGGTTGGACCGCCAGGGTCACGTTCCTCCCTCAAGCGGTGGACCAAGTGGTGATTCCGGCGATCCACGCCAGGGAGGCCGCCACTCCTCCCGCGGTGAGCCACTGGGAAAAATCCATCATCCTTTCACCTCCTATAAATTTACTGCATACCGTTGGGGACAGCCCAACTGCAACCACAATCCGTGGGATGCTGAATCGAAGGGTCACTTTCCGCAGTGCAATCGCAACAGACCAGGGTCACTGTGGAAGAAGTCTCGCACCAACAACCGGTTTGATTCCACCAAGCATAGGAGACTTGATACCCTGCCGGACACTTGCTATTACCGCTAGCATCGGGGCAACCCCCACAAAAACGGCCGTAGGGGGGATGGCAACGATCTCCCGGTCGGCTGACTTCACACCAACGAGGGGAGACCGCCAAGGTATAAAAGGGCCACATGGAAAATTTCATTAAGGACTGAAAAGCACTCGCCGTCATCACTTTCCACTCTTCTTTTCCGCTCACAGATCTGGCGATTTTCTCTGCCAATCTACGAACTTTTTCCCCTCTTTGCACCCTCTTCTCTCCCTTCTTTACACGGCCACCGATTCACTCTCCAGATAAGAGATCAAGTGGTCAATATGTCCCGTGTCATTACAGAGCCCTTTGCCCCGTACCACACCCCCTTCATCCATGATTAAGGCGAAAGGAGTCACCCGCACCCGATATTCCCCCAGGATGCCTTGATCCTCATCAAAGAGCACCTCTCCTTCCAAAGCCTGTTCCTGCAAAATTTTCTCCGATGAGGGTCGGTCCCCGACGAGGATGGCACGAAAATGGATTGCTCGGTGTTGATGAACCGCCTGATTCCAATCCGGAATTAAATCGATACAAACCTTGCAGGCCGGGCTGAGAAAGGCCAGGAGCACCGGCTTGGCTCCCTGGGAGAGGACCGGTTGCCCGTTCCAAGTTTTGCGATGAGAGAGAGAGGGGGCTCGTTCCCCGATGGCAATTCCATCCCGGGCGATGCTTTCTCCCGTACTTAAATAGACTTCACCAAATTGGCGGAAAATGATGAACAGGGTAAACCCGATTAACAACACCGCTAACCACAACAAAATGTTGGAATACAACAACACTTCATTCACGGTCTTTCTCCTTTCTGCGGGTGTCGAAGTCTGGCCAGACTGTTTTGGTAAGAAATCCATATTTTTTGCGCCAACAGGGACAAAAGAAAAAGAATCGCACCACTGGTGAGCGGAAGGGCCCGAAGATCGATGCCCGCACCTGAGATTTGTCCCCCTAGCAGTACCATGCAGACCACCCCGAGAGACGCGATCTTGAGGAGCGTAAACCGATCCGCCTGGGCATCCATCCATTTCCCATAGCAACCGCAGGTGATTACTCGCCCGGAATGAATCACCGACCCTACAGCCCAGGCGAAAACCGACAACAATCCCACCAGGATCCATACTCCCCACACATGGGTTTGCCGGAACAGCAGAAAAACGACCGCCCCCATTTCCAAAAACGGCAACAGACAGGCGAAGATTCGGTCCCAGGGAGAGGACAGAACTTCATAGGCCTGGGTCACTTCTACGAAAGATCCCATGTGGCGCAACTTGGCGATCGCTGAAAACAAAAAAGTTAAAGCCAAATAAACCGTCAAGACACTATAAACCATGGCACCATCTTCCCCTGACTTATTGGAACTCGATCTCCAGGGTGTGGTAAATCCGGATCTGTGACGAGCCGGTCGGGACAGATCTGGCCTATCCCGGAGGGTACCGTCTTTTCTTAAATACTTGAATCCAGGGTGTTGATTAATCAAAATAGGCGGCGAAGGGAGTCGTGTGCTGCTATAGCGAGATCTGGGAGCGGTAGTGACCCTGGCGAGACTTGCGCCTTATGGGTGCAAAGCGACCTTTGCGCCAAGGTACTCTAATCTGATAGGCTGAAGCCCTGAATTAAAAGGTAGCACCACAGGCACTACAATTTAAAAGAGCTGAAGCTCTAGATTAAGGAAGCCATCCTACCTAGCGGAGAAGTTTTACGAAAGGGCATTTTAGGAGCAACATTCATCCTTGTGTTGCTGACCTCCCGGCTTTGCCCCTGCCCGATGGTAGATTCGAAGTGAACCGTCACCACCTCCTTGTAGGATGGCATCGAGCCTGGGCGAACACGACCTCTCCCACCTAAAATATAGCTAATCAACACGCCTGATCTTGCTTTTCCACACCCCAGGATAAAACCCTCTTAATGCAGACTATGGCCCGGCCCAGCCATTGGTGACATCCGATTAAAACAACGCGTAAAATTAAAGCCCATTTTGCAAAAGGGGGATTCCATGAGTTCCATTTGGCAAGCCTTTGCCATCTTGACAGTAGGGTATATTCTGATCTGGATCGCTGGGAAGAAGGTGGCTTCGGAGATGACCGGACTGGAACTGATCACCCTCCTGGGAATGGCATCGATGATCGGTTATGCAGTTCCGTGCAGAAGACCGCCATCGTGCTATGCATCTTCGACTGCCTGTTGGTCATGTGTTATTCCTGAGGAGAGACACTGTGGTCATCAAAAACGGGGAACTCCAAGAAAACCTGAAAAGATACGGATGTCCGTTGATCAGTTAGAAGGGCGGATGAGAAGTAAGGGGATTCATTCCTTCGCCGATGTAAAAACCGGCACGATCGAGGTGAACGGGGAGTTTGGTTATGAGTGAATGCGTCATGCCCAACCGGTAACCATCGGAGACTTGGAAAAGATATGGATGGTGCCAAAGGAGACCTCCCCAAACCAACAACGAGACAACATATTCACTGAGGTAAGGGAACACGGCCATCGAAAGGAAATCTCCCCCAAATCGGATTGATCCTACACCTTCATCACCAGGGAACGATCCACCTCCCGGATCGAACCGCGTCCGGAAATCCCCAATTGCAACTCGGTTTCCGCAATCAGATTTTCAAGGACCGACTCTACCCCCTTCTGACCTGCCACAGCCAAGGCATAAGCGAAGGGACGACCGATCAGGGTGGCAGTAGCCCCGAGGGAGATGGCTTTCAGGATATCCGCCCCTCGGCGAACACCGCTGTCCAGAATCACGGGGACCTTTTCTCGGACCGCTTCACAGATGGAAGGCAGGACTTCCAGAGTCGCCACGGCTCCGTCCAGTTGCCGCCCTCCATGATTGGAGACGATGATTCCATCCACGCCGTGCTCCACGGCCAACACCGCATCATCTGGATGCGTCACTCCCTTGAGCCAAACAGGCAAGGGAGTTTGTTGCTTAATCCACTCCAATTCTTTCCACGTGAAGTGGGTGTTGTTTCCTTCATCCAGCGCTTTCTTGGCTGCTGCCCTCAGATTTTTCTCCGGAGGCTCCTCCAGATCCGCAAGGAAAACGGGATCGCTGAAGTAGTTCCCCATGCCATGTCCGCTCAGAAAGGGGAGGTAAACATTGGTAAGATCTGTCTCCCGCCATCCGAGTAAGGTGGAATCCACCGTCACTACGATGGCAGAGTACCCAGCGGCTTCTGCCCGTTGCAAAAAACTTTGGCTCAATTCACTATTGATCGGTGGATACAGTTGAAACCACCGCAGCGCATCTCCCATCGCTTCCGCCACTTCTTCCATGGATCGGGTGGAGACGTTGCTCAGGATGTATGGAACCCCCAGTTTGGCCGCTGCCTGGGCCACTGCCAACTCTGCATCGGGGTGGAGAATGGAGAGAACCCCGATCGGAGCCAGCATAAAGGGAAAGGGGACCTGCTTCCCCAGTAACTTGACGGAAAGGTCACGCTGGGTGGTATCACAACAGATCCGCGGCCGGATCCGATAGTTTTGGAATGCATCGGTATTGGCACGCAGGGTGTCCCCTGCTCCTGCTCCACCATATACATAGCCGAAGGGACCGGTCGCCAGCTTTTTCCTCGCCCGTTCCTCCCACTCCTCCAAGGATACCGGCAAAGCTTGGGCTCCTTGATCCCCGCTTTCATAGTATCTCATCTGAATCTCTTCACCGTTGACGATCAACATGAATCCCCCCGAAGAATGAAGTTCAAATCTATTGTTCCAAAGAAGCACTTTTTTATTTTCCTTCAGGCGTATTGATTAGACAAGAAATGGATTACATAAATGGATAGATCCCCCCTACTTGCCCTCAAGTGAGAATATGGCTCGGGAGACAGGGAGGGTGGAACGGCTACAATCTCTTGCAAAAAGCGCAAAGGATCTTCCCCGCCCCACCCTCCCGACCCTGGTTATCCTTCTAATAAAAGGAACCCCCGTTTGCATGTCTATTCTGAATTCACGGGGCAGAATGTTCCCTCCCACCTTGTTCAGATTTCAAGACCCGCCGACAGTCATGGTGCTTCACTGTACCGTCACCTGATCTCGTAGCTGGTCCAATGTCTTCTCCCCGATCCCCGGGACTTCCGTGAGCTGATCGACGGAGGTGAAAGGTCCGTTCTCCTCCCGGTGTTGGATGACCGCCTCTGCTTTGGAAGGGCCGATGCCATTGAGTTGTTGCAATTCCTCCTGCGAAGCAGTGTTGACGTTGATGGTTTGTTCCGCTTCCCCTCCGGACCCACTCGTCCCCGAAGCTCCCGCAGAAATTCCCGGTGGCACCTCCTCCCCTTCAGCAGCGATGTAGAGAGCCATTCCATCAGAGAGGGGCTGAGCCAGGTTGACTTGATCCATATCCGCCCGTGACGTAGGTCCCCCCGCCTTGCGCAACGCTTCTTCCACCCGGGCATCCGCAGAGAGGCGATAAACCCCCGGTTTTTTTACTTCCCCTTTGACGTCCACCACCAGTTCTGTCGGTTTCTCCTCTTTGTCTTCCTCTTTAGGAACGGCGGTCTTCTCTGGCTGCGAGTAGGGTTGTAACTCCGGTTCCGTCCCTGAATCCTCCCCGGTCCACAGGGAGATTCCGACTCCGATCAACAAAAAAAGGAACACACCCGCCGCCACTGCCAATCCTTTTTCTCGGGGAGTCCATCCCCCTTGATCCCACATGATTTTGCCTCCTTTCCCATCTGTTGCGCATCATATTTCCGCGTCCTTAGCGTATGGATGAATAGAAAGTTACTAACACCGCAAGACGGTACCCTATCGCCACTCCAGGGAGGGAGAAAGATGACCCACGGCGTGATCGGCACCGGCAGTATGGGCCGCATCCTGGTGGAAGCTTGGATTCGGTCCGGCAAACTGCAACCCTCCGAACTCCTCGTGAGCAATCGCACCCGGGCCAAGGCGGAAGGCTTGGCTGATGAGTTCCCGGGACTTCGGGTGGCAGCAGACAACCGCCAAGTCGCCCAAGAATCGGATTGTTTCTTCCTCTGTGTCAAACCCGGAGAATTCCGCCGAGTACTGGAAGAGATTCAGGATGTAGTCCAGGCAGAACAAATTGTGGTCTCCATCACCAGTCCAGTAATGGTCCGGGATCTGGAACAGTGGTTGCCTGCAAAGGTAGCCAAAGTGATCCCCAGCATCACCCATGCTGTCTACTCCGGTAACTCCCTATTTATCCCCGGCTCCCGCCTCCATCGAGAGGACCGGGAAAAATTGTGGGACCTGTTTAGCAGTATCAGTCGTCCTCTCCATGTCGATGAGGCACACACCCGAATTGCCTCCGATCTGGCTTGCTGTGCCCCTGCCTTTCTCGCCAACCTCATGGAACAGATGGCGGAAGCCGCCGTGAAGGAAACCGGCCTTCCACGGGAGACGGCAATCTCCCTCGTCACCCAGATGGCTCAAGGACTGGGGCATCTCTTGGCGGAAGGAAACTTCACACTACAGAGCCTCCAGGAACGGGTGGCTGTACCCGGCGGAATCACCCGAGAAGGCCTCCACCTGTTGGAACGGGACCTAGGCACTCTTTTTCACGATCTGTTCCGGTTAACCCACGACAAATACGAGGAGGACATCCATAAAGTACAACAATCCCTCTTCCCAGAAGTAGAAAAAAAAGTCTGACGGGGCAAGAAAAAGATGCTATCAAAGGATATATTTAGTATACCATACCCGCGAAAAAGCGGAAGGCAACCCCTTCCGCTTTTTGCAAGAGATCAGAGATGTTACATCCTTTCCTGTCTCACCGTAAATCAGCCACTCTGTACCTGGGCAGAATCTCTCACGCCCTCACCGTCGAGGGCGTGTAATGCATCGAAGAGTCTCCATCGGAAACTGCCTGGTCCCTCGGCTACCCGCCCCGCCTGCTCCGCTGCGATTCCATAGGTGACCATGGCAGCAACGGAGGCAGCCACCGGATCATTGGAGACCGCAGCAAAGGCGGCTACCACCGGCGCGCACATGCAGCCGGTTCCGGTAACGGTGGCCATCAGGGGGTGTCCGTTGGAAACCTCAACCCACTTGTCTCCATCGGTAATCACATCCTTCTCCCCGGTGACGATGATAGTCAGTCCCCATTTTCGGGCCGCTCGAACGGCGATGGTTCGAATATGATCCACTTCTCCTGAATCGACACCACGAACCTGGGACACTTCTCCCGCCAGAGTCGCAATCTCCCCAGCGTTTCCTTTTAGATGGGAGATGTGGACCTTTTCCAACAGTCTCTTGGCTGAGTCCGTCCGGAAGGAGGTAGCCCCTGCTCCCACTGGATCCAGCACCACAGGAATTCCTTTTTCATTGGCGGCTCTTCCTGCCTGGATCATACTCTCCACTTGATTTGCATTCAGGGTCCCGATGTTTAATACCAAAGCCGAGGCCAATGCTGCCATCTCCGCCACTTCTTCCGGGGCATAAGCCATCACCGGAGACGCACCGCAACTGAGAGTGATGTTGGCACAATCGTTGACGGTCACCTCATTGGTGATCTGATGCACCAGCGGGCGTCTCTTCCTCACTTCTTGGATGAGATCAGGGTTCCAATTCATTTGCTCGCCTCCTGAATTATGCATGCAAAAAGGCCGCCCCCGCCGGGAGCGGCCAGAGATATACTTGGCCCTGTACTCCCTTCCCGGTATCGTCCGGATCCGGTTCAAAGGGTTGGGCAGAATCCCTCTCAGCCAATGGCACCCCTGTACGCAAATAAGATAGATTTTTTCAGGTAGGTTACTTCGCCCTTTGGGGTAGGGATGTTCGCCCACGCACCGATGCCTCGGTAAGAAACAAAGCCTGACAGAGGCAACACAGGGACGACGGTTGGTTTCCAGGATTGTGTTGGATCAGGGCTGTTGATTAACCAGAAAATGGGCAGCGGAAGGGAGTCGTGTGCTGCCAAAGCGACCTTTGCCATCCTACCCAGCGGAGAATCTGGAGGGAGGGCGTTTAGGGGCAACATCTTCCCTGTGTTGCTTCCGTAAGGCTTTGCCCCTGCCCGATCGGAGGATTTGGAGCGGCCAGTTTTCACTTCCTTGCCGGATGGCAACGGTCGCGTGGGTGAACACGATCTCCCCATCCAAAATATGGCTAATCAACACGCCTGGTGTTGGATATCCCTACAGGCGTTGTGATTTACTACAGTTGCAGAGGGGCGGGATGAGATTTCCCATTCCGGCGTCAAAGTTCTTCGATCCAAAATCACTCCATGGGAAACCCCATCCTCCCTGGGTAGCATGGAAGAGCGAAGCAACCCCAGGCACGATTTGTGTTTTATGGTTATGGTTATGACGATTTTTCACAACGCTTCGAGTTCGGGATCGGATCTCCCAGTTCGACACCCAAGTTTTTCTCGATCACTTACACCAGAAAATCTCGTAAATCAGGTCTGGGGATCCTTCCTCCCCTTTGTCAGTTGGCGACGATATTGATCAGTTTGCCGGGAACGACGATCACTTTGCGGATCATTTTTCCTTCCAGGAGGCTTTTCACTTTTTCTTCCGCCAGCACCTGGGACTCCACTTCCTTGCGATCTGCACCGGTGGGGACGACCGCCTTGTGACGGACCTTGCCATTGATCTGCACCGCCATTTCCACTTCATCCAAGAGGAGGGCGTCTGCATCAAAGGAAGGCCAGGACTGGTCATGAACACTGGATTCATGGCCCAACTCCTGCCACATCTCCTCAGTGATATGAGGGACAAAGGGCGCCAGCAGGATGATCGCCTGTTCCACCGCCTCGGCCAACACCCCTTGATCTGCATCGGCGGGATATGCGTGAATCGCATTGATTAGCTCCATGATCGCACTGACGGCGGTATTGAACTGAAGGCGGTCTCCCACATCCCCGCCCACTTTTTTTATGGTCTGCTGCAGAACGCGGTTCAGCTCCTTGGCCTTTTTTCCTTCCAACTGTGCCACCGGCCGATTGCGAACCAACTCCTTGTGTTGTTGCACCATCCGCCAGACACGATTCAGAAAGCGGTGACTCCCCTCCACCCCGGCATCGTTCCAGTCCAGCTCCCCATCAGGCGGAGCAGCAAACAGAATGAACAGACGGGCGGTGTCCGCTCCGTAACGGTCGATAATCTCCATCGGGGAGACGACATTTCCTTTGGACTTGGACATTTTAGCCCCATCCTTCAGCACCATGCCCAACGGGAAATATTGTTCAAAAGGTTCAATCGCCTCCACCATCCCCGCATCATGCAACACCTTGGTGAAGAAACGGGAGTACAGCAGGTGGAGCACCGCATGTTCCACCCCCCCGACGTAAAAGTCCACCGGCATCCATTGGTTGGCCAACTCAGGGTCAAAGGGTTTGTCGGTGTTGCGGGGGTCGGTGTAGCGCAAAAAATACCAGGAAGAGTCGATGAAGGTATCCATCGTGTCTGTCTCCCGACGCGCCTTTCCACCACAGGAAGGACAGGTGGTATGGACAAAGCTTTCCGATGTGGTGAGGGGATTGCTCTTGCCGTCAAAGACCACATCCTCCGGCACCATCACTGGCAACTCTTCCTTGGGGACCGGCACGGTACCGCAAGAATCGCAATAGACGATGGGGATGGGGCATCCCCAATAACGTTGGCGGGAGATCAACCAATCCCGCAACCGGTAAGTGATCGTCTTCTTTCCTTTCCCTACTTGGGTCAAGTGATCGGCGATCGCCCCGATCGCTTGGCGGTTGTCCATACCGTCAAAGGGTCCGGAGTTCACCAAAACCCCCTCCGCCGTATACGCCTCTTCCCCAGAAGCCTCTCCTTTTTGGGACTGGACCACGGTTCGAATGGGAAGACCGTATTGTTGGGCAAACAGAAAGTCCCGCTCATCGTGGGCCGGAACCCCCATCACCGCTCCCGTACCGTAGTCCATCAGGACATAGTTCGCCACCCAGATCGGTACTTCTTCCCCAGTCAGGGGATGTCGGGCTTTGGCCCCGGTGTCATAGCCGATTTTTTTCACATCAGAGCCGGTGCGGGCACGCTCCGGCTGGTTCTTCATCTCCCGGATGAAAGTGCGGATCTCCTCTTCCCCTTCTCTACCCTGGATCAGTTGCTTAACCAAGGGATGCTCCGGGGCAAGCACCAGATAGGTGACCCCATAGAGGGTGTCGGGCCGGGTAGTGAAGACGGAAATCCGCTCTTCTTCCTGTTCCGGAAGGGTAAAGACTACCTCGGCTCCTTCACTGCGGCCGATCCAGTTGCGCTGCATCATTTTGACCTGTTCGGGCCATTTCGGCAATTTTTCCAGATCTTCCACCAGCCGGTCGGCATAATCGGTGATGCGCAAGAACCACTGTTCCAGTTCCTTTTTCTCCACCACGGAATCACAGCGCCAGCAACGGCCGTCTTCCACCTGTTCGTTGGCGAGCACGGTCTGGCAATCGGGGCACCAGTTGACCGCCCCCTGTTTGCGGTAGGCCAACCCCCGCTCGTGGAAAAGCAGGAACAACCACTGGCTGAACCGGTAATATTCCGGAGTGCAAGTTCCCACATACCGGTCCCAGTCATAGGATATACCGAGCCGAGTCTGCTCCTCCCGAATCCGTTTCATATTGTTTAATGTCCACTCCCGAGGATTCACCCCTCGTTGAATGGCAGCGTTTTCAGCAGGCATCCCAAAAGCATCGGCACCCATCGGATGGATCACTTCGTAACCGTTCATTCGCTTAAAGCGGGCAACCAGGTCTCCCATAGAGTAATTGCGCACGTGTCCCATATGGAGCCCTTCCCCCGAAGGATAGGGAAACATCTCCAGTGCATAGAATTTCGGTCGGTCGGACACCTGTTCCGGTGTCCGGTAAGCATCATTTTCTTCCCAGATCTGTTGCCACTTGGGCTCGATCTCCTGAGGTATGTACTTTTTCACGTAATCACCCTCCAGACATATAAAACCTCCCGCCCCCGGCTCGGTTGCCAGGGACGAGAGGTTGGTTCACAATCTCCCGCGGTACCACCCTGCTTGGCATCCGATGGATGCCCGCTCTTCCAGATCCGTTATCGGGGATCAATCGTCACAGGATACTCGATCCCTTCCCCTGTGAGGCGACGGAGTGAGTTCACCTGTTCCTCCACATCAGCTCGCACCGGCCGCCGATTCTCTGGGCAGGAGGTTACAGATTACTGCTCCCCGTCATCACCTGATTTAAATAGGGTTCTCATGCTACCGCTTAATAATTTAATTAACATTATATGCAATACATTGGATCCATGTCAACGATCTTCCCGTTTTTTGTTTGCACTGGGTGCACACATCCAGTTATTGGGCATTCACTTGAGCTGCATCTCCCCACAGACGCTCCAAATCGTAGAAATCCCGCTCGTCCTTGTGGAAGACATGGACGACCACATCGCCGAGGTCGATCAACACCCAACGTGCTTCGGACAAGCCCTCCACCGCTCGCGGGGGAGATCCCACTTGTTCCATCTTATCTTTGATGGATTCAGCGATCGCCTGCACCTGTGTCTGAGAATTTCCATGACAAATCACAAAATAATCAGCGATCACAGACAAGCCTCGAATATCGAGAATACTGACGTGTTGGGCTTTCTTCTCCTCAGCGGCCGCAGCCGCCACTTGGGCGATTTCCACTAGGTTCAAAGAGATTCCTCCTTCGATCTTGGTTGGTGGACCCGGTCCACCATGTCATTGCGGGCAGCCCAGGTCAGGGGATAGACTTTTTGATTTTTCCCGATGAGAAAAACCAGCGTCTTGTCCAATGACTTCCACACGGCCTGATCCAAATCCTTGCGGGCCCACTCACGTACTTCCTCCACTCCAGGAAACTGTCTTCCCGGTTCAATATAATCCGCTAGGAAGATCACTTTGTCTAATAAAGACATATGCGGCCGGCCTGTGGTATGATAACGGATCGCATCCAACACCGCTTCATCTTCAATCCCCAAATCTTCCCTGACCACCTCCGCCCCCACCGGGGCATGCCACAGTTCCACATGATACTCCAACAAATCCTGGGACAAGCCACGCTCCCGAATGATCTCTGCCATCTGCTCCTGTGGCCAAAACTTACAATAATCGTGTAAGAGTGCAGCCAGCCGGGCCTGCTCCCGGTCCGCTCCAAAACGATCGGACAGTTCCACGGCCGTCTCCACCACCCGCAGGGTGTGCTCCCAACGAGTCTTCGGCAATTGCTTCCGGACGGCTTCCGCCAGTTCATTTCGATTCATAGAGTCGATGCTCCTCCATATACTGTCTGACCGACTCGGGGACGAAATATCGGACGGAGCCTCCTGCCGCTACCCGCTCCCGGATCCAGGTAGAGGAGAGATTCACCCAGACCCCTTCCCTGACCCAGGTGACCCTGTTCTTAATATGGTCGGGAATCCGCCTCCTATCCAACTTCACCCCCACCCGCATCAGACCGATTACTTCCACTGAAGCAAGGATTTCTTCTATTCTAACCCATCGCGGCAAATCAAGCACCATATCTGCACCCATTATCAGAAAAAAACGAGTATCCGGCTGTTCCTGACAGAGCAGCCGCACTGTGTCCACAGTGTAGGAAGGTCCGCTCCGATCCATCTCTGCCCGGGAAACCCGGAAGGAGGGATGGTCTGCCACCGCCCGTTCCACCATGGCCAACCGGTCCTTGGCGGAAGCGGAAACGTCTCGTTTATGAGGAGGAGTGGAGGCCGGCACAAACCAGACCTCCTCCAATCCCACCGCCTGGCGGGCCTGTTCGGCCATCATCAGGTGACCGATATGGATCGGATCAAAGGTGCCCCCGTAGATCCCGATTTTCTTCCCTGTCTTCATCCCGACTCCTCCAGTGACTGCTTCAAAACCTCGCCCATCCGCTTCACCGGGGCTCGTCGGCCCGTCCACCGTTCAAAGGCCAATGCCCCCTGGTAAAGTAGCATCCCCAGCCCACTGTGCACCTGCGCCCCTCGGGCTTTCGCTTCCCGCAACAAGCGGGTCTGCCGTGGACGATAGATCAAGTCACTCACCAGGAGATCCCCGTGGAGAGAGGCAGGATCCACCGGACAGCCTTCCAGGTGGGGATGCATGCCTACCGAGGTGGTCTGTACCAACAAGTCCGCCTCCCGGATTGCGATGCTGGCTTCTCCCGGAGAAATCCCGTCGGCACGGGTCCAACGGCGAAGGTGTTCCGCCAAGTCTTGCGCTTTTTTTTCCGTCCGGTTCACGATCCGGATCTGCTCCGCCCCTGCTCGGGCCAGGGTGTAGCTGACGGCACGAGCCGCACCGCCGGCCCCCAGAATCACTACCCGCCGCCCTTTGACATCAAAGCCCGTCTCTCGCACCAAAGACTCCAGGTAACCGGCACCGTCAGTGTTGGTGCCGATCAGGCGGCCGTCCTGCTGAATCACCGTATTGACCGCTCCGATCTCCTGGGCGCTTTCCTCGATCTCATCCAGATGCTCCATCACAGCCACCTTGTGGGGAAGGGTCACATTCCAGCCTCGAAAACCGAGGCTCTTCAATCCCGCCACCGCCTGCCCCAGCTCTTCAGAGTCCACGTCAAAGGCGAGATAGATCCAAGGAAGTCCTTCCTGACTGAAGGCTTCATTCATCATCACCGGTGATTTAGAATGGGCCACTGGGTGGCCGACTAATCCTGTCTTTTCTGTCTCCGCCTCCAGTTTCATTCTGTTTCCCCCCTCCCTGTGAACGGGTATTTCACAACACTTCTAGGAATTCGAGCCCTACCCTCCTCTATTTTTAGATAAACCAACCTATGTTTCTACAGGATCGCCGGCCGTACTTCCACGCCCACCCCACGTGGCACCCACAGTTCGACCTGAGCCCGCTCTTTGCCTGTGGCGATCCAGCCCAGTCCGGAGATGACCAGATCTTGTTTCTGTTTACCGTCGAGATGAAAGGTGTGACGCACCAGCGCCGGCAAAGAAGAGGGGTCCTTCGGCGGGGACAGGAGCTCCCCCCGATGATTCTCCCAAACTTCATCCGCCCGAGCCAGCTTGGTACGGTGAATATAAAGGGAGTTGGCCATATGACAGACAAAGGGCTGACGCTTCCCTGCGCTGTAATCCATCCGGGCCAAGCCACCGAAAAAGAGAGTCTGTCCCTCGTTCAGTTGATAAACCTTCGGTTTGATCTCACTTTGAGGCAGAATCTGACCCAGCTCCTCCGGCGCCACCCACTCACTCAACCGGTCCCGCCGCACGATTCCCGGCATATCCACCAGCTCTCGCTCCCCTTCCAAAGGGATATGGATGGTATCCAGGGTGGTTCCAGGGTAGGGGGAGGTGGTGATCACCTCTTCCCCGCTGCCAAACTCCTTCAGCAACCGGTTAATCAGAGTGGACTTGCCCACATTGGCCGTCCCCGTCACAAAGACATCTCGGCCCTGCCGGCAAGTCTCAATCGCCTGGGCCACTTTATCAAAATGAAACCCCTTGGCCGCACTGGTCAAGACCACATCCACCGGCTTGACACCCAACTCGCCGACGGTATGATAGACCCATTCTTTCAGACGCTGCACCTTAGCCGACTTGGGGAAGAGATCCAGCTTATTGCCCAGGATAAGGATCGGATTGCCGCCGGTATGCCGCTGAATCCCCGGAATCCAACTGCCTGACAGATCGAACAGGTCCACTACTTGAACCACCAGCGCCTGTCGGTGGCTGATCTCCCCCAACATCCTCAGATAGGCATCCGGATCGTGCTCCACCGGCGCCACTTCATTATAGTGACGAATCCGAAAACAACGTTTGCAGATGGGATGCTCCCGTTCCAGAGCTACCGGAGGCATATAACCCGGCTTCTCCGGATGCTCCGTCTGCAGTGGAACTCCACACCCTTCACACTGGATTTCCTGTTCCATCATTTATTACGTCCCTCCCCAACCGACAGTCCTCGCTTTTTCATCCACCAAAACACCAAGCGCTCCACCCTCCGGTTCAACCGGGTGAAGAATCCCTCCCCCTGGGAGACTGGAACCACCAAAATCGTATAAAGACCCAGACGGTTTCCCCCGAACACATCGGTAATCAACTGATCGCCGATCATCACGGTCTCGCCGGCATCCACTTCCAACCGGTTCAGCGCTCGTCTGAAGGCAGCGGAGAGGGGCTTTTTCGCCCGGTGGATATAGGGGACGCGCAAGGGGGTTGCAAACCGGGAGACTCGGGTGAGATTGTTATTGGAGACAATCATCACTTTAAATCCCATCCCTCGCAACTGATCCAACCAGCTGACCAACTCCGGAGTCGCTTCTGGCCGAGTCGTTTCCACCAGGGTGTTGTCCAGATCCGCCACCACCGCCTTCACCCCCCGCCGTTGCAGGGAGTTCCAATCGATTTCATAAATGGATTGAACAAATTCATTAGGAATCATCCGCTTCAACAAAACGCCACCTCATCACCGAAAACGTGGTTATATCGGCACTAACTATACCACACCGCAAAAGAAAGTAGCAAAGCCCCTGGGGCCGCAGGCCCTTGGCAATCTCCATCCGTGTCAGTAAACTGTAGATAGAAGAATTCACCAGGTAGACATCAAGGTGATAAGGTGCTTTTTTCTGTTGATAAACCATAAAGTGGATGATGGAAACGAAACGACCCTTTCGCTCTTCACCGTCCCACCATCCTGACCTGATTTCCTACCTGAAATAGGGTGAATCAACACGCCTGTCTTTTTCCCTACAAAATAGTAGTAAGTAAACCACGCAAAGGAGAGGTTGAAATGGCACGAATTGAATCCCTTCTGTCGGCGCGTCTCTTCCTCAGCCCCCGCTGGGTAGGGGATCGGCTTTATTTTATCAGTGACCTTGGCGGACATTTGAATCTCTATTCCGTGGAAGTGAAGGGCGGCATTCCACAACCGCTCCTGCCGGGACATATCGCTCTGCAAAATCCCGATCTCGTCGGTGGGGAACCTTATCTTATCTTTCCCCAGCTGGGCCAGATCCTGGTGATGATCGATGCGGATGGGGATGAAAATTACCAACCGATGCGGATTCCCATCGAGGGTGGGTTTCCCGAGCCGGCCTTCGGCGACACCTTCACCTCCTACCGTGCCCACTTGATTAGCGGAGATCCAGAGCGTAACCTCATCTACCTGTCCGTGGAATCCAGACAAGAGTCCCTTCATGAAGCTTATCAGGGTCACCTGAAAACCGGCGAGCTGGTTCAGCTGGCCCACAGTCCCTGGGATGCCTGGGTGGAGGGCGTCAGTGAGGACCATACCCAGGCTGTCATCGGGGACAGTTATACTGTGGGAGACCACGTGCTCTATCTGTGGAAACAGGGGGAGGGGGAAGCGAAACGGCTCTACGGAACTCCTCTGGAAGAACGGTCCGATCGGGAGCAGGTGCCACTGAATGGGATCTCCGACTGCCACTTCACTGCAGGGAATCGCGGGCTCCTCTTCCGCACCGCGCTGTTTGAGGATACATACGGACTGGGGTGGCTGGACCTGTCTGAGCCTGGGGAAGTTCAACAGGTGGAGGTGACCGGTACGGTACACACCGGCCAGGGAGAAATGGTTTCTCTGAAGCATCTGAAGGGTTCCCGCTATGCAATCGAATACAATATCGATGGCGTTTCCTGGCTGTATGAAGGCATTTGGGAGGATTCCCCCCGCAAAATGAGGCTCGACCGGGTGATCTGCGGACACTCCCCGCTAGACGGTGGTGTCTTACAGGGATTCTCCTATGATAGAAAGGGGGACCGCTACGCTCTCGCCTTCTCCTCCGCCACTTCTCCGATCCAGTTGTATACTGTGGAAGGAGAACACCGCCAAAGCATCATCCGCCGCACTCAGGAAAAGACCCTAGGTCTGGATCCAAAACAGCTTTCCCCTGGGGAGGATGCCTCCTTCATCTCCCATGACGGCCTCCGCATCTCCGCCCGACTCTACCGTCCCTCAGAACAGCTGGGCTTTACGGGACCGCGACCGCTAATCTACTACGTCCACGGGGGACCACAAGGCCAGGAACGACCGGATTTCGCTTGGTTTTCCATGCCACTGATCCAATTTCTTACCCTACAAGGGTTCAGTGTATTTGTGCCCAATGTCCGGGGTAGCACCGGCTATGGCTTGGATTATACGAAGCGAGTGGATCGGGACTGGGGGGGACAGGACCGCTTGGATCATGTCCACGCCATGCAGGTGCTGGCGGAAG
This sequence comes from Kroppenstedtia sanguinis, assembly GCF_050433445.1. Lineage (NCBI taxonomy): Bacteria > Bacillati > Bacillota > Bacilli > Caryophanales > Thermoactinomycetaceae > Kroppenstedtia > Kroppenstedtia sanguinis. The sequence continues at coordinate 272,437 of NZ_JBNPXF010000001.1, read as the reverse complement.
ATCCTCACCTCGACACCACTCGAGCAGCCGTAGTGGGCCGTTCCTATGGAGGATACATGACTCTGACACTGGCCTCCCGCCATCCGGAACTGTGGTCAGCCGCAGTCGATCTATTTGGTCCCTATAATCTGTTCAGCTTCATGGAGCGCATCCCGGAAACCTGGAAACCCTACTTTCATATCGCCCTCGGCCATCCGGAAAAAGATCACGATTTTCTCCTGGATCGTTCTCCCCAAACTCATATCGATCACCTCACCTGTCCCCTCCTGGTCATCCAAGGCAAAAATGATCCTCGGGTGGTAGAGGCGGAGTCCAGTGATCTGGTGGAAAGGCTACGCTCCATGGGCAAGGAGGTAGAGTACCTCCTATTTGAAAATGAGGGGCACGATGTACTGAAGATGAAAAACCGGATCCGTTGCTACAACGCCATCACACAGTTTTTCAAGAAGCATTTAAGACCGTAATCGTCAGCCTCATCGCAGAGGAATGCCAACCACCCCGGAAGCTTCATTCCGGGGTGGTTGGCGTGAAGGGAAAACCATCCCTCTCCTTTCTTTTGGACTCATGAAGCGATTGCTTTGGATTTCTCCCGTCCAAATCGTCCATAAAACCCGCAAATTTGACAGAATAAAACAACACCGTGATATACTAGAATCACCAACCGGGAAACTTCGGTGGAGTGAGGTGATCCCATGAATCGTCTACTTGACCCCAAGGTGGACTTTGTATTCAAACGAATCTTTGGGAGCGAGGAAAATAAAGACGTCCTGCTTGCCTTCCTCAATGAGACCTTTAAGGCGAGTCAAGGCGAATTGTTGAAAGAGATCACTCTCGTCAATCCGTACATCGACAAAAATGCACTCGACGACAAGCTGTCCATACTGGACATCCGGGCCGTCACCGAGGATCGCAAACAGATTAACATTGAGATTCAGCTCTTTAATCATCACAATATTGAGAAGCGGACGCTGTACTATTGGAGTAAGCTGTATGAAGAGCAACTCGGCGAGGGGCAGAATTACCGGTATCTCAAAAAGACAATCACCATCAACATCATTAACTTTCGCTATCTTCCGGGCGAACAATACCACAATATCTTTCATTTGCGAGAGGATCGCACAGGCATCTTACTAACTGATGATTTGGAGATTCATTTTATGGAACTGCCCAAGCTGGAGACGGGGGCGTTTGATGTTGGCACCGGCTTGGTGAAGTGGTTGCTTTTCCTTAAAGGTCTGGATAAAAGCAAATGGGAGGAGATTGCCATGGATCAACCCAAACTGCGTAAAGCCATGACAACACTGGAATTCCTGAGTCAGGACCGGGAAGCCCGCCGCCTGTACGAGATGCGCCAAAAGGCTCTCTTGGATGAACGCTGGAAGATTGAGGGGGCTAGAGAGGAAGGTAAGGCGGAAGGTAAGGCGGAAGGTAAGGAGGAGGGGAAGGTAGAGGGGAAGGTAGAGGTGGCTAGAAATTTGCTGCAAATGGGGATGGAAATTTCATCGATTGTCAAAGCCACAGGACTGACGGAAGATGAGATCCGGAAATTGGCCAAGCCGGATCATTAAGGTTCCGTCCCGCTTCGGTCATTCGCAAAAGGGCAGTAAATAGTCCCTTTTACCCCCTCCCGGGATCTATTCCCGGTATTACCATCGGGAATTTCACAGCGAAAAACGGAAGAAACGCCGCACCTCAGGGGTGCGGCGTTTCCTTTTACCTTCAGCGATCCTCCGGCTTCTCTCCCTCCCCTTCCCTGTTGCCAGAAGGCTTCCAGGGTTCGGGATTCTCTTTTTTACGTTGACGAACCCACATAAAGATCGGAACACCGATCACCGCCACCACGGCTACAGGGGGCAACAAGGCCGCGCCAAAGATCAGGAAGCCCTGAAACAGATCCCGCACCCAGCCCACCGATCGCACAAAGGCGAGTGTGATCTGTTCCCCAAGGCCAGGTTTTCCCTCCGGCTCCTCCAGGGTGATCGCCTGGTAAGCCTGAATCCTCACCGTCGAGTAGACCGTCTGGTTCTCCAGATACTTCAATCGTCCCTGCAACTGTTCGATCTCTTCTTGCACCTGGGCCAACTGTTCAGAGACTTTGAGCAGATCCTCCGTGGTTTTGGCCCCCTTCATCATCTCCAACAGGCGTTTCTCCACCGCCTTTTTCGCTTTGAGCCGGGATTCCAGATCGACGTACTCTTCTGTGACGTCTTTGCCCGTAATATTGCGGGATTCCATCTCTTGAGCCGTCTTCTCCACCTGTTTCAGATAGTCTTGAAAGGACTCCTGGGGAATCCGAAACACATAGTTTCCCTTTTTCTCCTTGTTCGCCCGAGATTGAGAGGACTCTACCAGGTAGCCTCCTTCCTTCCGGGCCGCCGCCTCCATGGCTTGTTGTGCCTGTTTCAAGTTCTGCACTTTCATCTTCAGCTCCGCCTGGTAGATCACCTTCCGCTCCTCTTGCGCCACGGTAGCGCCTTCTTTGTTCAGCGCTTTTTTCACATCGGAAGCGGCAGTCCCCTTCCCGGACTCGGATTCCGTCGAGCCCTCACGGGAGAGCGGGCTGAATTCGTTTTTTTCCACTTGACCACTGCTCATCGACTGATCCGGAGCCCCACCGGATGAACAACCCGCCAACAGCCCCAGGGACACCCCCCAGATCAACCACCTTTTCCACACCGTAACCACCGCCCCTTTCCAGTTTCCAACTGTCTATATGGACGAAAGGGGCGGGGAAAAGGTTGCAATCAACCTCCCGGTTGGTCTACGTTGTATTTGGGAACAGACAGATCACTTGAAGTGGTCACAGGGTTCAGCGATAAAATAGAGAGAAGAAATGCGGTTGACAAGGAGAAAAAAATAACTTTAACGAACTTCATTCAAGTCACCTGCTTTTCTCTGGTTGAGTCTTTCTTGTACTTTAAACATATTTACCGTACATTGTTGAAATTCCTTCTCGTCAACCCCTTCCCAACACCGGGCCAGTTCATGCCACGCTTCGTTCTCCTTCTCACCGACATTGTACTTCTGTGCGAGGTCAACCACCTGTCGATAACAAGAGATCGCTTCTTCTCTTCTGTTTTGCTGAAAAAACAGACGCCCAAGAGCCAATGAGGCATCCATTTGATCCACATAATCTTCTACTCGTTTCGCATTTTGAATCGCTTGGGTCAGATTGTCCTCAGCCTGGCTCCATTTCTCTTGTCGGGTATACAGAATTCCCAATTGGGTACAGGCCCGTAAAAAGGATTTTTCATCCACCCGATCCCGGGGAAGTCCGAGTGCAATTTTAAAACAGTTTTCTGCTTTCTCCCATTTTTCCCGAGCAGTGTGAATACTCCCCAGAACGCTCCAGAGTGCCAAAGCGCCGTCATAGTGTTGATTGATGCCAGCTAGCTGAATACCTTCCAGGGCAAATTTTTTCGCATTTTCATAGTCATGGCTCCTGCGGAGCAACTCGGCCCGTAACCAATAGAAAGAGAGTCTGGTTGCAATCGGTTCGACTTGGGGGAGTTCCTCCCAGACGTCCTGAACCAGTTGCAGGGACTCGACGATCCGTCCCAATCTTTCCAAGTAGATAGCTTTGTTTCGTAGCAAAAAATACTTGACCCATGGTCTTTCCCCCGCCGGGCTAAAGGCATCCAGACCGCTGTCGGCATACTGAAGGGATTGCCGGAGGTCGTTGTTGGAGTAGCTGCAACGACTCAGATCATTGAAACTGTAGGCTTCGATGTTGTCGATCTTTGCGGTTTCGTTTTTATTGGCCAAGCGGATGGCCGTGAAAAACTCCCGTTCCGCTTTGTTGAGTTTTCTCTGATGCAGGTAACAGGTGCCCTTGAGCCAATAAAATTGGGAGGCATACAAGTGGTCGTCGGGGATGGGCGTCTTCTCCAGTAACGACAGGGCTGATTCACTCTGACCCAATCGGTTCATCGACTCGATCAACGTCAGACGAAACTTCAGCTGACCCTGGTCCTCTCTCTCCCTCAGCAAAAACTCCGGTAGTTGCTCCATGGGAACACCCAATTTCTCTAGGATGTAATAAACCTTCTCTATCTTCACATGGGCAACACCTCTTTCTACATTGCTGATCGTGGCCGTGGAAATGTTGTCATCAGCCAAATCTTCCAGACGAAGACCTCGTTCTTTTCTGATCTTACGAATGATTCCGCCAATTTCCTGTATATCAAAAAGCTTCAATCTCCATCACCTTCCATATCCAAGATCCGCCACCATTTTATACTATATCAAGTAAAGATGGCAATAGATCCATAGACCTTTTATGCAACTTTCCCCTCAACGGTATAACTTTTGGGTTTGAGAGGGGCGGGGAACTACGATTTGTGGGATATGTGCCTACCATTTGTTCCGACCTTCGGGTCGGTCTGATCCAAAGCCACAAAAGACAAAAGAAGCCCGGTCAATTGCTCTCCTTGACGGATTCCCCTGTTTCTACAACCGCATATGATATTGGAGAAGGAGTTAAACCGAACTGTGAGTAGCCGGTATTTTTTGATGTTTTACGTTTCGGGTCTCAATTCATGGCTAAAATTCTGGGTTTTTAAAATTGAACATCCAATTGTTGGTTTATTGCTTTATCCAAATACTCTTCAAAGGACGATGCTAAAGCATGGTACCCACCAAAATCGAAATCAAATACAAAAATAGTTGAATCTGAAGGATTAAACCCAACAGGATTCCCTGCTCCATCCACTCCGATCACTACCATTTTGGAATACTCTACAGGAAGTTGCTTCCTAAATTCCAACGATTGCTCAACAAAAGATGGTGTAGCCACAAATTCAGCTTCCCTCAACCCCAAAACTATAACCTTTCCAACACCACCTGAACCATACTTGTAAAGAAACTCTTTATAATCAGGTGGTAATTTAACTCCAAGACATTTTTCAGCTTCGATTACTTCTGCTTCCGTTGCAGGCCCACCAAAGGCTTCCGGACACATATCCCTTTCTTCTTCTATTGCTTCAAAAATTTCTTTTTTCAAGGCTCGATCCCCCTACGACGCATTTCTTCCACAAATTGGGCTCTCCAATCATCCTCATTTCTGACAGATGGTCAAGGGAGCGTTGCGCCCTCACTTCGAATCGACGAAACATTGTCCTTGAAGACGATATTCTTTGATATCCTTCTGATACCTCAGTAAAAACATTTAGGAGATATTTTGTAGATATCACCAGCGCCAGCCGATTGTTGTGCCTTCCTGGATCCCAAATACAAGAGCTGGATTTTTGGCAACCTGTCATACAATCACCTATCCTACTCAACTTCCTCATCGTACGCGTCACCGTAGGGTTCAAAATCGTCCCGTAGCCAGTAATGTCTTTGTCCTTTTTGATCAAGTAATCGTTTCAGAAGTTCAGTAAAAGATCCGGCGATAATCGGGCAATCACCAGCAACCCCATGACGATCCCAAAAGCTATCGTAGCATCGGCCAAGGCGTTTCTTATTCAGATCAATAGTGACATATTCCTCGCTATCACCTTGTGCAACAATATACCAATCTGCAGAAATGTCCCCTTCTCCCGACTCATCAATGATAACAGGATTTGCCAAAACAAAGTCATTTGGGGACATTAAATGAACTGGGTAATTACTTCCTTCAAATAGCATCGCACCACCACAAAGCTCGTAAAATTCTTTGAGATCAGCCGGTAGTTCATGTTCTCCCTTTATACGAGGAAGTCCCACAGAAACGTAAACAGCGCAATTTGTCAATGTCTTTAGCTTTGTTACAAGCTGCCTCATCGTCATCCCAATCACTCTTTTCGGTCGCTTTGAATCTCTTCGCTCCCCATTGTCACTGTAAGGATCATGGCCAAGATCGCACCAACCGCCAGAATCATCACATATTCAATTGTTGATGAGCCCCGCCGGTCAAATAGGAACCGTTTCAACCGATGAAAAACAAGGGTTACCCATCTCCTTTTTCGAGAAATAATTGGTAACCCCATGATGTAAATCATATGATACTTGAAATCCTCCGAAGGGAGTAAATAATTTCATTACGCGAGGATCAAATATTTCGCACCAGAGAACAGGATGGTGTTTAAACAGAGACAAGATCTTTAGTCCCGGTATCCGGATAACAAAAGGCGGCCCCGGTGGCCGCCTGCCTCACTTCACCGGGATGGTGAATTCCACTTTGGTATCCTTCATGAAGTCCTCGCTTGACATCTCGCCGAAGCTGAACTTGATCTCTTTCACTTTCTTGGGGTCGATCGTTTTCTTTCCGGAAGGGCGTAAGGTGAAGACGCCATCGGACTTGACACCGTTGGAGATGTCGCCTACGGTGAGGCCGGTGTCATCCATGAACAAATTGGAATCGAGTTGCACATCCCCGATGACGGCCTTGGCTTCCTGATCGGGATACCAATGAATTGCCTGACCGCTCTTGTTTTCATAATTCAAGCCCACTTGAATCTGATCCCGCTGGATCACCACTTCTCCGATTCCCACCTGGACACCCAGGAAATCCTTGGACACCCCTGCCTTGAATCGCTTCTCATCTGCCGTTTTTTCTTTTTTGGATCCCTCTTTTGCTTCCGTACTGTTGGTTTTGCCTCCGGTGTCCACATCCTCCGGAGCGGGATTACAGCCCACCGCCAACATAACCACCACAGCAAAGATCCCCAGCTTCCTGATAATCATCATAAGATAAATCCCCCTCATGCACAGCATTTGATTTCAACCGACGGTTCCATCGCCTGTTGATGTGTCTCAGTATACAGGGCAACCTTTGCCATTTTTGGCACACCTTTTCCCCGGAACAGAAAAAACCTCTCCGATCCAGTGTGGGAGAGGTGAAGGATGATTACATAATCGAGCGACTTTAGCCTTTATTGATATCTCCACGATTTCCAATTTGTCGACGATCACACGTCTCTGACTGTGATATCCATTGAAAACAACGACCTGTAAAATAATACAAGATAATGTAAGTCCAACCTCCCACCAAAACGGCATCCGAGAAAAACATAGCGACTTTCCCCTATGGAGCTTCGGGAAAAGTCGCCACGTCAAATGCTCTTTTTTCACTGTCAACAAATCGGATGGAAATTACGATCTCTTGGTCTTTCCGATCACTTTTAAAGTACGATCACTTGCATTTCCAAAGGAATCAATCGCCCGCACTTCAATCTGATACTGTGTATCAGGAGTTAATCCACTAATAGCCAGTGTCAGAGGGTTGGGTACAGGATCCTTGTAGAACTCTGAAAAAGCAAGGAATTCTTTTTCCACTTTCCCCGTTTTCATATTCTTGGCCTCTATTTTATAGTCATGTACAAGAGTGTTGTCGACCGCTTGATCAAACTTGATTTCCAGATCTGTTGCTGTTGTCTTTTCCTTTACAACAGAGATCGCTGATTTGTATTTGAAACGGGGCTTGATCCGATCCCTTGTTTCTGTGTATTTAAAATGACTCTTTTTGACAGGATATTGGATTTCAAAGGGTTTACCCGACCAACCATTGCTATGAAAATTCCTACGTTCGATCTTCACTTTGTTTTTATACACTTTGACAATCAAACCTTGGCTGAGGGTATCCGCGTAATCTTGGGGTACCTCGCCCTGAATCCTGCCGGCATCCAACCATAAATAGCTAAGGGTGGAGGTTCCAATGGAAGTAAAATCCTTTTGATGAATGATTCTGGGATCCTCTAACGGATAGTGGGTGTGACCGGAAAATGTAATAACTTGCGGATAATCTTTCAGGGTATCGTAAAGCAGATCCCGATTTATATCAATCCCCCACTCGCTTCCATACAAGGTATCTTTGATCGGCTGATGATGAAAGACAAAAATCGGTTTTTGGGGATCTCTCTTTTTCGCTTGTTTTAATCGTTCAGACAGCCATGCAATCTGTTTTTTGGAAAAGGTTCCTTCTATACGACCATCTTCCGTGCCCATAACGATGAAATGGTAACCTTTAATCACCTTGTGATACTGGGTCGACTTCATACCTGTTTGATCCAAAAAACGTTTTTGCGCATCAGCTGCTGATAATCCATTCCCATAGTCGTGATTTCCGATTGCCAGCATGGAAACGGCTTGCGGCTGTTTTTTGGCGTTATAAACAGACATAAAACGATCATATTCTTCCACCCGTCCATGATCCGTTAAATCTCCAACTGTTACAAGAGCATCCTGTTTGGGTGCCAGTCTGTTTAATTGATCCAACGCGGTTTCAAACTTTTTCAGATCACTGGTGCCGCTCTCCTTAATATGGACATCACTGATTACGGGAAATACTAATTCCGGTTTTTTGTTATGTTTTGAAGGAGAAATCCGGTCTTTCGTTGCCGCCTCGATCAATGGATGACCGAACGAACTGGCCAATATGCCTACAAGAGCGACTCCGGCCACGAAAGTCGACACTTTTAAGAAACGGCGCCTCCTCGACTCTTTTTTTTCCATATCCGTGTTTGACAAAGATCCCTTTTCATTCTTCAACTCTTCCTCTCCCCCCGCCTCCGGAATTTAATATTCAGGTTTGACTGTTAGCCCAACATCGATATCCGCTGAAAAAGGCCCTTTTTAAAATCCTTTTACAGATTAGACGAGCAATATTTAGGTTCAGCTAAGTCGATATGAAACCTTTGTTAAATCGGAGAAAAGAGCAGATTGTACCTCACCACCTTACCGCTCCCTCTGTTCCCAGCCCTTCCCGGACCAGTTCACTTGGAGGGTGCGACCGCTTGTGTCGGTAAGCTTGGGATTCTTCACGTACCAGCCGCGGCCGTTGGCGTGATCGTCGGTATGGTAGCGAAAACGGAGGGATCGGGTGTGGGGAGGAAGAGTAATCTCCTTGCGCACCCATCCTTCGCTCTGCCCGCTCATCGGTATACTGATCGCCGACCAGTGTTTCCCATCAGAGGAGGCTTCCACCATGCCATAATCCGTCGGGGCTCCCTTTTCTGCCGGTTGCATCCGGTACCAGGTGTCAAAGGTAAGCCTCTTACCGGTGCCCTTCCATCGGCTTCCCGTCAGGGAACGATCCAAGTCATCCCCGTAACCGGAGAACCAGGCTCCTCCCTTGCCGGGAATAGCGACTGGGATCGCATCAGCAGTCAGGCGGGCCACCTGACGCCGCACCGGATTGGTAGAAGGGGTATCCCGGGTCGGATGCACTCGGTTGGTGAGAGCGATGGCGATCGCTCCATTACTCCGGTTCATGACGATAGAAGTGCCTGCATAGCCGGTATGCCCCATGGTGCGAGGATCCGATAGGGCATCCATGTACCAGCTCTGGTTTAGCTCCCAGCCTAGTCCGTGATCATCCCCGGGAAAGGCGATGTTCATATTTTTCTCCATCAGAGCCACGGTCTTGGGCTTCAGAATGCGCACATGCCCATATTGTCCGTGGTTGAGCAACATATGAGCGAAGATGGCCAGATCCTTTGCTGTGGAGAAGACCCCTGCATGCCCTGCCACCCCATCCAGGGACCAAGCCTTCTCATCATGGACACTTCCCCAGACCAGCCCCCGCCCAATCTTCGGTTGGTATTCTGTAGCGGCAATTCGGGATTTCAAAGAGGACGGGGGATTGTACATCGTCTCCTTCATTCCCAGGGGACCGGTGATATATTTTTGGACAAAAACATCCTGCCTCTGCCCGGAAAGCCGTTCCACCAAGGCACCCAGGGTGATCGCGTTGAGATCGCTGTAGAGATAAGCCTCGCCTGGCTCGTGGATCAGGGAATGAGCAAAGACCGCCTGTATCCGGTCTTTGCGGCTCCCCTTGAGTTCGTGAAGAGGAATCTCCGCTTCAAATCCGGAAGTGTGGGTCATCAATTGCCGGATGGTAACCTTCGCTTTCCCCTTCTGCGCAAACTCAGGTATGTATTTAGCCACCGGGTCATCCAGTCGGAACTTCCCTTCTTCGTATAGTTTCATTACGGCCACCGAAGTGAAGATCTTGCTGATGGAAGCCAAATCGAAAAGAGTATCCTTTTTCATCGGGACCGGCTCGTCCATCCGGTTTCCCTGATCATCCCACTCCCGGGCGGCGAAACCGTAGGCCTCATGTTTGACGATCTTCCCCTTCCGAACCACCAAGACGACGGCCCCCGGCATATAACCCTCCTGGATCGCTTCTTCAATAGCGGGGTCGATTGCTTCCAGGGGCTCCTTCACCAACCCGGCGGAAGCAGGTGTCCCCAAGTGCAGACGGGATGAAATCGCTCCCGGTCGGTCCCAAGGGAAGGGCTTTCCTAGTGCCACCGTTTCCGTTGCCGGTGGGTTCGTTGCTCTCTCGTTTCCCCAGACCGCTGTGGGAAGAATCAGCAGGAGAACCAGTGTGAGAATTCCAATTTTGCGCCAAACGAAGCGTTGCGTCTCCATGCCATCTCCTCCCGTCCCTAGATAGTCTGTACGTCCCTTCCTTTTTATATTATCAGAAACAAGGGAATCATAAATATTATTTTGAGAAGTCACCCTCTCGCCATCGATTCTTTTCTAGGAAAGGATGATGCGCCCACCTCCCACCGATCTCGGCTCCTAACCAACAGCTGAGAGGACCAGCTACGGCGCCAACGACCAATCCCGCCCAGCCCCACCACATCCAACCCGTTCCCAGACTGATCAAGGAAAAGCCGGGCAGGGTTACCCAAAAAGTATAAATGCGAAAAGCTTCCCGGATCGTCCCCTTTTCCCAGGGAAACAGACTTACCCCAGTGGAAGAGGTGAACTCCCGCCAACAGGATCTACCCCAGAAGTAAAACAAAAACCAGGAAAGCAAACTAACTACTGCCTTCATCGGTCCTGGTACCCAGAGAACTCCGACGAGGAGAAGGCCTGCCATCTGCAAGTAGACTCTTAGATGCTTCCCGAGCCGCAGCAAGGGTTTCAAGACCGATTCAGCAAGGATTGCGGCGCAGGTTCTCTGCCGGAACAAAGGCTGGGAACGTCGCAGCAGCCATGGGCGACGGGGTTGGAAATCTTTCCGTCTAGGCAACACTCCACCCCCCTGCAGGAACCAAGCGACAAAACGGAGCCGGTATTCCTGTTCCCGCGCCACATCATCCAGAAAAAGTCCTTCTGCAGTCAGGCGACACCGCAGGAGAAACCAAGCTACTACCGCAGCCAAGATCCACCCGAACTTCGTCACTGTCGGTGAGGATAAACTCCAAGGAACCAAAGCCGCCCAGATCGGAAACAACCCCACTCCGAAAAAAGTGTAGCCCATCCACCGTTTCCAGGCCGGGACCACAGAAGCCCACATACAGCGGAAAAGGGACAAATCCCAGCGTACCAGGAGCAGAAACACCCCCCAGATCCCCACTTCCTCGCGGGAAAGGTTCCAGTGGCCGATCAAGAGTGGCCCGCTGAGCAGAAGGAATCCACCTGTCGCTAGCATATGAAACAAAAAAGAGTAGACCAGTCCCGATCCCATCAAAGTCTGCATCCACTTTCGCTGTTGCCGAAGAAAGAGAAGATCTCCTTCCCGCAAACCCAGTCGGATCTTTCCACTCCAAAGAAAAAGGTAGGATATTCCGATCCAGCCCCAGGAGGGGACATCGCCGATCCAACTGTCCGCCTCCCACCCCGAGCGGTACTGAATCCACAAAAAGACCAGAGCCGGGATCCCCAGATACAGAATCACCGTCCAATCCAGTACAGTTCTCCACACCCGATATTGAAAGCGCCACTCTTCAAGCAGCCGCCTCTTAAACAAATCCCAAGGAGTCATCTGTCAGTTTCCTCCCCAGCCAGACAGCCAAAGCAATCCAGTAACGTCCCTTCTGTCAGTCCGCTCTGCTCCCGGATCGCCTCCATACTGCCAGCGGCGACCTGTCTTCCCCCATCGAGTAAAAAAAAAGAGTCGCAGATCCGCTCCGCCGTATCCAATACATGCGTGGACATCAACACGCCTGTTCCCTGTTTGCGTTGACGCTCCATCCATCTGAGAAAAGTTTGCGTCGCCCGTGGATCCAATCCCACAAAGGGTTCATCGATGATCAACACTTCCGGTTCGATCAGGAAAGCCAGCAGCAACATCATCTTCTGCCGCATCCCTTTGGAAAAGCGCTCCGGATATTCATGACGTACCCCCTGCAAAGCAAAGGAGTTTAACAGTTCCTCCGACCGTTTTCGCCGAGCCTCCGACGTAAGCTGAAAAGCCGCCGCCGCCAACTCTAGGTGCTCCTCCAGCGTGAGACCCTCCAGTGTGACGGGCTGTTCCGGCACATAGGCATACCGCTTCGTCTCCCCGGTAAACCGGATCTCTCCCCGACACTCCTTCAATAAACCCAGGATCGCCTTCACGGTCGTGCTTTTACCGGCACCGTTGGGACCGATCAGTCCCACTAGCTCTCCTGCGCCAACAGAAAAAGCAAGATCTTGTATGATAGGGCGAGAAGCTTCATATCCCGCTGCTTTAATCTCTACTTCCAAGACCTTCATCTTTTCCCCCTCCCCATTCCTTCCGTTGAGTCCGTGATAGATATACAATGTGATTCTCCCTGCTTTTCAGTATATAGATCCTAAGTGGAACCTTGCAACTTCGTTGATCATCTAACTGTTTTCTGGAAAGAGTATGAAGATCCTGCTTTTGATGGGTAAGGAGTGCTGAGGAGATCCTTACAAAAACTAAACGACCTTTCCCCTTGTCATTTCCCGGGAAAGGTCGTTATATCTTCAATCTGATCCACCGACAGTTCTCTTCAGTTAAGTTCATGTACCTTATGCTCCCCTTTGTTCTTCCTGCCATTCCATCGGGGGCAATTGTTTTCTCTTCTCTTCTTTGACCAGATACCTCAGATACTCATGATATTTATAAATCCCCTGATGTTTCAAGGGCTTCACTATATGGGAATGAATTCGAACTTCCTTTTTCAGCAGCCTTCTAATCATGTTGCCAAACATAGAAATCAACCTTTCATGAGAATTTGGAGTCTCAATGTTTCTGAGCAACTATTATTTATATTCCCCATTTCCCGTATTTGAAACATCTATTTATGACTTTTTGAGCAAATTTTTTTCGATTGAGGGAGACTTTAAATCTTTCTCGATTTATACAAGTAAATGGATGAGCCAATGCTCTGAAAAAACATGACCCACATCACAAAGTAGATAAAGTACTGTGGTAGATGCTTCAAAGGATTCTCCATACCACTCATTCAGCGATCGGGGCGGAATGTTCGACGAACGCTTTCTCTCCCATTTCCCATCGAAGCTCTCGATTCCACCACGATCACGGTCGGAAAGAGCCGACTCCCTTGGGCTTTTTTCGTAGAAATCAAGCAGGGGTCACGTTCAAACCCCAAAAACCTCTTGAACTTTACCTGTACACAATCCCATATAGAACCCATTCGATCCACAAAGGAAAACAAAAACAGCCCCGTGATGAGGCTGTTCAAGTTACTTGTCATCTTTTTCTTATAAGAGAACGAAGCACAAAGTAAACCAAAACCAACGTAACAACTAGAATCAAAATACCAGGAAGGCCAAAATTATGCATTTCAGTCCCATCTCCATTATTTACAAATTGAGGAGCAGTAACACTGAAGGTACTCCCACTACCATACGTTACTGTTGAGGTAGCCCATGTTGTAGAATAAGCAACCGATGCAGAATATTTTTTTGAAACTTCGGCTGTGCAAGAGGATACACCTTTTTTCTTACCGGTTCGCTGGGATAGTTTTGTCGGAATTGATAGTGCCTCTCTATCTACCCCTAGCAATTTAGCCACAAAATCTTTATTTTAATTTATCTCCAAAGAGATGATGTTAGGAATCCAAGCTTTATCAAATCGGTTAATAGTCAGATATTAACATCACCATTGTTGAGGATCGATCCCACGTACTCTCAACATAAAACCGCTATCCACTTGATTGATATGAGGAGGGCAATCAATCACCGTGGATTAATGCAAGATTGTCTTTCTATCTTCTTCCACATATCTCCTCAATCACTATGGTAGTATCTGTAAAATCGTCATTAAAATCTCTTCCATCGAAATCTCTCCGTCATCTATCAGATGTTTAATCCCTGATTTCATATGTGCTGTAATGCTACCCTGAAAACGCAACACACATACCACTTATGTAACTGGGACTCGAAAGGGATAAAAGAGTCCCAGAAATTTCGCATGTATACCGTTAGATCAGATGGCACTTACCGTCAAGAAGAATTTGAGTATCAAAGTAACCGAACTTATTTACAAATTCATTTAGCTCCGCGGGTTTTGGAAATAGATTTGGTCACTATACCGATTGGATATATGGCTGGCCTTCTCTGTTCTTTCCTCTCCTCTCATTTATCCATTTGGAACAGGTCTACTGAGAATTCTGATGTTAGCATTTTCTTTCCGGAGAAAAGTCTGAATAGAACAACCGTTGCAAGTTCCACTGATACTTATCTAGACATCTCCTTTCCTATGGTAAATCTCCCAAGCAAGAGCACATCTCCTCCAGGGGATCAAAACTCCTGCCGAGACATCTGGGGGAGAGAGGAACCGGACTGATTTTTTGACATCCTCTCTCTGTCTTCCGGCTGATCGTGGATCAGCTGCAACTCCAGATCCTTCAACTGGTTGACCACTAGCAGGGTATAACCCTTCCCCGGTTCCAGAGAAATTGCTTTGCTAGCCATCGGTTCTCCCTGTCCCTCCACTCCATACAGTTCCACCTGGTGACTCCCGCTCGAAATCAACTGATCATGGGAGACTTGGCCGAAGGTTAATCTCCAATCGATCTGCCCTCCGTCCATCTGCACCTCCATTGCCGGCGCATCAGGGGAGGCGTGGATCACCCGGAGGCGGGATGAAGTGCCTGACGACAGCGCAGATCGCGGGGAAGAAGTCGTTTTTCCTTTTTCCCATTGCTTTCCTGCCGAGTTCCAAGCCATGACTGCCACTTTTCGCGTGTATTTGAAGTGCTTTTGATAATAATGTATCACCAACTCGGGATCATGATATTTATAATACTCTGCCAGCAATCCATACAGATGGGCTTTCTCCAAAGCCTGTTTCATTTCCTTCTTCCCGTCCATCCTTTCCCCTCCGATCCTATCGTTCCATACAGCCTATGCGGAAAAGGTCCAGGTTCTTCCTTTCGGGGTGAGGTGTTTATCAAACTTCGGGTGTTCTCCACTTTTTTCAGCAAAAGAAAGCCACCCTTCCCTCGGAAGAGTGGCAGTCCCATAAGAAATGGCCAAATAAATGATTAGTGCAAAATCTTGTCTTGGATCGGATAACAATGGTTGAGTCCACTGAAATCGATCAGTCTGGATGCATATGGCTTCTGTTTTTCGCGGTCTAACCGCGACATTTTCCAATGGTAGTCAGCCATGGCCTGCTTGAAAAGGCGTATCTGCTCCTCTTCGCCTAGACTTTTCCACTCTCGGTAGCTTCCCCCGATAATTCGCATGTCGGCGATTCACTCCTTGAATAATTACATCCAGATCCTCAAAAAAGTTATTCACCAAGATAAGTTCTAATTCTAGTTTATAAAATCCTGCCGATCCGAAACAATAACCCAAAAGGCGTGGATCCCTTGTCATAAAGGAGCCAATCTTCCAACTGCTACACATCTACGATTTCTGCTTCACACAATGAACAAAGTGTCAATAGCACCCCACCCACCCCCGCGACAACATCTTGGCTAAAAAAACAATCCTCACATCACTCAGACAGATGAGCGGCTCCAGCCGCTAAAACCACAACATACTCGATGGTTTGTGACCCGCGCCGATCAACTGGGAATATTGCTTGTGGGGACGGGGATGGTGGGACGGCCCCGATCTCTTGCAAAAAACGCAAAGGCTCTCCACCGCCCCACCATCCCGACCCTGGTTACCATTTTCCAATTTATCCATTGATTCAAGTCACGCTTGCTCCCTATGAAAAAAGCACCCGCTGGGTGCTATATGTGCTAAGCAATATCCTCTACTCGTACATCCTTCCATATTTCGACTATCCTTCTTCCGTCTATTCTTGCTTTTTCTAGCAATTCTTTGTAACATCTAAAATCTTGTATTTCATAGGGATTATATCTGCACAAAGAAAATCCCTTAGGGACATGAGTGATCGAGTATTTTGTTGCTTTAAAGATAAATTCAATTTCACGACCACAACTTAAAATCTCGACCAGATCATCATAAGATACTTTCTCATGATCATAATCATAGTCTTTTCCACCCAAACCAGATCACCCCACAATATATCGACGGGTCAACGGATCGGCTCTGCTTTTAGTTTCCCCTTAGCGTAAAGATACTTTGGATTCATCACCTTGCATTTCATTCTTTATTTTTCACCGTTCTCTTCTTCCCTGTTCTCCTATAGAGACCCAGGGCTGTTGATGAACCCTAAAGTGAATGACGGAAACAAAACGACCCTTTCGCTCTTCCCCTTGCCCCATCGTAAAATATGGCTTGAGGGGACGAGGATGGTGGGACGGCTCCGATCTCTTGCAAAAAACGCAAAGGCTCTTCGCCGCCCCACCATCCCGACCTTATTTGCAAATAGGGCTAATCAACACACTTGGTAGAGACCAATTCTCACGTTTGTAAAAACCCCTTCTGAGCAAAGGACAGCGCTCTCTTCTTAAGCGTGGTTTGCTTTGCCTAAAGGGGAAGTGTTTATGCGTGAAGTGCTTCAATCCCGGTCTTCAGGATCCCATTCCAAGGAATAGTTGGGTTTGAAAAAGAACACGATATTCTCCTTACCCTTCCGGGTGATGATCAACCGGTCTTCCTTTCCTTTGATGCTTTTCACCTCGTGTAATTCAAGCTGGAAAATGGGCTTTTCCAAATTCTCATGACTGACGGATAGCTCGCATGAATTCTCATAAATTGAGATATACATAATCACTTTAAATCCATTTTTATCTTTTTGAATATAGAAGAACATACCTGCTTCTTCATCATTAAGTGGTATAGGCTCACTTTCGAATAGCTCCAACAACTCATATTCGTCGTACTTGATATAATGCATACAAATATCCCCTTATCTCGGAACGACAGTAATCACATTACCAGATTCATTTGTTATAACCTTAACATCTGTTGTACGATGTTCCCACGTACCTGGTTTATTCCCAGGTTGTCTACTTCCTGACCTAATTGCATTTTCAACAACACTTGGCGGAATCCCCCTTGGTTGTACATACTTTTTTATGAAATCGTTATACTCTTTTGTGCGAGGTTTAAGTCCCTTTTTTTCTGCTTTTTGCATTGCTCTTTTTTCCAATCTCGCTCTCACCGCTGGAGTATCGGGGGCCATTCGTTCAAGTGCATGCTCTGTATATTTTCGTCCATTGATGACGGTTCCGCCCTCGGGCGCTGTCCACAGCGGAGTGAAGAATCATGGCCAATGCGGCTCCAGCCGCTAAAACCACAACATACTTGATGGTTTGTGACCCGCGCCGATCAACCGGGATTATTGCTTGTGGGGACGGGGATGGTGGGGCGGCTCCGATCTCTTGCAAAAAACGCAAAGGCTCTCCGCCGCCCCACCATCCCGACCCTGGTTACCATTTTCCAATTTATCCATCGATTCAAGTCACGCTCGCTCCCCCAAGAAAAAAGCACCCTGCTGGGTGCTATATGTGCTAAGCAATATCCTCTACTCGGGCAGGGGCAAAGCCTTACGGAAGCAACACAGGGAAGAGGTTGCCCCTAAACGCCCTCTCTCCAGATTTTACGCTGGGTAGGATGGCAACCTTGCTATCGAGATTGTAGTGCCTGTGGTGCATCCTTCATTTCAAATTGTAGTGCCCATGGCGCAAAGGTCGCTTTGCACCCACAGGGCACAAGTCTCGCCAGGGTCGCTACCGCTCCCAGGTCTCGCTATGGCAGCACACGACTCCCTTCCACCGCCCATTTTCTGGTTAATCAACAGCCCTGCATCTAAAATCCTCTGTTTTATTGGTATTGTATTTGCACAAAGAAAATCCCTTGGAGACATGAGTGATCGAGTATTTTGTTTCTTTAAAGACAAATTCAATTTCTCGACTACAATTTAAAATCCCGACCAGATCATCATAAGATACTTTGTTACCCCTCCATCCAATGGAGCTTGAACCGTTGACAATGTTTCACCACATTTATACAACATTCTTGCCAATTCTGTCCCCGTCCTTTACCCTTCGGTGTAATCTTCGAATTCCCAGTAGCCATAACGAGCCACTTTTTCTGCTACCTCGTTCCAGGAAGAACCTTCACACCGTTCTATTATGCTTTTAATCTTATTCACAATTCGATCGTAATCATATTCAAAGACTATCAGGTGATGCCGGACCACAACTACATCGTAAAACTCATATTTCTGTCTAAACCACCCCGGTGTACAGACCGTAATATCGAAAGATTCTTCACCATTCATTCCTTCGGGTCCAACCATCACCCGAAACAAAATCCCAAAATCACGTTCCTTCGGGACAAAATGTTTTAAATCACCAAGCTCTGTAGAGAAAATTCCTTTTACCTCGGCTCTCAAAATCAACACCCCCTTACTATATCAGGTACGTCTGGTAGCAGTAGAGACCTGGGGCTGTTGATGAACCCTAAGGTGGATGACCGGAACGAAACGCCCCTTTCGCTCTTCCCCTTGCCCCATCGTAAAATATGGCTTGAGGGGACGGGGATGGTGGGGCGGCTCCGATCTCTTGCAAAAAACGCAAAGGCTCTCCGCCGCCCCACCATCCCGACCTTATTTGCTACAAATAGAGCTAATCAACAAACCTGGTAGAGACCCCATTTCCGCGTCTGTATAAACCCCCTCTGAGCAAAGGACAGCGCTCTCTTCTTAAGCGTGGTTTGCCTAAAGGGGAGGTGTTTATGCGTGAAGTGCTTCAATCCCGGTCTTCAGGATCCCATTCCAAGGAATAGTTGGGTTTGAAAAAGAACACGATATTTTCCTTACCCTTCCGGGTGATGATCAACCGGTCTTCCTTTCCTTTGATGCTTTGCACCTCGTGTAATTCAAGCTGGAAAATGGGCTTTTCCAAATTCTCATGACTGACGGATAGCCTGCAGTAGTTTTCATAGACAGAAATGTACATGACCACTTCAAATCCATGATGATCTTTATGAGTATAATACAACATTCCTGCCTCTTTCTCGTGAAGAGGTTCAGGCTCGCTTTCGAACAGCTCCAACAGTTCATATTCGTTATATTTGATGTAGTCCATCAAGATTATCCCCTCATTTCGGAATGACGGTAATCACATCACCAGATTCATTTGTGATAACCCTAACATCTTTTGTACGATATTCCCACGTTCCGGAGTGGATACCCGGCTTTCTGCTTCCATTCCTAATTGCATTTTCAACAACACTTGGCGGAATCCCCCTTGGTTGTACATAGTCTCTTATGAAATCGTTATACTTTTGAGTACCCGGTTTATATCCCTTTTTTTCTGCTTTTTGCATTGCTCTTTTTTCCAATCTCGCTCTCACCGCTGAAGTATCGGGGGCCATTCGTTCAAGTGCATGCTCTGTATATTTTCGTCCATTGATGACGGTTCCGCCCTTGGGCATGGACCAACCCTTACCTTCGCTTTGGTCCGACCCTTTATCCCCCTTCGGCGGCTTCCCACCGCTGGCATTGCTGCCTCCGCCTCCCTTAAACCTTGTGGTAAGGCTGTTCCACTTATGATCCAGCCACCCAGTAAAGCGTTCAAAAAATGATGGGCTCTCTTTCGCATTCCCTCCGCTCTTGGCTGAGCCGTTCCCCCCATCACCCCTGTAACCGCCGCCGCTGTCAACGTGGCCGCCTGCACCTCGCGGGCCCCCACCTCTTGGCCCGCCAAAACCGCTGTTGCCCTGGATGTCCAGATTCATCGTCCGTTGAATCTTGGGATGAGTTGTTGAATTCGGTGACCCCGTCAAGTGGTTCCAACCGTTCTTTACATAGTCCACACTCCTGGCGATCCACCCAGGGCTGTCTTCAATACGATCCTTTTCCTTGGGGGCAGTGCTCCCATCGAGGGAGATGGCCTGTTCGATTTTCTGCAACAGGGCACCTTTGATCTCCTGGCTGTCCACAGCGGAGTGAAGAATCATGGCCAATGCGGCTCCAGCCGCTAAAACCACAACATACTCGATGGTTTGTGACCCACGCCGATCCAACCACAATCGCTTGGGTGAAAAAACCCAAAAAAATCACCCTTTCCCTTATAAAAACAATATTTACAAATCCAATTGTACCCAATTCAGGGAGGATGGGTAATAGTCCGAAAGTATCATTTTCCAATTTATCTATCGATTCAAGTCACGCTCGCCCCCCAAGAAAAAAAGCACCCCGGCGGGTGCAGGGGTTACTCTGTCTGTTGTTCATCATCCACTTCCCATCCGCTCTCCCGGATCGCTTGGTGGAAATCTTGGAGGGAGGTGGCTTTTTCATCAAAGGCGAGGATCACTTCGCCGACGGGTTCGTGGATGTCCACGGTCCGGATGCCCCAGACTTGGCTTAAAGCATGTTGGAGTTGATCGATATCTTTCGCTTCGGCCCCTGGCTGGATGCGGAGGGTCTTACGGATCAATGGAATTCCCCCTTTTCTCTTGGGAGGGTTGCTTGCTCGGCCTTGCCCATTTCCCGAAGAAAACGGATCAGCAGGGTTAGGGAAGAGCGAACTTCCCGGCTGCGCATCCATTTTCCCAACTCCCACAGACTCTCAGGTTCTTCCCCGTCCAGGTTCTCTATCGATCGTTCCAACCCCGTGCCGATACTATGGAGCCACCGGTTCAGTTGATCGGAATGGAGTCGGCCCAAAAACTGAACGCCTCCGATGAGATTTCGAATCAGCTGAAGGTTGTCGGGCTGATTTAGTTGGGTCAAGGCGATCACGCCGACTTCATGCCGGTTTTTCGCTATTCCTTGCAGAAGGTCCAGCACGCCCGCCCGTTGGATTTCTCCCAGTAGGTCCAAGGTGGAGAGAACCGCTTCCTTGTTCTCCGTCAACGCCTCCAGGATCTCTCCGAGGGACTCCTCCCGCTCCAGTTGCGAATCCGATGCCATTCGGTCAATGTGCTGAATCGGTCTGGCCATGTTCTTTCCCTCCGATCGCTTCCTCCACAGGCACAAAATCAGGCCGCGCCCACTTGGCTTCCACCTCGACACCTTCTTGGGGAACCCGGTTTCCAAAGCGGTGGTTTACTTTAGGAAGCGGGGATTCTCCCTCTGGCTCCAAGATCTCCATCCGCACATCCATCTCCTTGAAATTGGGGGTATGGGTCTCCTCGTCGTGGTAGCTGCTGGTCAACCGGTTGACGGCCTCCCACTCTTGACTGCCGTTCATCGGCA
Organism: Kroppenstedtia sanguinis; assembly: GCF_050433445.1. NCBI lineage: Bacteria > Bacillati > Bacillota > Bacilli > Caryophanales > Thermoactinomycetaceae > Kroppenstedtia > Kroppenstedtia sanguinis. The sequence continues at coordinate 251,172 of NZ_JBNPXF010000001.1, read as the reverse complement.
TATACAGTTCCTTCCCCCGCACCCGGTCGGTGATCAACACCCGGACTCTGGCCGCTCCGTAGGGAGAGGAGAGTCGCACCAATGTCCCATCGGAGAGTCCCCGCTCTGTAGCCAATTCCGGGGAAACCTCCAGCCAGGGACCGGGAACTTTGTGAACTAGTCCTTCGCTGCGGTAAGTCATATTCCCCTCGTGAAAATGTTCCAACAGCCGTCCGTTGTTCAGGTGCAGATCATACTCCGCTCCCGGCTGAAAGGGTGGGGTCCAATCTACGGGCTCCAGACGCGCCTTGCCATCGTCAAAAGCGAAGCCTTCACTGTACAGAAGCGGGGTATCAGTGCCATCCTTTTGCACCGGCCAATGCAGACTCTTCCATCCCTCCAGTCGCTCATAGCTCACTCCGGCGAAGAGCGGGGCCAACTCCGCCGCCTCGGCCATGATCTCTCCGGGATGGGTGTAGTTCCAGTCGGCCCCCAGCCGGTTGGCCACCAGTTGGATGATCTCCCAGTCAGGCTTAGACTCTCCAAGGGGTTCCAGTACCTTGTAAAATCGCTGAATCCGACGCTCTGTGTTGGTGAACGTCCCGTCTTTCTCCAAACTGGGAGCGGCAGGGAGCACGACATCGGCGAAGCGAGCCGTTTGGGTCAGGAACAGATCCTGTACCACAAAAAAGTCCAACTTCTCAAAGGCGGCCTGCACATGGTTGATGTTAGAGTCCACCAGCCCCATCTCTTCTCCGAACAGGTACATCCCTCGGATCTTGCCATCATGGATCGCCTCCACGATCTGATGGTTATTCAATCCTGGTTTTTTGGGAAGGGAGTCCACGCCCCAGGCTTTCTCATAGCGCGCCCGGACTTGATCATCCTCCACCGGTTCATAACCGGGAAACCAAGCAGGCATAGTGCCGAAATCACTGGCTCCCTGAACATTGTTATGTCCTCGTAGCGGATAGGCTCCGGTGTGGGGACGGCCATAATTACCGGTGACGAGAAGTAGATTGGACAGCGCCGTGCTCGTATCCGTCCCGCCCATATGCTGCGTCACCCCCATTGCCCACAGAAGGCAGACGCTGCCCGCTTCTCGGATCATTTCAGCCACCTGGATCAGTTCTTCCCGGGGGATGCCGGAGATTTCCTCGGCATACTCCAGAGTGAATCTCTCCAGGGAATGGATGTACTCCTCTACTCCGTTCACCCGTTGATCCAGGAATTCCTGATCCTGCCAGCCTTGGTCGATGAGGTACTTGGTAAGTGCCGACACCCAAACCAAGTCTGTACCTGGCTTGGGTTTCAAATGGAGATCTGCCCGTTCCGCCAGTTCATGTTTGCGGAGATCGGCGACGATCAGTTTTTGACCGTGAAGTTTGTGGGCTCGTTTGACGCGGGTGGCTAGCACCGGGTGGGATTCCGCTGGATTGGCTCCGACTACCAGCACCAGCTCGGCACCGGCGATATCCTGGATCGTGCCTGCATCTCCCCCGATACCTACGGTTTTCATCAACCCTGCCGTGGCCGGGGATTGGCAGTAACGGGAACAGTTATCCACATTGTTGGTTCCCATCACACTCCGGGCCAGTTTTTGAAACAGATAATTTTCCTCATTGCTGCATTTGGAGGAAGCGATCCATCCGAGGGAATCGGGACCGGACTGCTCTTTGAGTTGGGTGAGCCGGGTGGCCACTACATCCAAAGCTTCCTCCCAGGAAGATTCCACGAACCGGTCCCCTTTCCGGATCAGGGGGCGGGTCAGCCGTTCCTCACTGTTAACATAATCCCATCCCCATTTGCCCTTAACACAGGTGGAGACGCCATTAACCGGTGCCTCTGCCACCGGTTGCACCTTCAGGATGTGGCGTCCCTTGGTCCACACCTCAAAGCTACACCCGACACCGCAATAGGTGCAGACGGTCTTGGTCTTGCGGATTCGGCTCTTGCGCATCGCCTCCTCCGCCTCGGAAACGGCAAAAATCCCCTGGTAGCCCGGCTCGATCGCTTTGGTCAGGTCGATCATCGGTTCCAGAGTGTCAAAAGGAATTCCTGTAAGATACCCTGCCTCACCCAACATCGACTTCTCCATCAATGCGTTACAGGGGCAGACGGTTACACAATGACCGCAGGAAACACAGGAGGAGTGGTCGATAGGGACATCCTGATCCCAGATAACTCGGGGCCGGTCCCGATTCCAGTCAATGGTGAGGGTCTCGTTCACCTGTAAATTTTGGCAGGCTTCCACACAGCGGCCACACAAAATACATTGGTCCGGCTCATACCGGTAGAAGGGGTGGGAGTTGTCCGGTGGATCCGGCTTCGGCTCAAAGTCATACTCCTGGTGGTTCAGTTGAATCTGAAGTGCTGTATTGTGTACCTCACAATTCCCATTGTTGTTATCACAAACGGTGCAGTAGAGTTCATGATTTTGGAGCACCCTCGACATCGCTTCATACTGTGCCGCCTCTACCTGCTCCCCCTGGCTCACCACTTTCATCCCTGGGCGGGCAAGGGTCGTGCAGGCACGGACCCACTCTCCATCCACCTCCACCAAGCAGAGGTCGCAGGTTTGAAGCCCGCCCAATTGTGGATGGTAACAAATCCCCGGTAGGGATCTCTCCGCCTCCCGGGCAGCCTCCAGGATCATCTGACCTTCCTGAAAGGGAACTTCTTGTTCATCCAAGTAAAACACATGTTCTTTATCCATTTACCGCACCTCCGAGCCTGCTACTGTAGGTACCTGGGATGCCAAGGTCGCTTGGGACCGCCAGGACGCCCTTCCATCCTCCTTTTACCAATTCATCCTTCCCCCGACTGGTGATTTCCTGTTTTTAATCTGAGCTGTTATGATCGACGAGAATGATGGTCCCGTTCTTTAAATCATGGGCTGCCGCATCCATAATTTTTTCCAGGGTAAAAGCGAGTTGCTGCTGTTCTTTCGCTCCCTTGGCAACCAGGACGGGAGCCCCGCCCCCGATCGCCTGTTTTGCGTCTGTCACCACCACTGCCACAATTCGGGACATTTATCGCACCTCCTGGGCGGAGGATTCCGAAGGCATACGGATGGCGTTTTCCAGAATGGGCACCAATTTTAAGGCCTGGATCGCCTTTTTCATTTCTTTGTCCTTCGGCAAAATGAAGACACCCAGATCCCCATTATCCAAATCCAGCTTCGCCAAGGGGATCAGCGCTGGCTCCCCGGAATCCCTATACACACCTAGAATTTGAGAAAGGTTGTGAAGGATCGCTTGGCGTTGTCCTAGATTGGCTAGGGTTACCTGTGCATCCATCGTTTTGGCCCGCACGATGAGACCCAGTCCATGCTCGCGGATCTTTTGTTGATTCTCCTTCAGTCCCACATTCATGATATACACGGAATCGACATAGATGTCAGGCCCGTCCACCCGCACTTCCCCAGGCAAGACTTCAGCGATCTCCCCCAATCTCTTGCCTGATCTCAGCTTGATTCCGATAATGAGGGTGATCACCCCAAACAAAATGCCCCAGTACCATGTCAAAACAATGCTGGCGAGGGAGACAATCACGGCGGCAAACATGATCAAATAATTGCGACCTTCAAAGGACATGGCGATCCCCTCGATATAAGAAGTGCCTCGGGGAACCAGCTCCATCATATCTACCTCCGCCAAACTTTGACGTTCCATATTGCGCACTTCCCGAAATTGCTGTGCAGCTAGGGAAAGGAAAGTGACCGCCGTATAATCTTTGCTCAACAAGGCAGGGACAAACACTGCACCCATGGCAGCTGCGATGACACCCAAGGAAATATGAATCACCCGGCCGTGGGGATAGGTCGGGTATTGTCGCATATCCGTACGCAACAGCAGAATTCGCAAAATCACACCGAATCCAACGCTGATCAGTACACCGATGGTTTCGTGGGATTTAAGAAATGGGATCATCACTCTGCCTTCTTTCAGATAGTTTCATCCACAAGCCACTCGGACAGCGGGACTCCTATTTTTCGAAGTACCTGATGGATCGACACCAACGGAAGCTCAAGGTAGAGAATCGTTGAAACAGCGGAAAAACCTCCCCGCAAAAAGACCCATCCCATCTCCTCTTTAGGCCATACTATCTTCCATAGAAAGGATTTTTATACACCGGAAAGGCTCCAGTGCTCAGATCTCGCCAATGACTGCCCGAATCTGATGAAAAAAATCCTATTGAAAGTCAGGAAAGGTCAATGTATAATAAACCCATAAGGTCAAATATAGTCAAAGTCAAATTCAAACTATAATTTTTGTTTGCCACAGCTGCCCCAACCCATTTCAAATATGAGAAAAGGTTATCTAAAGAGATCATCTAATTTTAAAGGAGGTTATCCGCCTATGCTTTGTGATCAATGTCAACAACATCCGGCGACTGTAGATTTGAACCTGCAGGTGCAAGGACAAGTCCGTCATCTCAGTCTCTGCCGGAACTGCTACATCCAACTCCGACAGGGGATCAGGAATCCCGCTGGGTTCGGCGGATGGGAAGGTTCTCCCTTGGAGGATTGGTTCCGGCAGATGGCCAGCTCTCCCTTGGGAGGGAGTCATTCAGCAACATCCCCCTTCTCACAAACCCCACCTACACAGAACGGACGCCACGGCGGCGGTCTGCTGGACCAGTTGGGGAAAGATCTTTCCCACGCAGCCTCAACCGGCCGGATCGATCCCGTCATTGGTCGGGATCGGGAAGTGGAGCGGGTAATTGAAACCTTGAACCGGCGCAATAAAAATAATCCCGTCCTGATCGGGGAACCAGGGGTCGGTAAAACCGCCATTGCAGAAGGACTGGCCCTGCGGATCCTAGAAGGGAAAGTCCCTCATAAGTTGAAAAACCGAAAAGTTTATCTGCTGGATGTCTCTTCCCTGGTAGCCAATACCGGCATCCGCGGCCAGTTTGAAGAACGGATGAAACAGCTGATCGCTGAAGTACAAGAGCGCCAAGAGGTCATCCTCTTTATCGATGAGATCCATCAGCTGGTGGGAGCCGGTTCCGCCGAAGGCTCCTCCGATGCCGGCAACATTCTGAAACCGGCCCTGGCCCGCGGTGAACTCCAGGTGATCGGTGCCACCACTCTGAAGGAGTACCGCCGGATCGAAAAAGATGCCGCACTGGAACGCCGTTTCCAACCCATCTTGGTGGAGGAACCTTCTCTCGAGGATGCCATCCGGATCCTGGAGGGGCTACGGGAGAACTATGAAAAATACCATCAAGTCCGGTATACTGATGAAGCGATCCGAGCCTGCGTCAGCCTCTCCCATCGCTACGTCCAAGACCGTTTCCTGCCGGACAAGGCGATTGATCTGATGGACGAAGCCGGATCCAAGGTCAATCTGCTACATGAAAGCCAAGATACGAATCAGATCCGCACTCGCCTGGATCAGATCGCCGTGGAAAAGGACACCGCCACCCAACGGGAAGAGTATGAAACGGCGGCTCGTCTCCGGGATGAAGAGCAAAAGTTAGAAGCTCAGTTGCAGGAAGCGACTGAAGCAGCCTCTCCGGCGACCGTCGATGTGGAGATCATCCAGCAAATCCTGGAGAGCCAAACCGGCATCCCGGTCCGCAAACTGCAAAAGGATGAGCAGGAAAAAATGAAAGATCTGCCCGCCCGGCTCCAACGGCAAGTGATCGGTCAGGAGGAAGCCGTCCGCAAAGTATCCAAAGCGGTCCGTCGCAACCGGGCTGGACTGCGCAAAGGGACACGCCCCATCGGCTCCTTCCTCTTCGTCGGCCCCACCGGTGTCGGAAAGACTGAGCTGGCCAAATCCCTGGCTCGGGAAATATTTGGGGAAGAGGAAGCCATGATCCGGCTCGATATGAGTGAGTACATGGAAAAACACTCCGTCTCCAAACTGATCGGCTCCCCGCCGGGATATGTTGGTCACGAAGAAGCTGGTCAACTGACTGAGCAAGTGCGCCGCAAACCCTACAGCATCCTGCTACTGGATGAGATTGAAAAAGCGCACCCTGACGTACAGCATCTGTTCCTGCAAATCATGGAGGACGGTCGGCTCACTGACAGCCAGGGACGTACGGTCAGCTTCCGGGATACGATCCTGATCATGACTAGTAACGCCGGTGTCGGCGTGCAAAAAGGAGCAATCGGGTTTGGAAAAGCAGATGAAGAACCGGCCCCGGCAGATATTCCTGAGACCTTCAAGGATTACTTCCGACCGGAATTTCTAAACCGGTTTGACAGCATCATCCTCTTCCGCTCTCTTAGCCGGGAGGATCTGATGAAGATCGTCGATCTGATGCTCCAGGACGTTCATAACGCTGCCAGGGAACAGGGCTTGCGTCTCACTGTCACCGATTCCGCCAAAGCTAAGCTGGCCGACCTTGGTTACAATCCGGCTTTTGGCGCTCGTCCTCTTCGGCGGGTGATCGAGGAACAAGTGGAGGATGGAATCGCTGATTTGCTCCTGGAAAGGGAAAATGCAAAGGACATCCTCGTGGATGTCGAAGCAGACCGCATCACGGTTACTCCTCAGAACTGACAGAGCAAAAATCACAGCAAAAAGCCCGAAGGGGACTTCATAACGTCCCCTTCGGGCTTTGTTCATATCGACGTTCTCTCATCAGGCCAATTTTTGACCACACTGGGGACAAAAGTTGGCCCCAGTATTCTTTTCTCCACAGTTGGGACAGAAATTGGGTGTCTGCCTGTCTCCGGAATCCATCTGCTTCGTAGGTTGCGCTGGGCTCTGATTGGAGTTCACGTTTTTTACCATCTCACGGGCCATATTCATCCCCATCATCATCCCGGCCATGTCGGAAGCCGTGCCTCCGCCTTGAACCTTGCCGGAAGCGATCCCATCGGTCATGGAGACTTGTTGATATTTGTTGAGATCTCCAATCATTTCATGGGAAGCGGTCTTGGTGATCATTTTTTCAATTTCCTCCGGATAGTTGAAGCTCATGATTTGAAAGGCGGTGATGGTGATTCCCGTATCCATGAGCTCCATATCCAGATCTTCCTGGATGCCTTTTGCGATATCATAGGCATTGGCCCGCAGATTGAACATGTCTTTTCCTTCTCTGCTGATCCATTTCATCAGGAGTTGGTCGAGAACCGCGGTGATCCTCAGCTTGATGTCCTGCACCAAGTAACTCTCTTTGACCCCGGCGATTTTATCAATCAATGCGATATAATCGTTGACTTTAAATTGGAAGGTCCCATTGGCGCGAATGGGCATGCCACCGGGTAGCTGGGGAGTCGGAATATGGATGGCATTTTTCGTTCCCCATTTGACTGTGAATTCCTTGGTATTGACAAACAATACTTCCGCCCGCATGCCACTGTTGAAACCAAACTTAAACCCTTTCAGAGTGGATAGAAAAGGGATGATATCCGATTCGATATCGTAGTCGCCTTCATCCTCGAAGATTCCTTCGATTTTGCCGTTGTATAGAAAGATCGCATCCTGCCCCGGCCGAATGATCAAGCGACTTCCTTTTTTAATCTCTCGGTTGCTCCACTTCCAAAAGATCATATCATCTCTGAACTCTTCCCATTCCACCACATTGGCTAACTGACGCTTACTAAAAAAGGACATGGATGATCAAATCCCTTCATCTGGATTCAAAAGATGTTGCTCCGCTCGATTTTGAGCGGGGGATCATGTACACAACCCGTGAATCTCCGCCGGTGACACATATTTGGGACTCAGCCGGTCGGGATCGGGTTTCACATTCTGCTTTTCTTTATTCTGATGAGTTGCGAACCCTGAGGGCAGCATCTATTCTGGTCTTTCTTAAATACTAGACAATCCAGGGCTGTTGATGAACCATAAAGTGGATGATGGAAACAAAACTGACCTTTCGCTCTTCCCATTGCCTCGACGGGGATGGTGGGACGGCTCCGATTCTCTTGCAAAGAACGCATAGCGAGACCGGGAACGGAGTGACCTTGGCGAGACTTGTGCCCTATGGGTACAAAGGCCTCTTCACCGTCCCACCATCCCGACCTGATTTCCTGCCTAAGATAGGGCTAATCAACACGCCTGTAGACAATTCCTAAAAGCTCCCTCGGCTGCCGCTGTGGGAGTGGCCACCGCCGGTGGTACCGCCTCCTCCATGGCTTTTGTTGTTGGTTGGTTTCCTGCGCTTGGTAACCGAGGTTCTGAGATATTGATCCCTTTGCTGGAGCACTCGCGATCTCCCGGTGTCCTGGTACGTCCTTTCGTTTATCGTCACTCGGCCACCAGAGTTGTAAGCCATCACACCGACAATGATCCCCCCGACAACACAGGCAGCGAGGAGTTGAAACCAACCATTGAACCAGATACTGTCCGGGTCCACCCCCGGTCGGATCCCCATGTAGCGATGGGAAGTTTCGATAAAGGTATGGAAGGCATCATAGTATTGATCTTTTTTCAGGTCCGGAGTGATTTGATCACGGATGCGATCCAGTCTGCTGTTATCCAGATATTTTTCCGCCTCATAGAATCCAGCCAGATAGAGTTCCCGATTCTCTGGGTTTTGCACGTTAATTGTCAGGATCGCACAATTCCCATGGGGCCGATCATATCCCAACGCTTTTTCGTCGTAGAAGTCCTGCATATACTTCTCGATGTCTTTTCCTTGGGTGTCATCCGTGGTTAAGATGATCAAGTCCGTTTTTCGCTCGGTTCCGTATTGAGTAGCCAAGGTTTCCAGCTCTTTTTTTTCTTTGTCCGTCAGCAGACCGGCGTAGTCATAGATCTTGGGTTTGCCGTCGGCAAAGGCAACATCCTGGGTCACCAAGGGAAAAGCCAGCAATAAGATCATCAAAGAGAGCACAAAGGAGATCCCCGCTTTTCCTCTCACCACAACTCACCTACAATCATCCAGGAAATCAGTCGGAGTGTGATAAACACGGTACCTGCAATCCCGCCAAACCAGGTGGCCACCTTCCCCACGCTGATCGGGGGCCGGCCCACCACCTTGCCCGTCTGTCCATTCATAGCAAATGTGTGTTCGACTTTCTCATAATCGTAATAAACCATCCATACGGGAAGCAAAACATAATCCGCTTGTTCTTTACGAGTGTCGATCTGTTTGTTTTCATAACGGACGCTGGAGTAACCAGAAACGGTAGAACGGATATAGTTGTCCGTAAATTCATTGATCTTTTGTTTTACACGGGGGAGAAGTTCCTGATCATCATAATTGTATTTTTCTGCAATATAGCCCGCCAGATAGGGTGTTTTGAATTTTTTCAACAGGCTGTATTCATAGGGCTCCAGTCGATCCATCAGCTCGTCGTTCATCTTTTCCGAAGCATCCACGGGCACTTTCACATAATGAAGGTCGATGTCTCGGTACACATCATAATACTTCGTCTCGGTCACTATGTAATCACCCTGGGAATACTCCCTCACTTTAGTGCCCACCGCCTTCACTTGGGCCCTGCTGTTTAAGTCATACAACCAGAAAGGGACGTAGATGCCTGTGATGCCTTTGATTCGATCTGCATTCATAAATCCCTTGGGAGTCAGACGACCGTTTTTGCACCATTTGCGAAAAGCCTGCATCGCCTCTTCTTTGCTGATGGTAAAGGGGATCACTTTTGCCGGAGCCAACTTTCCGGACAGCCGGTCACCAAGCACCACCCCGGCTCCGCAAAAACCGCAAGTGGTGGCAGTGGTTTCCGCTTCTGTCAGGATGACGGCTCCACAATTGTTGCAATGATATTCTTTGGCTTCATCTTCTGAAAAAAAGGATTGCATGTTCTCTTCAGGAAAGCTTTCGATCGGATCCTGTCTTTCGCAACTTGGACAGGAGAGCATGCCCGATTCACTGTCAAACCCCATGTCGTCGCCGCAGTTGGGACATTTATATTGAATAACCACAATCGCGCTCACCTTTCGTTGATCTCTGGAAACGCTTCAGACGAAAATCGGGGGATGAACCTGGTACCCGATCGGTGATGAAGACACCCAGCGGACCGCGGTCATCCCGTATGTTTTACCGCATTTCGCAGGTCATTGCTCTTTGTTTTTCAATTGCGCTTTTAGCGCCTCCAGTTCCTGATCCACACCGACATCACTGCCATCGTATTTGGCGGTTAAATCCTTGATTTCGTCCTTGGGGCCCGCGTTCAGTTCGGACATCGCCTGGGCTTCATCTAGTGACTGGTTCACCTTTTCTTCCATTCTTTCAAAGGCGGAAATAGACTGATTGGCACCTTGGACGGATGAACCGATCTGGTTGAGCCGTTGTTGTGTCTTGGCTACTGCCATCTTGCTCTTGATCATGGCTCTTCGCGACTCCAACTCCTGGATATCTGAGACCAACTTATCATGCATTTGTCTCATTTGCAGGGCGTTGGAAGAAGCCAGATCAAATGCTTGTTGGTATTCGGTTTCTTTGGAAGCCAGCTCTCCCTTGCGCGCCAGGAATTTTCTCGCATCCTCTTCATTGCCGGCTTCCAGGGCCTTGATTGCGTAATTCTGCATTTTGTCAATGTCTGCTTTGCATTCCTCTAACGCCCTTTTCGCCCTTCGTTCTTCTGCCATCACCGTGGCCGTTTCAGACTTCACTTTTCCCAGATCACTGTTTAGATTCCGGATGTATTGATCCACCATCTTCTCTGGATCCTCCGCTTTGTCCAAGAGGGCATGGACATTGCTCGACATGATATCTTTAAATCGGCTTAGAATACCCACAATTCTCCTCCTCGTCCATTGGGAAGTTTGCAAGAATGGATGCTCATGACAAACATTTTCCAGGGTCCATCATGATATTACCACACACTCCTACAGGTGATGAACAGTCAATACATGAAGGAAGGTTCCCCTCGTATTCCACATGCTTCCCCTAGCGTGAATGAAATTCGCAAGAACGGCGTGTCCACACCTCAGCTGATTGCATAAAAACAGCCGGCCCCCAAGGGACCGGCTACATCGGTGTATCTGAATAATTATCCTTCCAACATCAACAGTTCCGGATCCTCCAACAGTTTCTTGATGGTGACCAAGAACCCGACGGCTTCTTTGCCGTCGACCAGACGGTGATCGTAGGAAAGGGCGATGTACATCATCGGGCGATGTTCCAAGCGGTCTCCGTCTACCGTGACCGGCCGCTTCTGGATGGTGTGCATCCCCAGAATTCCCACTTGGGGTGCGTTTAAGATCGGGGTGGACAGCAACGATCCAAAGACACCCCCGTTGGTGATGGTGAAGGTGCCCCCTTGCAGATCGGCGAGGGACAGCTTGTTGTTGCGGGCTTTTTTAGCCAAATCACTGATGTCCCGTTCAATGTCGGCGAAGGAACTGCGGTCGGCATCCCGAACTACTGGTACGACCAGCCCGTTGTCCGTAGCGACGGCGATCCCGATATCGTAGAACTTCTTGTACAGCACATCGGTCCCGTCGATTTCCGCATTGAGAGCCGGGTAAGCCTTCAGCGCGCCAACCACGGCTTTGGTGAAGAAAGACATGAATCCGAGGCTGACGTCATGCTCTTCCTTAAAGGCTTCCTTGCGCCGCTTGCGGATCTCCATCACTGCACTCATGTCCACTTCATTGAAGGTAGTCAGCATGGCCGCTGTCTGTTGCGCCTGAACCAGGCGTTTCGCAATGGTCTGGCGACGACGGGTCATCGGAACCCTTTCCACCGGTTTGGTGGGATCGACAGCTGGTGCCGGAGCTGGTGCTTGTTTTTTCTCCGCCGGTGCCGGTGGGGTGGAAGGTTGTGACTTATGAGCTTTCACATCATCCATAGTGACCCGGCCCATGGGATCCGACGAACGCACCCGGCGCAGGTCAATCCCCTGTTCACGGGCTAACTTGCGGGCGGCGGGGGAGGCGGTGATGTCCTCCTCCCCGTCGGGAGCTTCCTTCACATCTTCAGTTGCTGGGGTTTCTTCCTTGACCGGTGCCGCCTCTTTTTGCTCCGATGGAGGAGTGGTAGCTTGCGGAGTTGCGGCGGCCCCCCCTTCCCCGATCTGGGCGATCACCTCGCCCACCTCCACGACGTCTCCCGCATGCTTCCGGATATTTTGCAGCGTTCCGCTGTGCTCCGCATGAATCTCCACGTTCACCTTATCGGTTTCCAACTCGAGGAGAACATCCCCCTCGTTCACCTGATCCCCTTCGCTCACTAGCCAGTCGGAGATCGTTCCTTCCGTGATCGATTCGGCCAGCTCGGGAACTTTGACTTCAGGCATCTTTAATTACCTCCCGATTTCGTTTCAATATCCAGGGTTTCCGGATTGAGTGCTTCAGTCAATATGCGTTCTTGTTCTGCATCATGGACATCGGGTTGACCCACTGCCGTGCTGGATCGCTCGGGACGTCCGATATAGCGGATTTTTACCTCAGATACGGTATCCCGAATCCGGGGCTCCATATAGCTCCAGGAACCCATGTTTTTCGGTTCCTCCTGCAACCAGACCACTTCTTGCAGATTTTTCATCCGGCTGAGGACCGAACGGATCTCATCTTTGGGGAAGGGATAGAGTTGTTCCACCCGCAGGATATGAACCCATTCCGGTTTTTTCTCCATCTCTTCCAATTTGGTTTCCAAATCGACAGCCACTTTCCCGCTGGCAAGGATCAGACGTTTCACAGTCTGCGAACGCTTGCCGGTCAGCCGCTCTTCTAAGACCGGGTGGAAACGGCCCTTTTCAAACACGGAACTGGGGGAAAGGGTCCGTTTGTTGCGCAGCAGACTCTTCGGTGTCATCAGGATCAGCGGCCGTGCCTCGTTGGTTCCGATGATGACCGCCTGACGGCGCAAGAGGTGGAAATACTGGGCTGCGCTGGTGACATTGGCCACCACCCAGTTGTTTTCCGCTGCCATCTGTAGGAACCGTTCCAAGCGTGCGCTGGAGTGTTCCGGTCCTTGGCCTTCATAGGCGTGCGGCAACAACATCACCAGACTGGATGTCTGGGCCCATTTGGCTCGGCCGGCAGAGAGAAACTGATCAAAGATCACCTGGGCGGTATTGGCGAAATCCCCGAACTGGGCTTCCCAGATCACCAAGGCATCGGGATTGAAAACATTGTATCCGTATTCAAAACCCAAGACCGATGCTTCCGAGAGCGGACTGTTGTAAATCCCGAAGGCGGCTTGAGCTTGTGGAATCGTATGCAAGGGACAATGGGTCTCCCCCGTCTCAGGGTCGTGCAGAACCAAGTGACGGTGAGCAAAAGTGCCCCGTTCTGTATCCTGGCCGGTAAACCGAATCCCGGTTCCATCCTTCAGAATCGTGGCGAAAGCGAGGGTCTCTGCCAATGCCCAGTCTACTTGGTTGTCTTCTTCCAGAGTGGCGGCCCGCCGCTGCAGTACCTTTTCCAGTTTGGGATAGACTTTAAATCCATCCGGCCACTTCAGGAGATCCTGGTTGATCTCACGCAGGGTGGTCATGGAAACGCCGGTATCCACATCAGGCAGCGGACCCGGAATCTTCTCATGTGGGGAATCCGTTTCCTCCGGTTCTTTTTCCCGAACATCCTTCACCTTTTGGTAGGCTTTGGACAGTTGTTCCTGGATCTCTTTTTCCTTGCTCTGGATCTCCTCATCTGAAATCACACCTTCTGCCTTCAGTCGATCCGCATAGAGGGTGCGGAGGGTGGGATGACGATGAACTTTATCGTACATTCGGGGTTGGGTGGCCACTGGATCATCCATCTCATTGTGCCCGAAACGGCGGTACCCGATGAGATCGATCAGGAAATCCTTCCCGAACTTCCTCCGATATTCAAAAGCCAGGCGGACTGCTGCCAAGCAAGCCTCTGGATCATCCGCATTCACATGGACCACCGGGATCTCAAAACCTTTGGCCAGGTCGCTGGCGTAGGTGGTGGAGCGGGAATCCAAGGAATGGGTAGTAAAGCCCAACTGGTTGTTGGCAATGATATGGATCGTCCCCCCGGTGTTATACCCGCGCAGACGGCTTAGATTGAGGGTCTCCGCCACAATCCCTTCCCCCGGGAAGGCGGCATCCCCATGGATCAGGATCGCCAGAGCTTTGCTCACATCCTGCACCGGGTATCCGGCTTGACTGCGATCATCCTGGGCGGCACGGGCGTATCCTTCGATGACGGGATTGACGAATTCCAGATGGCTCGGGTTATTAGCCAAGGTCAGATGGGTCGGTTTGGGATCTTCCGGGTCCACTTCCCGGTTGCCACCTAGATGATACTTCACATCTCCTGTCCAACCATAGTTTATTCCCATGGAACCTTCTGAAGGGACCAGTTCTTTGTTGGGTGCATGATGGAACTCGGAGAAAATGGCCTCATAGGGTTTACCCAGTACGTGAGCTAACACGTTGAGCCGGCCCCGGTGCGCCATTCCGATCATCACGTCCTCCACACCGCCGTGAACGCTATAGTGAATGATTTGATCCAGCATCGGCACCATCATGTCTACACCCTCGATAGAGAAGCGTTTCTGACCGACAAACGTGCGATGCAGGAATTTTTCAAAGGCGTCCACTTGGATCAGGCGGCCGAGAACTTCCTGTTTCTTCTCATTGGACAGTTTTCTAGAAAATTCTTTGGATTCCACCGCATGAAACAGCCACTGCCGCTCTTGAGGACTGTGTACATGGGTAAATTCGAAGGCAAGGGACTGGGTGTAAACCTGACGCAACCGCTTGTAAACATCCAGCCCCGTACGAACATCCTCTGAATCCTCCGCCCACATTAGGTGAGCGGGAAGCGATCTTAAATCCGCCTCGGTCAACCCGAACTTCGCCGGGTCCAGATGCGGGGTTTCATCCGTCTCCTCCATCTTGAGGGGATCCAACTTGGCGTCCAGATGGCCGGAGATGCGGATATGTTGTGCAAATTTCTCTGCAGCTACCACCTTTTTCAGATCCAGCCCGGAGACCGGGGCAGTATCAGTGGGCTCTAGCGCCCCATCGGCCCCCGTCGTTTCCGGCGGAGCCCCCCATTGATCAAACAGCTCTCGAATGGAGGGGTCCACGGACTCCGGATCTTCGCTGTAAAGGTCATACTGATCCAGAAAATAGGCCAGGTTGAGGCTGTGGACTCCCTGCCATGGCGTTTCCCTTCCGGATTTCCCTGTTGACATCCACTTTACCTCCAACTGCTTTTATGATTAGTTTCCACCGACGGCGTTCCATTTAACATTAGGTTACCCAAGATATTTCTTACCCGCTTCCCAAATCACGCTCAAGAGGCCAGAACCCACCCATTCCGTCGCCGTGGATCCTCGCCTTCATTATATCTCGGTGGTTCCACACGGTAAAATCCGTATGGGAGCGTTTTTTGGCCCCTACGAATCCTGCTGTTGCCCGAAACCAGAGGATCCGGCTCCTTTGTGATTTTACGTCGGGTTCCGACATGACCTATCCCATCCAAAGTTTTCTCTGATTTTGGTCCTCTCCCTGTCCCTCCCTTTGCAGACACACTTTGGCTCTCCGCTTTTTGCACAGAGTAACCCAAAAGCATCTATCACCTGTTCAAGCATACTCTTTTGACCCGACGGGGACAAGCCCATGTATAAAAAGAAAATGATTTCGTGTCAAGGACGGAGACAGCAGAGGTCCTGTTACAAGTCAGCCCGGATACACGATTCCTCCGTGGCCCAGACCTGTTGTAAAATCCGATTGCTATCCATAATAATCACCTACTCATCCACCCTTTCGTCATCGTGGGATTCAAAATCGTGATCTCCCTCCGTCAAGAGCTGCTTCCCGTCGGTTTCACCCCTGGTCCTAACATTTCTTCAAGCCCAATCAGGCCGTAAAGATCACTTTGGGTACTTCCAGTGTCAGCCCTATTTTCAAGATGGATAGTGCCTTTCCTTACTAAAACGCGCAATCCATCCGTCTTCTGTGTAAAGTTCCCCGGCTAAACCGTCGCTGGCTTCCACCAGGTCATCTACCGTTCCCTGATCTACCTGTACAGAAACTTTAACGTCATCCTTTTCTTCCTCCAAGCACGCTAACGTATAGTGTAAGGTCGTGTCCACGATCTGCGGTATCAGGTTGCTAAGGATATTTAACTGCTCTTTGTCAAAGGACGAGGCCAGTTCTTCGTATAGTTCCACTAGTACTGGCGCTTTCATCTTTCCGCTTACTACATCGTCCCACTCTCCTATCGACATGTCCCTAACCTTTTCCATTAGCATTTTCCCAAACTTGTCTAGAGCCTGTTCCTCCATGCGTTGTCACTCCTTATTTTTCTGTCTTTTTAGTCTGCCACGGTATCCTGGACGGCTTTCGCACCCCGTCTTTACGAAGTCGCTTAGTGGATTCCGCTACCAGTTTCCTCGCCACGTCGCGCGGTGCACCGCCTTCCACCAGCGCTTCTACAGCTATCCGGTTATGCTCTACCAGTGTGTTAGGTCTGCCGCTATTCGCTAATTCCTTGAATAGTTCGCGCTGTTTATTGGTCATTTTCTGATGACTCCAGCCGTTTTCACGCATAAACTTCTGACTAATACTGTAACCTTTTTTTGGATCATAATTAAAATCTCCCTTAAAAGCGGCTTTAGCATGGATGTGGTGTCCGCCTACTTTCCCGTAGTCTCCAATTTCGTCGGCATGTTTCGCAAGTTGTTGGCCCGCCACCTGCTCCGCCTTCGGCGTAATACCAAACACTGGGGCCGCTTGTTTCGCCGCTTGGACACCATGGGTAACCCCAGCCGCCAGGAATGCGGCTACCGCAGCGTTTCTCCAATTAAACTTTTTGCCCCTGAGAAGATCGTCCGCCAGACTCCCGGCGGATCCCCCGGTAGCGTTACCGAACAACTGTGTAGCCTTTTGACCTATATATCGCCCGGTACCTCTGGCAACGCCACCCGCTACACCGCCGCCTACTGCACCGGCTGCTCCCCCTATGGCGGCATCTGCCATGATCGTCTTCAGATCATTCCCCTGTATGGCAGAAATTCCACCACCCACGGCGGAACCGATCAGGATCCCAGCCCCGAATGCCTGACCACCTGGAACAAACAACAGTCCCACCCCTGCTGCCACGGTCAAACCGACAGCAATCTCTTCCTTGTGATCCTTGGTCCACTCCCAGGCCGCTTCGGCACCGAATTGGATTCCATCCCAGGTGTCGGAAGCGATCTCCTTAGTACCCTCCCAGGCATCGTTGGCTTTTCGTTTCAGCATGTCAAAGAAGCCTTCCTCCTTAGACGGCTTCTGTTTGGATACATCAAAGGGCTTTCCGGTTTCCGGTGAACTCCCTGTTTCATCGGAGGCGGTGTGAGTTTCATGGCATTCTTGTGTAATCACACATTCGATTTTTTCCTTGAGAGAGTTCTGGATTTCCGTGCTTTCCACTGTTGCTGTAAGAATCATGGCCAGGATCGCACCAGCGGCCAGAATTATTACATATTCAATTGTTGAAGAACCCCGCCGGTCGAATAAAACTGGTTTCAACCGATGAAAGAACAAGGATTACCCATCTCCTTTTTCACGAGATAATCGGCAACCCCATGATATACATCCTATAGTATTACGCAATACTATAAAAAGCCTAAATCAGCGTGCTATATACAAATATCAGGCGTGTTGATTATCCATATTTTAGGTAGGGAGATCGTGTTCTACCACGCTCCAATTGCCATCCCACAAGGAAGTAGAGACTGGCCGCTCCAAATCTTCCGATCGGGCAGGGGCAAAGCCTTACGGAAGCAAAACAGAGAAGATGTTGCCCCTAAACGCCCTCTCGTAAGACTTCTCCGCTGGGCAGGATGGCAAAGGTCGCTTTGCACCCATAGGGCACAAGTCTCGCCAGGGTCGCTTCCGCTCCTAGGTCTCGCTATGGCAGCACACGACCCCCTTACGCCACCTATTTTCTGGCTAATCAACAGCCCTGACAAATTATATCGCAAATGGCAATAATACTTCTATGTCAAAGTCGGAGGCAGCAGAGGTCCTTTTACAAGTCAGCCCGGATACACATTTTCGGTGAGCAACATCTCCGGCAATCGCTCCAAAGGGATGTCCAATTTCTTCAGTAAATAAGACATCTTTTCTTGCCGAACGTGGGATGCCCCTCTCTCCAGATTGCTGATGGTGGCCGGAGAGATGTTTTCATCGGCTAAATCCTCCAGTCTGAGACCCCTCTCTCTCCTGATTTTTCCAATGATTTCGCCCACCTCGGGAAAACTCAGTTGGCCCAAGGATACCCCTCCTTATACATCCTTTCCTTGAATATATAACAAATTGTGATAAATGGGAATGATTATTTCACAGGATTACATATTTATTTTATATTTGGGTTTGTGCGTAAATAGAATGTGAGAAGGAAGGGGGGCGGGTGTTGCCGAAAGCAGGTTTGAAAATATCGGAGGAGGGTTGAGGTTTCACATGGAGTGACTTGGGCTCGTCAGAACAACGGAATGGGATTGTGGAACCCCATCTCGATCGTCCCAGCCCTAAATATGGATTCTTGTCGGATTTCTCCACTGGGTTAGATGTCTTCCACCTTAGGGCTTTAAATATCAAAATTCTAGTACCTGTAGTACAGGTCGTTTGGGTAGCACACGACTCCCTACCGAACCTAACAGCTCTGATTTTTTCTAATTCCCACGTCCGGTTGAATGGTTGGATGAGAGAGATCACTCATTTTCCCCTACAATCAACTGACCGTCGGCTCCAGCACGGTCAAGGTGTTGTTGGTGGTGTTCAGGTTCACTCTTGCGCCGATGGGGAGGGCGACTTTGTATGTTCCGTGTGCGGTGGTAAGATGGGTGAGGAGAGGCTTGCCGAGGGGAACCAGGAATTCGTTGATCAGATCCTCATAGGAGATTCCATAAGCCGCCTGACATCCTGTACATTCTCCCATGATCACACCGATGCAATCATCGAACTTACCGGCCAGCTTCAGGTGATTCAGATATCGATACACCTTATTGGTCGGCTCATGGGTCTCTTCCAGGAGCAAAATCTTATCCCGTGTATCAATTTCATAAGGGGTTCCCAGGGTATCGATAAAAGAGAGCATGTTCCCCCCAACCAAGGGTCCGGTCACATTTCCCGGAACCCGGCTCACGAGAGGGACCCCCGGTGGGTTTTGGATGGAGCGGGGAGAGATGAAGGTGGACACCGCCGCAAAAAACTGGTCGAAGTTAAAGGCCGGTGTCGCCTGCTGAAAATCGATGAGCAGGAGACTCTGGAAGGTGATCAGATCAGCATATTGATACAGGACATTCAACAATCCCGTGATATCACTGTAGCCCGTGACAATTTTGGGATGGCGCCGGATCGTATCGTAATCCAAGTGTGGGAAGATGCCAGCGACACCCACACCTCCCCTGGAAGGTAAGATCATTTTCACTTGGTCATTTCTGAACATGTTCATCAAATCGGAGGCCCGTTCTTCATCTGTTCCCGCCAAGAATCCATTTTGGGCGTAGACGTGTTCTCCCAGCACCACCTGCAACCCCATTTCCTCCAAAGTCTGGACCCGTGCATCAATAACACTGGCATCCAGCGGACTTCCCAAGGTCACGATCCCAATGGTATCCCCTGGTTGCAAAATTGGTGGTCTGATGGCCACAAGTTCCTCCCCCTTCCTCCCGAGGATGACTTCTCTCTGTCAAATATACTGGGGAAGGGGGCCCTCCATGACTCAAGAAAAGAGTCCATCGCCCACATCGTAATGAAAAAAGCCCGACTCCCACTGGAGAATCGGACTTTCTCGTATCCAGACTCTCTGGAAGGGATCACTACTTACTGTCTACGATGATTTCCACTCGCCGATTTTTCTGCCGGTTGCTATCGCTGTTATTGGGGACTATCGGATGTTTCTTGCCAAAGCCCTTCGTCTTCAGATGATTGCTGGCAATCCCGCACTCTTTCACCAGGTAGGCTTTCACCGCTTCAGCCCGTTCCTCGGACAGCTTTTGATTATATTCAGCAGTTCCTCGGTCATCAGTATAGCCGTAGATTCGAACCGTTCCCTGATATCCTTTTAGACTTTTCCCCAATTTGTCCAGCTCAGGACGGGCTTTGGAGCGAATGGTACTCTGTTCCGTGTCAAACAAGATATGACCGGGAACATGGATGACCACTTTTTTCGCCCCCTTTTCCCCCTTCGATTTGAAGACAGACACATCCGAGGAGGAAAAGTCCGGAGGAACATAGGGTTCCGGCGGAATGTACGGATCCGGAGGAATATAAGGATCGGGAGGAATATAGGGATCCGGAGGGACATAAGGTTCCGGGGGAACGTAAGGTTCCGGGGGAACATAAGGTTCCGGGGGGACATAGCCGGAGGAACTTTTCTCCTCCTTCTCTTCCTCTTTCCCTTTCCCTTTCTTGTCCGCAGACGCACTTTTCTCTGTTGAATCCTTGGTTGAATCCGCCACTGGCTCCTCCGCTGAAGTACATGCAGTGAGCAGGAGAAGGAAGGCCAGACAGACGGGAAGCAACCCATTTTTCATCATATCCACACCCCTACGTAAGATCCGATATTCTCAAAAGTCCTCTGACTGACTGGAAATAATTATAAGGGTTGTAAACAGAAATAGATATACGAAACAAGTTTTATTCTGTGGAGGACATCTCAGGATCTGTGTTTTTCAAAGCGGACCCGATAATAGATTCCCAATTGTACGTACGTTGCTGGAGGACCGGTGCAGGTCTCCCCTCTCAGTTAAGAAAGTCCCCCACTCGCAAAGGATGATGAATCCCGAAAGAAATGGTAAAGTGAAGAGATGAACCCCTATAGGGCAAGAGCAAAGGAGTTTTGTACAGGAACGCTCCCCCAAGTAGAAAGGAGGCTGTCTTTGCCTGGCATCCCATCCCCTCTGTTTGATATCCGTACCCCAGCCAAAAGTCAGCGTTGTCCATGCCCCGCAACACACTTTCCATGTCAATCCATTTGGGATTTATGGGAATTTTGTCATCCCTGTGTGACCCTTCCGTAATACGTTTTGTGTAGAATAATGGAGACTGAGGTCCTGAATAATAAATAAAAACGGAGGTGTCCCCGATCGTGGACTTACATAAAGATGCAATCGAAGTGCTACGCGAGACGAGTCGAACCTTCTTCATCCCCATCAGTCGCCTGCCCGCGGACTTGAAAGAGGCTGTGGCCGCTTCCTATCTCTGTATGCGAGCTATCGACGAAATTGAGGATCACCCCCGACTCCCTTCAGAACCCAAGGTGAGCCTTTTAAGATCCATCGGCAAGATTCTGCAAAAGCCCTTCAATGATCAGGAACTGGCCACAGTGCTTCACCCCTATAAAAATTTCCTTCCGGAAGTCACTCTGCGCATGTCGGATTGGGTAAAATTGATCCCCTCCTCCATTCAGGAAAACATCCTTCACTCCACTGCAACGATGGCTGACGGAATGGCTGAATGGGTTAACAAAAAATGGATCGTCCATACCAAAGAGGAATTGGATCAATACACCTATTACGTTGCAGGTCTGGTCGGGGTCCTGCTCAACGATCTCTGGAAGTGGTACGACGGCACCCATGCCGATCAACAACTGGCTGTCGCCTATGGCCGGGGATTGCAAGCGGTCAACATTCTCCGCAATCGGGAGGAGGATCTCTCCCGGGGTGTCGATTTCTTTCCTGACGGCTGGGGATTTGATGAAATGTTTGCCTACGCCCGTCATCACCTGGAGCAGGCGGATATCTACACAGACAGCATTCAATCCCCGGTGGTACTCGACTTTTGCAAGATCCCGCTGGTGCTCGCCCATGGAACCCTGCAAGCTCTGAAAGAAGGGGCCGAAAAACTGACCCGGACCGAAGTGACTCAATTGGTGAATAAAGCCACGGGGGAGTAAACCCAAAAGAAAGAAACCGCCCACACTGGACGGTTTCTTTCTTTTGGGTTTCTACTGGAGTTTACACGCCTGGTTTCTCCTACCCTCTGTCGCCACATGGATGAAGCTGTTTTGCTGGGTACCGTTCCTGCTTGATTGACAAATAGGTAGCTACGTTTACGAAATTCCCATCACTATCAGACGTGTTGATTAGCCATATTTTGGGTAGGGAGATCGTGTTCTACCACGCTCCGGTTGCCATCCGGCAAGGAAGTGAAAACTGGCCGCTCCAAATCTTCCGATCGGGCAGGGGCAAAGCCTTACGGAAGCAACACAGGGAAGATGTTGCCCCTAAACGCCCTCTCTCCAGATTCTCCGCTGGGTAGGATGGCAAAGGTCGCTTTGCACCCATAGGGCACAAGTCTCGCCAGGGTCGCTTCCGCACCTAGGTCTCGCTATGGCAGCACACGACTCCCTTCCACCGCTCATTTTTTGGTTAATCAACAGCCCTGCATCACTATATATTTCCAATCGATAAATACTTCGTTTCCAAATACGGCTCGATTCCTTCGATTCCACCTTCACGACCCAGTCCACTTTCTTTCATCCCCCCAAAGGGTGCATGAGCAGCGGAGGGGCCGCCATCATTCCAGCCAATAATTCCGAAGTCCAGGTGATCATGCAAGTAGGTTCCAGTTCGGTAATCATTGGTAAAGAAATAGGCTGCCAGACCATATGGTGTGCTGTTAGCAATTTCCACCGCTTCCTCTAGCTCTCTAAAGGTGGTCATGGGAGCGACGGGGCCAAAGGTTTCTTCATGCATGATCTTCATGCGATCATCGACATTTTTTAATACGGTGGGATAGACGAAGTAAAAGCCTTTGTTGTCATCTGCATGATATTGATCACCGACTAAAACCTCGGCACCTTTTTCTACTGCATCTTTTACCTGATCCACAATCTTATCGTAACCTTTTTTATTGATAATCGGGCCAATATCCGTACCTTCGTCCATCCCATTTCCCACTTTCAGTTTCTCCACTTCTTCCGCTAATTTTTTAGCAAATTCTTCTGCGACATGTTCATGGATAATCAGGCGGTTGGCACAGACGCAGGTTTGTCCAGCATTTCTAAATTTCGTTGCTATCGTTTGTTGGACTGCAAAGTCCAGATCGGCATCTTCGGCAACGATCAGTGGGGCATGCCCCCCTAATTCCATCGTCACATGTTGAATCGAGTCCGCACTTTTCTGGATCAATGTTTTACCCACAGGAGTCGAGCCGGTAAATGTGATCTTGCGGACGTATTCACTTTGGGTGAAAAGATCACCCGCGATACTTCCGTGAGTATTCACATATTGAACAGTCTCTTCAGGTATTCCCGCTTTATGAGCCAGTTCAATGATTCGGATCGCGGTCAGCGGAGTTTCCGCTGCCGGTTTGACAATAAAGGTACAGCCTGCAGCAAGCGCCGGCGCTGCTTTTCTGGTCATCATGGCTGCCGGGAAGTTCCAGGGAGTAATGGCTGCTACTAATCCAACGGGTTGACGACTGACAATAATCCGCTTTGATTCCGTATTCGCCGGAATGGTGCGACCGTAGATCCGTTTGGCTTCTTCGGCATACCAGTCAATATAGCTGGTGGCATAGTTCACCTCGCCTAATGATTCATGCAGGGGTTTTCCATTTTCCTTTGTCATGATTTCTGCAATCTCTTGTTTGTTTTCTTTGACTTTGTCGGACCATTTTTGTAACAATCGGGAGCGTTCATGAGCATTCACTTTTGCCCATTCTTTAAAAGCCTTGTGCCCCATTTCTAGTTTCTGCTTGATCTCCTCTTCAGCATCTATTTTGACTTTCTTGATCACTTCTCCCGTGGCTGGGTTTGTTACGCTAAATTGATTGGACATGGCTGTTTCCTCCTTTGATCGATTGGGTTTGTGTCAGATATAAGCTAAACCCCATCGTACACCATAAACCCAAAATAATCCATTCGCTTGGCTAGTCGAGTGCAGAGGACATACCCGGTAAAAGAGAATAAATAGAAAGTAACCGAGGCGCTACTAGAAACCATCAAAATGCGGCCAATCATTTGGAGTGGTGTTTCGAATGACATCAGATCACATAGCTCAAACCAGGCGTGTTGATTCGCCATATTTTGGGTGGGGAGATCGTGTTCACCCACGCGACCGTTGTCATCCAGCAAGGAAGTAATGACTGGCCGCTCCAAATCTGACCATCGGGCAGGGGCAAATCCTTACGGAAGCAACACAGGGAAGATGTTGCCCCTAAACGCCCTCTTTCCAGATTCTCCGCTGGGTAGGATGGCAACCTTGCTATCGAGATTGTAGTGCCTGTGGTGCAAAGGTCGCTTTGGCAGCACACGACTCCCTTCCGCCACCCATTTTCTGGTTAATCAACAGCCCTAGCTCAAACAGAAACCTACCATGTGGCCACAAATGCACTTCATTTGCCAAGTACGCACGTAACACGAAAACTAGTGCTCCTTCAGGCAACTTTGATCTTGTTTTTCAGCAAGGCGGAGACAGGATGGTGGGGCGGCTCCGATCTCTTGCAAAGAGCGCAAAGGCGAATCAAATCCCCACCATCCTTACCTTTCTGTGATTTTCCACACAATGTTCTCTAAGGGGACACTAGCTTGAGAAGAACCTTCCAATCAGTGATGAAGTCCCTTTTTCGCTCTCCGGAATATCCAACATCAGGAAGTCTTTTTGTAGTATGATAAGGATGATCCTATGAAAAAGAGAGAGGGATAATCGATGAATAATCAGCAAGTCGCCCCGGAGTTCAGTCAAGACCGTCAGTTACAACGCTTCCAGGAGTCTCAGGTGGAATGCACCGTCATCACTGTGAATGGGATTCATATCAAAGGAACTGTCCAATCATTCGATAAATATGTCGTTTTAATCCACACACTCTCCGGAAAACAGAGTATGATCTATAAGCATGCCATCTCCACCGTCAAATAAAAAAGAGACTTCCCCATATCCCTCGCAATCAGGGGCGAAATCTCTCATTTCAACAAATGGGGATCGGTTGGAAAGGGCAATCACTTACATTTACTCTTCCATCCACCTAGAAGCGTTATAATTTACATCGATCTGGGATGGTGGGAAGGGGAGGTCCCTCCATAGGAAACTCCCACCCCACCTGTGCAGGATTTTTTCACAACACTTCTAGACATCCTCCCCCTGCCCAGTAGATCTGTTAAACACCGGTTGTATGACATGAGGATCACGCCACTGGAGCCCGGTCGGATACCGGGCTCCAGTGATGTCAATGAGATTGAAACGCCTTTGTCACCCCTTCTTGGGCGAAAGACTACTTTTTAAAGCGGGTATGAATATTGTTCCGCTTGTACGTGGGATTGGAGAACTCAGATAATTCCATCGACAGAGCCAAATATCGGGTATGAAAAAGGTCCGCGAAATGCTCTTCCATCACAGCGAACAATCCATCGCACACCGCCTGTTTGTCTGCTGGTGAACGACCCGGGCCGATCTTCAATGTCCCATGGACGAAAGCATCCTCTTCCGCCCCATCCGCGATGCGATAATCGTGAAGCTCGATCGCTCTGGAACGAATCCCCCCGATGGGAAACAGATCCCGGTGTGAAATCAACACCTGGTTTACCTTTTTCAACAACCCGGCAATGTCCGCCTCCCCCTGGAGGTTATCTGTATACTCCACAATGAAATGGGGCATCCCTGTTTCCCCTCCCGGCTCTTACGCACGTATTGAAAAAGCTTCATCCCCTACAATGGTATTGACCAGGCGCCCGATGCCTTCGATTTCAGTCACCACTTCATCCCCTACAGCTGTATTCACCGACCCTTTTGGCGTTCCGGTCAATAGGATGTCTCCGGGACTCAAGGTCATCAAACCACTCAGGTATTGGATCAAGCGGGGAATGCCAAAAATCATCTCTCCCGTGGTCCCTGCCTGCGTTAATTTTCCGTTTACATAGGTTCGTAGATTTAGATTCATCGGATCGGGGACATCCTCCGCATCGACCAACCAGGGACCGATCGGCGTACCGGCGTCGCGGTTTTTCACCCTGAGGTTGGGCCGGTAATAGTTCTCCAGATAATCCCGGATCGCATAATCATTGGCCACTGTGTACCCCGCCACATAATCATAGGCATCTTCTGCTCGAATGTTCCTCGCCGTGCGACCGATGACGACAACCAATTCACACTCATAATGCATGTACGTCACATCGGCGGGACGACGGGTTTGGGCACGGTGTCCCACAAAAGTGTGGGGCCCTTTCAAAAAAACAAGGGGTTCTTTGGGTGCTTGAAATGAAAGCTCTTTGGCATGATCCGCATAGTTTAAACCCAGAGCGAATGCGGTACGCGGTTCCACTGGAGGCAACCAGACCACCTCGTGCTCCTCCACCCAACGGCCATCATCCAATTGAATTCCACCCTCTACATCGAAGGCCTCATGGATCGCCCCACCAAAGGCTACACGCGCTTTTCTCATCATGTCCCCCCTCCCGCTGCCACCCCTCTACCTTCAACAATCGTGTTTTCCAGACTGCCGACATGATCGATTTCAATTTGAATCCGATCCCCCACTTTTGCCAAGGGAGCGCCCTCTGGCACACCAGCCAACAGCACATCCCCCTCATTTAAGGTCATAAACTCCGTCACATCGGCGATCAAGCGGGCCACCGATCGAATCAGATTTCCGGTAGTGTTCTGTTGGCGAAGTTCCCCATTGATAAAGACACGCACCCCCAGTGCATCAGGATTCGCCACGGCATGATGTTGGATCACCCAGGGGCCTAAGGGACAAAAGCCGTCGCGGGCCTTTTGCATCACCGGCGGCCGATGAAAGCTGTCCTGGGGAATACTCACATCGTTGGCCACGGTATACCCTGTCACATAATGCAAAGCCTCCGCCTCACTCACACGAGTGGCCCTGCGACCGATGACCACCCCCAGGGCCGCACCCACTTCCAGTTCGGAAGCATCCTCAGGCATCGGAATCGGCTGTCCGTGTCCTATGAGTGTATTTTGCGGCTTGATATAGAGAACAGGGGCGATGGGCGGCTGATGATACGGGGGCTGATGCACCGCTTCCCCCAACTCCGCCAGTGCCCCTTTGTAATTGAGCAGTGTACCATAGACCCTTCCCGAGACGGGGGCATCCACAGCCATCTCCTGGATCGGATAGCTGGTGCCCTGGAATCCAACCGTCCCTCCTTTGGGATGGACCTCTACTTCCTCAACGAAGGGCACCCCCTGAATTTTGATTTTCCCCTTGCTCATCCTACTTCACTCCCCCATCCTGGCTACAAACGGGATCTTCACTGCTCAGTGAGGGAACCGTATCTCCCAGCGAAAAAGGTGAGGGGATCCCCTTCATGCAAACCGATCTCGATCACTTCGCCGACATATAAGGTGTGATCACCTAGATCGTGAGAACTGTGGGCATTGCAGACCACCGTCGCCAAGGCATCCGGAATCACAGGTACACCTGCGACAAAGTCAAAATCGATTTCCTCATCCATTAGTTTTTGCCCTGCAAAATGCATCGAAATATCCCGTTGTTCTTTGGATAAAATACTGACGGCAAATCCCTTGGATTTCTTTAATTTTTTATGCATGTGCGCCTGGTGATCGACAGAAACGGTAATCAATTTTGGATTCAGGGAAACGGACATAAAAGCATTCGCTGTCATTCCGTGCACTTCATCCTCGACCTGAGTGGTGATGACGGTCACACCAGTAGCAAAACGGCCCATCGCATTCCGAAAGTGTCGGTCATCCATGAAAATGACATCTCCTTTGCTCCCTCACCTGAAACTGAAGCCGTGAAGTGGTTGATCAGGTCACAAAATTGGGCTGTCGCTGTGCGAGGATCGCATCCTTCAGCGCGACTTCCTGTCCGCTGTGGTCCGGATCGATAAACGGAGTGGCTTCCTCAAACCAGCTGGATGGGGCTGGGTGCCCCCAGAAAGTCCCGCGGCGGGGATCATCCAAATCCCAGCGAATCGGTTGAAAGTCGGGATCTCCCGTAAAGTAATCCCCCGTGTACAACTCCACACGATGACCGTCAGGATCCCGCAGATACAGGAAAAATGCATTGGACAATCCGTGCCGACCCGGTCCCCGCTCAATATGGGAGGCATAGCCAAGAGAAGCGAGCACATCACAGGTGTGGATCACACTCACCGGATCGCTGAGCCAGAACCCGACATGATGGAGCCGGGGACCCTTCCCATTCATAAAGGCCACATCGTGGACCGTAGGCTTCCGGTGTAGCCAAGCAGCCCAGATCTGCTCCTCCTCGGTCTCTGTATATTCCGAGCAACGGAATCCCAGCTCCTCGATGTAAAAATCATGAGCGCTCTTCACATCCGGCACCATACAGTTAAAATGATCGATTCGCTGCATACGGGAGCCTTTGTACAGGTCGAACTGTTGCAGTTTTCGCTCTACTCGCTCCATTTTATAGTAAAATTCAAGGGGGATCCCGGAAACATCCTGTACTCGGAGTGCCCGCCCGATCCCATGCTGACTCCCCTCTTCCAACCATTGGGCTGGCAATCCTTTCTCTGCAAAAAACGAAGCGATCCGATCCAAATCCGACTCCTGCATCACTCTGTAACTGATCACTTCCACGCCAGGGCGGGCTGCTCTTTTCAGAACGTAACTGTGATGGAGATGTTCTTCCAGCCCCCGCAAATAGATGCAATCCTCCTTCGCTTCCGTTTCCACGAAGCCGAGCCCATCGACATAAAAGCGGCGGGCGGCGTCCAAATCTGTGACACGGATGACCGCTCTTCCCGCACGAAGAATATTAAACTTCTCCACCTGAATCCCCCCTTATGCCCGAACCGTCTTCCATTGGGGTCGGACTGTAGATTGAAGCAATTCCCGCACTTTTTCTTTGTACGGCTCTTTGTCGTAGCTGTCAAAGTAGGCCATGCCCATTTTGATCGGATCCCCGAAAAAATAATATTCATAATGGGTTTGCCTGCTACCGAAGGCACTTAGGGTCAGATCCCAGGCCAGGCGGAAAAGTTGCACCCGTTCATAACCCTCTATGTTTTTTCCCTGAGTGGCCCGATGAAGCGTGGGGCCGATCTCTTCGTTTGCAAAATCAGCCTGAGTCGGAATGCCCATCATCCCAGAAGCCCCAAGGACTCGGAGGATTTCCGCCATGCGCGGATAGACACGGGGAAACCAGTTGCGAGCGGCATCCAAGGCGGCGAAATCGGGAGTCATCATCCCCCATCGATCCAGTTGAGCATGGTGTTCCGCCCGAAATAAGTGGGATTTCATCGTCTCCAGGATCAGCATGATTTCCGTGCCTTTGTCTTTGACATGTTGAAATCCATCAATCCCAATCGCATCCATCACGCTGAGCACCACACCGAGGATAAATTCCGTTTTGGCAATATCCTTGGCCACCACTTGATGCGACATATGAACCACCGCGTTGGTTTCCCGGAAGGCGCGATTGCAGATCGAGGAATCCTCCAGCACAAAAATGCGATCCCAGGGAACGAGAACATGGTCAAAAGAGACAATCGCGTCTCCTTCTTCAAAGCGGGAGCTTAAGGGATGATCATATTCATTCTGGCTGTATACAAAGGATTCGCGGCTGAAAAACTTCAATCCCGGTGTATGATTGGGAATGGCAAAGGCGAGGGAATAGGGGTCTTCTTTGTCACCTGATTTTTTGACCGTCGAGGGAAACACAATGATCTCATCGGTGATTCCCGCCTGGGTGGCCAGCAGGCGGATGCCGTCCACCACGACTCCATCCTCGTTTTTTTCCACCACATGGAGGGCGACATTTGCATCTTTTTGTTCATGCTGTGCCTTGGCCCGGTTGACTTGGGGGTGAATCAAGGTGTGGGTCAGGCTCAGATCATTTTCACGGGCATACTCCGCATACCTTTTGGCGTTCTCCCCAAATCGGGGATCTCCTTCGGCAAAAAAGGGATGGGCGGCTCCCATGGCCATCACATCGGCATTCAAGTAATCGGGAGAACGCCCCAGCAACCCATGGGTGAAATTTTGCCACTCCATGATGGCTTCACGGCGCTCGATCAACTCCTCGATTGTCGTTGGTTGCATGAAGGTTTTACTCACCATCTCCCCAGTGCTCGGAGAGGGATAGAGCATTTTTTCCGGTTTTTCATACTGCAGGTCATACAGTTTGGCCATGGAACCCACCACATTTTTAAATGCCGGGTGTTCCGTCACGTCTTCCACTCGTTCCCCATGAATATAGACATTGTTTTTCGCTTTTTTTAAACGCTCGATATACTGTTTTCCCGTCTTGGCAGGCATCCCTTTTCCCCCTCAAGGACTCGCTTTTTTTCCAAACTGGGGAATCCGATGTTCCCCCAAAGCCACATGGATCACCTGTGTTTCCGTGTAGAAGTCAAAAGCATAATGACCGCCTTCTCTGCCGATGCCGCTCGCTTTGGAACCGCCGAAGGGGATGCGGAGATCCCGGACGTTTTGTGAATTGATCCAGAACATGCCTGTATCCACGGCTTGGGCCACACGATGTGCCCGTTGGATATCCTGGGTCCATACATACCCCGCCAGCCCATATTTGACATCGTTAGCCACTTTGATCACTTCTGCTTCTTCCTTGAAAGTCATCACCGTCAACACCGGGCCGAAGATCTCTTCCTGAGCCGCTGTCTGGTCGTTAGTGAGGTTGAGGATCAGGGTGGGCGGTACAAAGTTCCCCTGTTTATAGGCCTGAGGAACCTGGCCACTCACGATCTCGGCTCCTTCCTCCCGGGCAATCTCCAGGTATCGTTTCACATTTTCATAGTGTGTTTGATGGATTAAGGGCCCGACCTGGGTGCGGTCGTCCATGGGATCTCCGACCACGATGTGAGGGAGCCGCTCCTTCAATGCTTGAATAAAGCGCTCCGCAATCTGTTCATGGACAAACAGTCTGGAGTTGGCCGTACAGCGTTCACCGTTAAAGGAGAAGATTCCCCAGATGCAAGCATCCAAGGCACGATCCAAATCCGCATCATCAAACACGATGATCGGCGATTTCCCCCCCAGCTCCATGGAGACCCGCTTCAAGGTGTCCGCCCCGTTTTTCATGATTTCCGAACCGGTGGCGGTTTCACCTGTAAAAGAGATCAGCTGGACATCGGGATGAGCGACAAGGGCTGCCCCCGCCTTTTCACCCCATCCATGCACCACATTAAACACACCCTCTGGCAATCCCGCTTGATCGATCAGTTCCGCCAGTCGGTTGGCGGTCAGCGGCGACCACTCAGCGGGCTTCAGCACTACGGTGTTTCCAGTGGCGAGGGCAGGTGCGATCTTCCATGTTTCCAGCATAAAGGGGGCATTCCAGGGAGTGATCAGCCCCGCCACACCGATGGGCTTATGAATCGTGTAGTTGAGAAATTCATCGTCTACCTGATAAGCCTCGCCCACCATGCGGCTATTCACCATTTCAGCGTAGAAGCGAAAGTTTTGCGCAGATCGAGCCACCATGTTTTTGGTTTGACTGATAGGCAGACCGGTATCATAGGACTCAAGGGGTGCGATCTCATCGATGTGCTCGTCGATGATGTCAGCGATTTTGTAAAGATAGGAAAGCCGCTCACTCACCTTCATCTTTCCCCAGGGCCCCTGTTGAAAGGCTTCCTGGGCCGCCGCCACCGCCCGGTCGATCTCCGCTTGGCCCCCTTCCGAGACCCAGTTGATCCTCTCCTGAGTCAGGGGGTTCAGATTTGCAAAGGATTTCCCTGAATCCGCATCCACAAAGCGCCCGTTGATATAATGCCGGACATCTTGGGTATGTTGTCGGATCACGCGATCTCGGATCTCTTCTGCCTGTTGTGCCATCCTTTCCACTCCTTCGTCAGGTGATTACTGGACGCCCGCCTTCACCGTGATCTCACTGTATTTCTCCAATACTTCACGAATCTCGGTTTGCAGTTCCTTCGTCGGCAGATCCATTGGCAGACGCAATGTTGGGTTGATTTTTCCCATCATGCCCATCGCCGCTTTTAACGGAGCCGGATTCGTATCTTTAAAGAGGACATCGTTGAGGGGCATCAGCTCGTAGTGAAGATCCTGCGCCCGTTTCCCATCTCCCTTAAACCAGGCATCGTGCATTTCGGCCACTTTGCCAGGCACGACGTTGGCTGTGGCACAGATCGACCCGGCACCGCCAATGGTCAGCATCGGGTAACACAGCAGCTCAATCCCGGAAAACAGCAGAAAATCCCGGCCACAGTTTAACAGCACACGGTTGACATGTTCAAAATCCTTATTGGATTCCTTGACCCCGATGATATTGGGACAATCTTCATTCAGCCTGGCGAGGGTTTTCACTTCCATATTGACTGCGGTACGTCCCGGAATGTTGTAGATGATGATGGGAATATCCACTGCGGCGGCAACCTTTTTAAAATGTTGATAAAGGGCGTGCTGGGAGGGTTTATTGT
Organism: Kroppenstedtia sanguinis; assembly: GCF_050433445.1. NCBI lineage: Bacteria > Bacillati > Bacillota > Bacilli > Caryophanales > Thermoactinomycetaceae > Kroppenstedtia > Kroppenstedtia sanguinis. Next base: position 218,989 of record NZ_JBNPXF010000001.1, on the reverse strand, counting down.
AATAGGGGACGATCACCAGTGCCGCATCTGCCCCGATCTCCTGTGCCTTCTTAGTCAGATACAGGGTTTCTTCATGATTGGTTGAACCCGTTCCTGGAACAAAGGGCACTCTCCCCTTCACTGCTTTGGCGGCGGTTTCCATCACTTGCACCCGCTCTTCCCGGGTGAGTGAGCTCGGCTCTCCCGTCGTCCCCGTCACGGAGATCCCATGGCTTCCGCTTTCGATGTGCCAGTGGATCAGCGACTCCAAAGTATGGAAGTCAATGGATCCGCTTTCATTAAAGGGGGTGACAATCGGCGCCACCGAACCGCGGAGACGTTGTTTCACTTCTTGGATATCCAAATCCTTCACTCCCTGAATGTTGATCCTGTTCTTCAATTCCAATATAACAGAATCATCAGATATACCGGAAATATCTAATTCATCGCTTTTACATATCGAAAATATATACTATTGAGCAACGGAAGCCTTCCCTTTTTGTCGCTTCATTTTCACACCCGTTGCCAGGCTCACCAGGATGAAGACCGCCGTTGAAGCCGGCAAAGCATAAATCAGTGGGTCGATGTGAGTCATGGGAAAGCCGAGCAACGCTTCCTTCCCGAAAAGTGCACGGGATAATCCGAAGGCCGCCGCCTCCTTTTCATGAAAAAACAGAAAGCCTAATACACTCACCGCAAAACCGACCACCACACTCGCATTGGCACCGGCTCGGGATGCCTTTTTCCAATAAAGCGCGCCGAGCAACGCTGGCAAAAAACCAGCGGCGCAAATACCAAACCAGAAAGCTGTAGATTGGGCAATCACTCCCCCTGGCAGAATATAAGCTAAGATCACTGCTGCCGCCATCCCAATCACCACACCTAACCGAGAGAGACTCACTTTGCCCTTCCCGATGCCCCATGTTTTTAAGATATCTTCACTGAAGGAAGCGGCCTGAACATGGATCAAGGAGCTGATTGTTGAAATGGCCGCCGATATGACTGTCAGTGTAAACAGATAAATAAACCAGACCGGCATCATGTGATTAATCAATGTTGGGATCACCAGATCTACATTGTTGCCCACCGCTTGGATGGCGATCTCTCCTTGTGTCTCGTAAAAAAACAGATTGCTGAGGGGCCCGATCATATAAGCGGCGCCAGTCATGAAGAATATAAAAATACCTCCGACCAAGACGGAACGATAGAGGGAACGATCATCCTTCACCGTCATCGACCTCATCACCAGTTGCGGTTGGGCCAACACCCCGATACCCACCCCCATAATCAGAGTGCTCACCACCGTCCACCACAAGGGGGATCCCCCCTCCGGCATCGCGGTCCAACCCCGGTGACCTTGTTCCACGAGGGATTCAGGAATAAGCGGTTTCAACTCGGTTAAACTGCTGTGTCCTGCGACCACTCCGCCCACCTGCTGATAAGTTCCAAACAACAGCATGATCATCATGACCAGCATGACCAGCGCAGCAAAGGCATCGGTGTACATTACTGCTTTCAGCCCACACCACTAAATACATAGAAACCGACAATTATAGCTAATACCAGCAGAGCAATATTAAAATCAATCCCCAATGTTTCCTGCAGAAATCTTCCCCCACCGATCAAAACAATACTGGTATAGGCGGGCATGAACAGAAAGATCATGGCCCCTGAAAACACCGTGATAGATGTAGAGTCATACCTTTTTCCCAAAAAGGAGGAGAAGGTGTAGGCATTCAGATCGGCAGAGAGTTTGCGAATCCGTGTCCCCAGCACGGCAAAGGCCACAAAAATCCCCAAAACAATGTTTAAGAAGGCCAACCATAAAAGAGAGAAGCCATATTGTGAAGCCACCCCACCAAAACCGATCAATGAAGAAGTGCTGATAAAGGTTGCCCCGTATGACAGGGACATTACCACTGGGTGGACATTGCGTCCCGCTAATAAATAATCGGCTTCCGTCTGCGTCTGTTTATATCCGTAGTAAGCCAAGCCAGACATGATGGCAAAATAGACGAGGATAATGGAAATCAAAACGGTCAGATTCACTTTGAACCGTCTCCCCCCTTATTCCAAGCGATGGCTCCGAAAAGAACACAACCGACAGCCGACAACACCGTGCCAACCCAAACCAATGTAATCACCGGATCCTCCATCCCCAGCAACAAAGCACTCCCCCCTACATTCAGTTCATTCCGAATTGTTCCGAGCCTAGAGTCACTCTTTTTTTCACTTGCCCTTTAAAGTCTACCACGTGATATAATATCTGAAAAATATGTATTTTATCTCTCTTCTATATTCAAAGGATATCGATGATGTCTATGAATGGGGGAAGAGCATTGGATTTAAAACAATTGCGCTACTTTGTCACCATCGCTCAGGAAGGACAGGTGACGCGCGCAGCTAAAAAGCTTCATATGGCGCAACCACCCCTCAGCCAATCCCTTAAAATGCTGGAAAATGAGATCGGTACGCCGTTACTGGAACGAAACCGACGAAAGATGGAATTGACGGAAGCCGGCAAAACCCTGTATTTAAAAGCACAAGCCCTGTTACATCAATTTGAGGAGACCCTTTCAGAGGTAAAGGAAATCGGGCAAGGTCTCCGCGGGATGTTATCTGTCGGATGCGTCAAATCCTGTTTCGCATATATTCCGGAGCGGGTTCAATTCTTTCGGAAAGAGTATCCCCAGGTCACCTTTGAGTTCAGAGAAGGTGATTCTTTTCAACTGGCTCAGTACTTGGAAAATAGGGATATTGAGCTGGCCATTGTCCGACTGCCCCTGGCGATGAACCATTTCGCTTACCTCCCATTGCCCAATGAAAAATATGTGGCTGTCTTGCCTGAATCCTGGATCTCTCCGACACAAAAACAGATCCCGATGGAGGATCTGGCCCAAATGCCATTGTTGCTCCTGCACCGAATCAGTGGCGTCGGGCAATATGAGATCATCGTGGATCAATTTCGAGCACAGGGATTTGAACCCCAGGTGGTTTGCGAGTGTCCCGATGCCACCATGCTCCTTTCCCTCGTTAACGCTGGGGTCGGTGTCACTTTACTGCCGAAATCCACACTGTTTATGTTCCTCACCAAAGGAGTGAAGGTATTGGAAATTCAAGAGACTGAAATCACCTCTGAATCTGCAGTGATATGGCTCAAGGACCGCCACCTCTCCAAAAGCGCCCTCCGCTTTATCGAGACCTTTGAATGCTCTTGGAAATGAAAAAGGGATCACAAAAAAATCCGGCGACTCTTTCTATGGAAAGAGTCGCCGGATCATATTTTCTTGCTTAGAGGATGAATGGTAGTAAAGGTACCCTTAAGTGTGCCCCGAAAGAGGTACTTCCAACGATTGTGATAGATGGTTGGGAGTCTCAGCAAAAGCGAAAAAACTGAACATCATGGCCACTGGCTTTCTTGGCCCACACCTCTTCTATGACACGAATTCCTGCGTTAAATCCCCCAGTTTATCGAGATATACAGCCTTGTTGCGGTATTCAAAAATGGGGCTAGTCCGAGATACGTGTAGTATTTACCTTTAGAGTGGAAATAAATCAAAAAGCTGATCCTTCAAGGCTAGGATCAGCTTTTTCATGCTCTCATCCCTTATAAACATCCCCACGGTTTCCGATCACTTTTATATGAACGATTTGCTCTGAGTAATCCACTTCGTAAACGGCTCGGTATGTACCCATCCGGAGCCGATAAAGGCCGGGCTGTCCTTTCATCGGCTTGATATCCCCCTCCGGCGGAGTCTTCTCCAACCCCTCCAGCGCCTGAATGATCCGTTTTTGTGTCGGGCGATCCTGCTTGGCAAGGAACTTGGATGCCGGCCGTTTCAACTCAACCTTATAACTTGAGCTCACGCTTTAAATCCTTCAGAGAGACGGTTTCCTCATCATCACTGTCGAACTGCTCCTGTTCCTCTTGGTTAAAGGGAACATCTTCCGGCTCTAACTGGTCAATGTGGTGGTAAGGATTCCGCTGATTCTGCTGTCGGTCGATCAAGTAGCGAAGAAAGTCGTATGCGCTTTTTTTGTCTTGCTCACGCAAGCGATCCACAAGCCTGTGAAGATCTTCTTTCCCGATACTCAACAGGGATCCCTCCATTTGGCTCCAAAAGTCCGATAATGTTTCAGATAAGCTAAAAATATCATGTCCGATAAATGTGAGTCAAATTTCAAGGCGGGAAAATAAGTGAGGCGCTTAAGTTATTTCATCAAAAGCATCTATGCGATTCAACAAAAGACCTTGGCCCCTTTGGGACCCAGGTCTGCTTGTTTCATTTCAGATATCATACACTCTCAACTCAAAGGGTTCTTCCACGTACAGCTCCGTCTTTGCGCCGGTGACGTCTTCCAACCGTAGGATGCAGGGCTCGCCTAGGAAGTCCCTTCCTTCCACTAGTGTAAAGGTGATCTCCCGGTGGCGCTCCGGTGCTTCCCGGTCGCTGTCAAAGACGAGGGTCATTTCATTGGAGATCCGTTCCTCCCCTTTGTAAAAAGCCGCTCGCAGATGGCGGGGACGGAACTCTCGGGACACCTTCTGTTCCTGGAAAAAGAGGACGTGAAACTGGTAGTGAGTGATCACCTTGGAGCGCATCGCCACCCGGACATCCACATAGGCTTCCTCCTTTTTCCGCCCTTGGCCGTGAATCTCCCGATATTGGATCACGGGAACCACTACTTCCTGAGGCATCGCCCCACCGTGGACAAACTTCATTCCACCTCCCGCTTTGAAATGGTTCAATCCCTTGGCCACCACTGCCTCCAGATCGAGATCCAAATAATCGAGAGAGACACGTTAGGACCCTGCAGGCGTCGTCAAATCGCGACCGAGGGCAAAACGGCGGTGTTACTCGGTCACTTTCCCCTCCACCCGCTCAGCCAACCGGTCTGCTTTCACTGGAGAGTGCTGATACAAAAACCCGTGATCCGCGGTGATGAAGATCCGCTTCCCACCGAAGGTACCGGTCAGTTTGCTCACCACGCGTTCCAGTTCTTGGATCGCCTGCTGAACGTCGTCAAAGGTGTAGGTCTCCGTCACCTGCTGATCTCCAGTAGCATCGGCCCGATTGTGATACAGATAGACTACCCGCCGCCCCCGAATCGATGATTTAGTTCATGAACTGGGGGTCTCCGCGGTACCATTCGCAAAGATTTAGCCCACACAGAGGAGGTTATCCAGGAGTACAAGATCCGCCTGATCCGTCAGGTTATGGCCTGTGTCTGAAAGCGGATGAGTTCCAGTGGCGCCAGGCTGCCTCGGCTTATCCAATCCCTGAACCCTCTGGGAGAGATTTTGAATAAAGGATTCGGCATTCGGGGACTGATCCCTAATAATGAAGCCATCGTCGGAGTCACCGTCAAAACATTGGGTCAACAGACAGCGATTATCATGAGCCTCGGCTTTGTATTCAATCTGTTGATCGCCAGATTTACGCCTTTCAAATATGTGTTCCTGACCGGTCATCATGCTTTCTTCATGGCTTGCCTTTTGTCCCTGGTGCTGTCCACAGCACAAATCAGCGGAATGACAGCGATTCTGATCGGTTCGCTCATTCTGGGATTATTGATGGCTGTCATGCCTGCCTTGGCCCAACCCTTTGTTCGAAAAATCACCGGAGATAATAATCTGGCGATCGGACACTTTGGCACCTTTGGTTACATTTCTGCAGGCTTGATAGGAAAATGGCTCGGAAATCCTAAGAAGTCGACGGAAGATATCAAGTTGCCGCAAGGGCTCGGCTTTCTGCGGGACACCACGGTTTCCACTGCCTTGACCATGATCCTGGTCTATCTGGTCGTCGTGCTGGCCGCAGGACCTGACGTGACCGCCAAAGTAGCGGAAGGCCAAAATTATGTGATGTTCGCTCTGATGCAAGCCTTGATGTTTGCAGCGGGTCTCTACGTCATCCTAGCGGGGGTACGGATGATGTTGGCGGAAATTGTTCCCGCATTCCAGGGCATCGCCGAAAAATTGGTTCCCGATGCCAAACCGGCACTGGATTGTCCGGTAATGTTCAATTTCGCTCCCACTGCCGTCATTCTCGGTTTCTTATGCAGTTTCCTCGGAGGTTTGATCGGACTGGGCATTCTGGGGGCGATCGGAGCCCCCCTGATCATTCCGGGACTGGTTCCTCACTTCTTTACCGGTGCCACTGCCGGAGTTTTCGGTAACGCCACCGGCGGCAGAAGAGGGGCGATCCTGGGGGCGATCGTCAACGGACTCTTAATTAGCTTTCTGCCAGCTCTACTGCTTCCCATTCTCGGAGATCTAGGCTTCGAAAACACCACCTTTGGCGACACCGACTTCGGCGTGGTGGGGCTCCTCTTGGGCTACATTCTCCGGTTGTTTTAGATAATGAGCACCAAACCCCCGGCTCCCATTCAACTGGGAAGCCGGGGGTTTCATTTAGGTTCTATCTCGTTGGGTAGAAGAGCCAGTACCTTTCCACCACTCTAAATCAGAGGGAATCCAGGGCCTGGGAGATCGGGGTATTCCCGGTCAGCAGGTCGAAGGTGCGGCGGTAAGTAGGCTCTTTCTGCAGAGATTTCACAATCACGGCAGCGACGTCAGCGCGGGGAATCTCCCCGTAGGTTTCTTGATTTTTTGGAATCAATATGGTTCCCTTTCCCGAGTCGTCGGTCAAGTGGCCGGGACGGATGATGGTGTAATTGAGGCCACTGGCCCGCAACCGTTCATCGGCACGGTTTTTAGCCACAAAATAGTGTCTCATTTTATCGGGACCCTGCTCCGGCCGATCCGCCATCATCGAGCTGACCATGATAAAACGCTCTACACCCTGGGCGACACCCGCATCGATTGTTTTGAAGGCGCCGTCCAGGTCGACCAGAAGCGTTTTATCCCCTCCGGTATGGCCACCGGAACCCGCTGTAAAGACGATGGCTTCACATCCTGCCACAGCGTGATCCACGGTTTTTTCCAGATCCGCCACCACGACCTCATCGGCACCCAACTTCTCCATATCCGGCTGTTGTTCTTCATTGCGGATCACCGCACGTACCTGATGATCGCTTTTTCCCAGCAGTCGAACGAGATGTCTACCAATTTTTCCGTTGGCACCGATCACGGTTACTTTCATCTGAATCCCTCCTATTGGATGATGAGATGGAATTAACGACTTCCCTTGAAGATCTCAGACACCAGTTCAAAGGAGTGCAGGCGGGCGGCATGATCAAAAATCGCGGCATTGATCATTATTTCATCCGCCTGGGTTTCATCTAATAATTGTTGCAAGCCTTCTTTAACCGTCTGGGGAGCTCCGATCACGGAGCCGGCCAACTGTCTGGTGACGGCTGCCTGCTCATATTCGTTCCAGATGGCATCTATATCCTCTACCGGCGGTTGCAAGGGTTCTGGCCGGTTCCGCACCATACTGATAAACTGCTGCAGCATCGAAGTGCTCAACCGATGAGCCTCCTCTTCCTCATCCGCTGCGATCACATTGATTCCAATCATCGCGTGGGGCTCATCCAATACCTCTGAGGGCTGGAAGTTTTCCCGATAGAGGCGAAGAGCCGGCACGGTGTATTCGGGGGAAAAGTGGCTGGCAAAAGCGAAGGGCAATCCCAGCTCCGCAGCTAATCGGGCACTGAAATCGCTAGAGCCCAACAACCAGATCGGGAGGTCCGATCCCTCCCCAGGAAAAGCCCGTACCGGGTTTTTCCCAGCGAAATAACCCCGTAATTCTGCTAACAACTCAGGGAAAAATTGACCACTGCTCCTGCCGTCCCGGCGCAGAGCCCGTGCCGTCAGTTGATCCGTCCCCGGCGCCCGTCCGAGACCGAGATCGATCCGACCGGGAAACAGGGATTCCAAGGTTCCAAACTGTTCTGCGATCATCAAGGGAGCATGATTGGGCAACATGATCCCACCGGAACCCACCCGGATTTTTTCCGTTTCCGCTGCTACCCGCCCGATCACGACGGATGTCGCTGCACTGGCGACCCCTGGCATGTTGTGGTGTTCAGCCACCCAGTAACGGGTATATCCCCAGTTTTCCGCATGACGGGCTAAATCCAAGGTGTTTTGCAGAGATTGAGCAGGTGTGCCTCCCTGGATAATCGGGGAAAGATCGAGTACCGAATAAGGGATCTCCTGGATTGTCTTTCTATCTTGGCTCAATCGTTTCAACTTCTTTCTTCTGATGATGGAATCAGGCTCATCCGATGGATAAAGCCTGAAACAGTCCCACAAGTCTTATTATGAAACAATAGACTCCGAAATAAAAGGTGTGAACTTTGTCCCACTTTGTCCTGTTCGCGACTTGGATTTTCATCATCCGATTCCGGATCCGAGCAGTGAAATGTATCAAAAGCTGCACCAATTCATAGTGAAAGAATTCGTTCTTCAATAAATGAAAGCGCTGTCATATAATTTCCTATGAACCATCGCCACCCCGATAGGAGGTAAATCATGCATTTAACATCACGGTCTTATCAATTGATTTGCATGATTTTAGAATCGCGGGGTCCTGTCCGGATTAAAGAGTTAGCCCGGGAATTGCAGGTGAGTGAGCGAACCGTGAAATATGATCTGGAATCGGTTCGCTCTTGGTTGCAACAGCATCAGGTCCAACTGCAATCTCAGCCGAATAAAGGGATCTGGATTGACAAGGACATCCACGACCCAAACCGATTGCAAAACCTTTTAATGAATCCCGAAAGAGTCGATCTCCTCCTCCATCCGCAAGAAAGGATGCAACAGCTACTGTTGGTACTATTGTTACGAGATGATCCAATCAAAATCAAGGATTTGGCGAAAAAACTGAATGTCAGCAGAAATACTGTGGTGACCGATCTGTCCATGGCAGAAAGCTTTCTGGAAAACTGGAATGTGATTGTGGAACGCAGTCGGTCCGGCATTCAGTTGACCGCAACGGAAATCAACCGACGTTTGGTATTGGAAAATATTCTGCAAGAAATACTTAGCGGACGCTATATGTTTGAGATCGTCCAGGGGATCATTCAGGGCAATGAGGTTCCCTTGAAGGTGGCCTGGGTCATGGAAAAATTCCGTTTGTCCCACCAGGATATTCGGTCTCTCTTCCAAGCGGTCAAAGAGATGGCGGAAAAATCGGAAAAACACGCAGGGATGGGCTTTACAGATCAGGCGATCATCGGAACTTGCATTCGACTCTGGATTGCGATCCACCGTCTGCGTTCCCATCGTTCAGTCCTGCTGGAGGCCAACGAAATTGTCGGGCTAAAAAAATTGCAACTATTCCGTGTTTATGAGGAAATACTTGCCGATCTGTCCAAGCAATTGGGTGTAGTAGAGATGACTGAGCATGAAGTAAGTTTTATCTGCTGGCATGGGATCCGACTCATCCAGCCCATTGGGAAAAACGGGACCCTCAGCGATTTTTATTCCTTTACATTGGAATTGATTTCTCAGGTCAGCCTGCAAACCCATATCGAATTTCGCGGAGATGTCCATTTGAAAGAGCACTTGCTGGTGCACTTGACAGAGAAATTATCAAAATACCAGCCTGATGTGGCGGATCCCAATCCTCTCATCTCCGATATCATCCGTTCGGATCCAGATATGTTCCAAGCGGTGAAGCAAGCTTGTCACGAGGTTTTTTCCAAACTGGGTATTCATTTCGCCGATTCGGATATCGGATATATCGCCCTTCATTTTCTCGCTTCACTGAAGCGGATGCAGGACAAAAGGGAGTTTAAAGCGCTGGTGGTATGCGGAACCGGTAGGGGAACCTCACAATTCTTAAAAACTATCTTGGAACATGAAATTCGACATCTCCAAGTCATCGGCTGCTGCTCCGCGCTGGGGTTGGAAAACCAGCTTCAGTCCCTGAACCCGGATCTGCTCATCAGTGTGGTCCAGGTAAAGGCAAAGGTGCCCGTCGTGGTGGTTCACAGCATTCCTACCCCAGAAGACCTCGATTCCATACAGAAGGTCATTACCCAACTTCGTTCCCATCCCCTCCGAAAAAAAACCTCTCTCTCCCTGCCCTCCCCTCCCTCGTCAATGGAAGAGTTCACCGAGGAAGTGATCTGTAAAGGATTTGAACTCAGCCGGGAGATCCTGTCAGAAATGAAGGAGGATCTAAACGAGCAAAGAGCAGAAGCGTTGACTTTACATCTGATGTTGATGGCCAATCGAGTCGCCTGCGGTTCCACTTACGACGTGGCCGGTGTGGAGGATTCACCCTTGACTGTCAAACCCTCCACACCCCTTCGCACTAAATTGGAGCGGATTTTGCGAGAAAAAAATTTCGTCCTTCCCGAGAGTGAAATCAATTCCATTCTTTGTTACTTCATGTGAAGAAAGGAGGAGGGAATGATGGATCTTTTGATCCAAAATGGAACCCTTCTGGATCCTTCCCAACACCTTCAGGGGGTTCGGGACATCGGGGTGAATCAGGGGAAAATTGTAGGTTTATTCCCTCCGGGTACAATCCCGTCAGCATCGGCCAAGGAGCGAATCGATGCTACCAGCTGCTGGGTCACTCCGGGACTGATCGACCTCCATGTTCATGTATTTGAGCATCGCACCTCACTGGGAATCCGCGCTGATCGCATCGGGGTGGCACAAGGGGTGGCCACGGTTGTGGATGCCGGAAGCACGGGATCCCGCGATTTTTCATCCTTTCTTACAGAGGTCGTGGAGGGCAACCACACCCAAGTGCTGCTATGGATCAACATCGCTTCCCAAGGACTGTGTGATGGGCTTTCTGAGCTGGCCGACCTGAGTCAACTGAAGCTGGAGGAGACAGAGGCACGGATCCGGCAATACCCGCTGATTCGGGGGATCAAGGCTCGGATCAGCCGTTCGGTGGTGAAGGAAAGCGGATTAAAACCTTTGCACCTTGCCAAGGAACTGGCACGAAAAATGAAACTCCCTCTGATGGTCCATATCGGAAATGGTCCCCCGCAACTGGGGGAAATCCTGGATCTTTTAGATGAAGGGGACGTGGTGACCCATGCTTTTCATGGAAAACCCGGCGAGATCTTGGATAGGAATGGAGAGCTAATCCCGGAAGCGAACCGGGCATTACAGAGGGGCGTACGGTTGGACGTTGGCCATGGAAGCTCCAGTTTCAGCTTTCGCACCCTGAAGAGAGCCAAGGAACTTCACATCCCCTTTCATTCGATCAGTAGTGATCTGTATCGCCAGAACTTCGACGGTCCCGTATTCAGCTTGGTGACGACGATGAACAAATTTTTAGCCCTTGGATTCTCCTTAGAGGAGGTGGTAGAAGCATCTACCCGGATGCCTGCAAAGATATTGGGCTTAGCCGACGAAATCGGAACATTAAAAGAACAAACCGTCGCTGACCTTACCATTCTCCAAATGATTTCTCGTCCCCTACCCCTGCTCGATTCCGAAAATGAAAAGCTGGTGGGAAACCCCCAATTAAATGCACTCTACACGATCCGATCGGGAAAGGTTTGGAAGCATGATGGATGATCTGATTCGGGAAATTTCTAAGCAACAACCCATGTCAGCACAAGAAAAGAATGAATTAAAAACGTTATTGAGCAATGTTCAAGCACAGACCGAGACGATGCCCTTTCTTCTTTCCAAGGAACGCTGGCTGGCGGTGGGTGTGCACCTGTTGGCCTGGATCCGGCGAATGGAGAAAGGTGAATCTCTCCCCCCCTTGGAACAGGAGCTATGGGATCAGATCAGCGAAGAAATGAAAGAGCTCAGCCGACAGATTCTGCTCTCTTATGGAAAAAACAAGGGGCGGAAGATTGACAATACCGAAATCATGCTGCTTGCCATTCATTTGGCAACAGCAGCAGCGGAACCATCCTAAAAGGAGGAATGAAAATGGAAGGAAAAGTGAAAGTAGTCATCGGAGACCGATTGGGAAAAGGGCAGCACGTGGCCAAAGGTGTGGAGGCAGCAGGTGGAATCCCCATTCAGATTCCAGGGATCGGTGCAGATATGAAGGTAGGGGACTATATGCAGAAAGAGGAAGCGGACTTCGGCATTTCCTTCTGCGGTAGCGGGGGTGCCGGGGCATTATCCGCGAAGACCAAATACCAATATCCCGTAGAGTATGGCCTTCGTTCGATTGATGCCGGGATTACCGCCCTGCGGGAAGGCAAAAAAGTGATCGGCTTTGGATTCATGGATACAGAGGAGCTGGGGAGACGGCTCACGGAAGAATATATAAAAATCCAGGGCTGTTGATTAACCAGAAAATAGGCGACAGAAGGGAGTCGTGTGCTGCCAAAGCGACCTTTGCGCCATGGGCACTACAATCCAAGGGAGCTGAAGCTCTAGATTAAGGTAGCCAACCTACCCAGCGGAAAATCTGGAGAGAGGGCGTTTAGGGGCAACATCTTCCCTGTGTTGCTTCCGTAAGGTTTTGCCCCTGCCCGATCGGAAGATTTGGAGCGACCAGCTTTCACATCCTTGCCGGATGGCAACCGGAGCGTGGTAGAACACGATCTCCCCACCCAAAATATAGTTAATAAACACGCCTGATAAAATTCATAGGGGGTTAAAGAATGTATCAATCCCAGGTTCACACGTTGACGTTAAGCGGAGTCGCTGAAACGAAAGAAACGGCTTTCAGTCAAATCTTTTCACAGATCAAAAATAAAATCGCCCAAGAGATCCCTGGGATCCCTGTGCGGATCGAACCGCAAAACGTGGAGGTGATTGAGGCTAGAGAAACAGTGTACACCGAGCGTTTTCTGGGGATTTTCTTTCCCAGACAACGGACCCGTTATGAGATTAAAGCGAAAATCACCCTCCGATTGCAATGGATCGACCCTGCAAAAATTGACTTTGCCAGGGAAGAACGGCATTTGACCCGAACTCAGCATCTCTTGCGCATGGAGTGAAGTCATACTTTAGGAGGCTTTGTATGGAACCCCTGATCATTATTTTGGAATCCATCATTATCGGGGCCTTGGTCGGATTTGGCGTCGGTGCCGGAGCGGCCAGGATGTTCCACGCACCGACGGTACAAGGAATGGGTTCATTCCGTACCTTAGGGGAATTGAATGCCTGTGAAGGGGACTCGATTTCACACTTTTCCTTCGGGTTAGGATTTTTGTTTAATTCATGGGCCTCTGTGGTCGGTGCAGGCGCCCTCACCCAAGACGTAGGGCACCGGATTATTCCCAACTGGGCAGCCGCTACATTGCTATGGAGAAATAAAAAAGTGGAGCAAACCTTGCACAATCCCAAAAAAATGGCCCTCGCAGGCGCAATCGTTGGGATGATCGTAGTGGCGATCATGAACTCCACTGCCGCTTCCATTCCTGATTCGATGCGGAATGTTGCCACAGAAGTGCTCGTTCCCGCTGCCGAATGGTTAATCAACCCCATCATGCCGATTGTATTTTGGATCGCAGCCATGGATGCTGGAAAACGTACCGGGGTATGGGGGACGGTTCTGGGCGGGTTGGCCCACTTGGTCATGGGAAACGCAGTCCCAGGCATCGTACTCGGGATTTTGATCGGAAAAGGCGTCGACGACAGCGGTTGGAACCGCATTACGAAAACCCTCGTCACAGCCGTGATCTTGCTGTTTCTCCTCAGCGGCTTCTTCCGCGGTTTCGATGTGGAACTGTTACACAGTATTCAAGTGGATATACCCCAATGGCTGATCGATCTCCACAAGTTCGTGGGTTCGGAGGTGAAGTGACATGGAAGTGCAGACGAAAGGTTTTTGGTATTCGGAGAGCGCTTTTGTTCTGTTTGTTGCTTGCCTCGCTGCCGGGATTTTTGCAGGAACCCATATGTATTATGTTTACCATGTCGGTGCGTTTAACGAAATCGCGATTGTGGCCTTGTTGGAAGCCGGAATCAAAGGGGGAAGTTATGGTGCCGCCGCAGCCTTTGGTGCTAGCTTCTTATTCGCCCGCATTCTGGAGGGCCCATTGGTGGGAATTTTGGACATTGGGGGTGCCTTGCAAACCGGTGTCGGAATTGGGATTCCTGCGTTAATGTTGGCCGCCGGGTTAACGGCTCCACTCACCTCCTTCCCCCTCGCTCTGTTGACAGGAGCGGCCATCGGTGCGGCCATCGGCTTGGTCATTCTCTTGATTCGCAAATACACCATCCACTCTGCCAATTCCACCTTCGGTTCCGATGTGATGATGGGGCTGGCAATTCGGCGGGCCGCTATCTGGGCCCCCTGATCGTCATCGCTGCAGCGATGGCATCCATCCCCGTAGGGATCGGAGCCACGGCGGGGGCGGCCCTCTTTTACGCTTATAAGAAGCCGATCACCGGCGGCGCCATTTTGGGTGCCATGATCATGGGATTGTTTTTCCCCATCCAAAAATAGCCTAGAACCAAGTTTTCGTTGAAAGGAGGGCCTGTATCTGCCCGCTACTTCCCGGGGAATGTAGGTGAAGCCCGATATTGTGAATTCGAGTTTTCGTGGTAAACAAAAGAAGAGGACAGCCTTAGCTGTCCTCTTCTTTCCATGTATGCTTTTGCAATCCTGAACGCTTCCGACGCTTGCGAGACCCCTATAAATAGTAGACGGCTCGGGACATCCCAGTGCATCTACCACCAAGGAGTACAAGTTACAGGTTTACCTCCACAAGCTCTAAAGGCCACTTTCGAACTGCTTGAAGCAGGATAAGCCTTAGTGTAATTTCCTGGTTTAGCGTTTATCACCATAGACCCGATATCAACGCGTCGATCACCATTTAAATCTACTTGAAAATCAACCGTGTTTCCTTTAATCAATCTCGCCCAACCATACTGTTTCCCCTTCCAGTACCCAATACGCAGTTCTACGTTTTTATTTTTATAAACAGTTGAACGATTTTTAGCGCATAATGGATCGTTTAGCCATCCTCTACTATTAGTAGAGCAATTAGCCTTCGTTCCTATAGAATCCGCTTTTGCATCCTGGACATCAGTTTCCGAAAGAGTCTGATCTGAAGCAGAAACAGGAACTGACAAAGGCGTCAACACCAAGGCAAATAAAAACAAAAAAACCGAAATTCTCCCGATCACTCAACTATCCCCTTTTTTGGAAATTTTAATACTATAACCATTATATGCAATTCTGAATTTTAGTCAAGAAAATTTTGAGATCAATCAAGACTAAGAAAACCTATATGAGACGGACAGGACATGTCTGATTCAAAGATAATCACGAATACGTGATGTTTATTGTAATTTGAATCACGAATACATGATTAAAATAAGAAGGAGGAGTTAAAAGCTGACTTTTCACTGAACGATCGAGGATTCGTCCTTAAGAACTCGGTCATCAGTGAGAAATTCGCTTCGTATCGAGTCACCGAAGCGGGCTACGAATGGGAAGCACGGGTCGGGGAGAAGACAGCGGCTGGCACGACGGAATATGCCGCCGATGCACGAGATGCCATCGCTCTCCATCTGAGATGTTTATCTGCACAGGACCTGTCAGCCAGATGTATCGGGAGCCGGTTTCCTGCGATCTAGCTGCAGCCATGCTGGCAGAGATCGGAGTTGAGTCGGTCAAATTCTACCCCATTGAAGAAAAAAAGAGGTTAGATGAAATGGCGGAAATGGTTAAAGCCGCGGTCCGCCATCAAATCCGCATCTTTGAACCGACGGGTGGAATCGATCTGGATTCTTTGCCGGATCTCGTGGAGGTATGTGAGCAACACGGTGCTGAACGAATCATCCCCCACATCTATACATCCATCGTGGATCGGGAAACGGGACAGACTCGCGTCGAAGATGTGAAAGCATTGTTTCAATCGGTTCTTTAGCACGGATTGAAGATCACCCCAGGTGAGGAGACCCTGTTTTCAATTGAACCTAGCAGTTTTTCACAATGTTCCTCAAATCCGACTTACACCAAAAAACGAGTGTCCTAGGGACACTCGTTTTAGTGCTTTTTTCCTTATTGTGAACCGACCCGATAAAACTCATGGAACAACTTGATCAAGGCTCTTTTTTCGATGCGGGAGACATAGGAACGGGAGATGCCCAGTTCCTTTGCAATTTCCCGCTGGGTCTTCTCTTTGCCTCCTGACAGGCCAAACCGGTTTCGAATCACATCCTGTTCCCGTTCATCCAGAATGTAAAGGTGGTCGTAGATTTTGCTCTTTTCAATCTTCAATTGAACCGTATCCACAATCTCATCCCGATCCGTCCCCAATACATCGATCAATGTAATTTCATTTCCTTCCTTATCTGTTCCGATCGGATCGTGAAGGGAGACGTCTTTTCGTGCTTTTTTCAGGGATCTGAGATGCATCAGAATCTCGTTTTCAATACAGCGGGCGGCATAAGTGGCCAGTTTGGTTCCTTTGTTGGGCTGGTAGGACTCGATGGCTTTGATCAAGCCAATCGTGCCGATGGAGATCAGATCTTCGTTGTCTTCACTGGTGTTTTCAAACTTTTTCACGATGTGAGCCACCAAGCGCAGGTTATGTTCGATCAGGATGTTGCGGGCTTCCTTGTCTCCCCCGGCCATCTGCTTGAGATACTTTTCCTCTTCTTTTTCGTTCAGGGGCTGGGGAAAAGCATTGTTCTTGATGTACGCGACGAAGAGGGTCACTTCACGGAACAATAACGCAAGGGTCGTGAACAAACCGGGCACGCCGCCGTCACCTCCGCTTTGCTTCCCAAAACAGGGTGCTATCAGCATATGAAGGAATTGGCAGGCGCGTGCCTGTTCGGTAGAAAATCATCCCCAACAAACAAAAGTCCTTCTACAGAGTTTCCTTTTCAAAAAAGAAGGGACAGACCCCTCTGGCGATCCTCCCTTTCTTCACATTCCTGGACTCGCTCCATCCCGGCCGATCCAGAATCTCCCCTGAAATCCCTTTATCGACCTATTGTCCGTTCTTGCTTCCTTCCGACAATCCCCGATCCCTTGATGCTGTAATCCCCATAGAACCCTACCACTCTTTCACTTCTTCCTCCTGTACAAGAAAGCATAAGTAGAATCACTTTCGCTGATTTTCAGATACATCTATGCATCACCCGGAAAAGGGCATGCAAATACCGCATGTCTGCTTTCCAATGGGTACTAACTGGACGAAAAACGCATATCTGTGCTATTCTGTGGATAGAAATAGTAACGGCGGCAGGGTAAACCCCACCGCCGGGTAGCTGCCGCAGACAGGCGGCCAGAGTACGCAAGGAAGTAACCCGCATACCTTTGCCACAGGGGCGGGTTACTTCTTTTTAAGCGCCTGAACCGCAACATAGACCGCTAATGTTTGAACAACCACACCAGCCATCTTGACGATCAGGCTAAGAAGGTCCATGGCCTCACCCCCTCTCTTTCGAGGGTCAGTGCGGCCGCCCGCCCTTGGCTACTACCATGGTCTATTTTACCATAAGGCCGCCCAGTCAAGGGTGGCCTTTTCCAATTTGACAGACTACCAGCGGATCTCCGGAATTGGAGGGCCAACTAAACTGGAATTACCGCCCAGAGCACCACCTAGTGCCCCTTCAGGCAACTTTGATCTTGTTTTTCAGCAAGGCGGGGGCGGGAGGGTGGGGCGGCTCCGATCTCTTGCAAAGAGCGCATAGCGAGACCGGGAACGGAGTGACTTTGGCGAGACTTGTGCCCTATGGGTACAAAGGCGAATCAAATCCCCACCATCCTTGCCATCTGTAATTTTCCACACAATGTTCGCTGAGGGGCACTAGCCACTCCCCGTCCACCACCATTTGGCCGCCACGTGTATTCAGAGAAAAAAACAGGCTGTAAACTGCCTGTTTCACTATAATAGAGAAGAGAGATTCTTCAGTAATGGCCCAATGCTGTGAAAGGAGGCATCCCATGCGAAAACTGGACTACGGCACTTCGACCATTTTATATACCATTAGACGGCAACTGGGCAAAAAGGATGTCTCCATCTCGGTGGAGTGGGAAAAAGGAGTCCAGGTGACCATTCCCGAGTCTCTCGATCTCAAACGAATGGAAGAGATTCTTCATAAGAAAGCACCCTGGATCCTGATGAAACAAGCAGAACTGAAGGAGATTCATAGACCGGCCCGACCCAAAGAGTTTGTCAGCGGGGAGAAACTTCCCTACCTGGGACGGAATTATCGATTGAAAGTCCATCGAAACACCAGATTGAAAACTCCGCACTTCATCTTCAAACAGGGTCGCTTCATCGCCGAGATCCCTGACTCCTACACCATCGACCAACAGCGGGAAGAACTGCGGAAGTCCTTTATGACCTGGGCAAAAGACCACGCCAGACCCAAAATAGAACAACGGATCCAACAATTTGCCCCGTTGCTGGATGTCCAGCCTGTCGGTCTGACCCTTAAGGATCAGGAAGCCCGGTGGGGAAGCTGCACCAAAAGCGGGCGGATCCTCATCAACTGGAAAATCATCCTCTCCCCCCTCCCCATCGTCGATTACATTGTTGTTCACGAATTGGCCCACCTCCGTGTGCCTGATCACTCCCGGGAATTTTGGGAAACCGTTCGTTCCGTACTCCCTGATTTCGAAAAGCGAAAAGAGTGGTTGCGGGTAAACGGGCCCACCATCACCATCTGACGGAACCCCCCCGATTCTTCAACCGGGGGGGTTCTATCCTCTTGAATTTGTAGTCCGATCGGTGATGTGGCAAGCCTAGCCAACGTTATGCTGCTTTCGGTCGGTGTCCAATAGATTCATCTGCGGTAATGGATCTCGGCCAGGTTCATCAGCTTATGGGTCAATGTCTCCAGATGATCCCGGAACCGGGCCGCTCGCAAGTGACGTTTGATCTGTTTTCGCATCTCACGCTGCACGTCTTTCTTTTCCGTCCACTCGATCACCACTTGCTCCCGGATGATGTCGGTGATGTCGTGGGTCAGTTCCTTGATCTCCGGTTCCTCCCAACCTTCCTCGCCCAGGGTCTGGATCAACAGCTGGTAGAAGGGATATTGCTCCCTGGAGAAGCCGTGGCTTTCCGCTTCCTCCGCCTGACCCCGCATATCGTCGATCATCCGCTGCAGGGCGAGGGCCAGCTCTTTGTCATCCATCCGTTGTTCGCGGCGAGCTTCGATCAGATGCTCCAGCTTCTCTCTCAGCGAGGTGTAATAGACCGGGTTTTCGTCCAGTTTAACCCGGATCTCATGGCGGATGGCGTGTTCCATCTCCGATGCTTTCGCTTCGTCGGAAGCGGCCTGCTCCAGTCGTTGATTAAACTTGCTGGAGAGAATATCGACCGGATCGTGGAGGACCTCCACATTGGTGGCTTGCAGGTGGTCGGCGATCAGTTTCTTCACCTTCTCGCCGCAATCGGAGATATCCAGCTCCGGATCCCGGTAGCGGTTCTTGGCCACCTGGCGCACCTTGCCCAGAAACTTCAGATCTTCCAGAAAGGGACGCGCCTTGGGATTGGGCATCACCATGTCCATGCTCTGACTGAACCGGCGAAAGGCGTGTTCAAACTCCGTCCGCACATCCTCCGGCTCCAACACTTTGACACAGGCATCCAGACTGTTGGAATCCACCCCATCGAAATAGCGCATCACCCCCCGGTGGCGGGACTGAAGACGGGGAAGCTCGCTCTCGATGGACTCCATCGCTCCCTTTACATCCTGCTCGTGAAAGATCCCCAACGCATGATGTAGAAAGCCGGAAACACCGTAATAGTCGACGATCAGGCCGTAATCCTTCTTCTCATACTTCCGGTTCACCCGGGCGATGGCTTGGAGGAGGTTATGTTCCTTCAAGGATTTGTCCAGGTACATCACCTGCTCGATGGGCGCATCGAACCCGGTGAGCAGCTTGTCACAGACGATCAGAAATGTGAGGGGATCCTCCGGATCCTTGAACCGTTCAATCAACTGCTTCTCTTCCTCTTTGGAGAGATGGTACTTCTGCAACTCCTCTTCATCATTGTGCCCCGCGGAGAAGATGACGGCGGATTCGGGCCCGCCCAATTCGTCGAGGCGCTCCTTGTAGCGAACCACCGCTTCCCGACTGCAGGCTACCAGCTGCGCCTTAAATCCGTTGGGCCGGATCTGCTTTTCATAATGGTCCAACAGGTCGAGGACGATCTCGCGGATGCGGCTGGGCACCGCCAGGATGGCTTCCTCGGTGGCGTATTTTTTCTTGATCCGCTCCCGGTTCTCCTCTGAGTACTCGTGGAAGTACCGGTCGAAGAGTTTGTCCAGATTTTGCCCCATCACCTGAACCTGGGGAAGACGCCCTTCGTAGAAAATGGGCACCGTCGCCCCGTCGTCCACCGCCTGCTGAATCGTGTATTTGTCGATATAGGGACCAAAGGTGCGGGTGGTGCTTTTGTCCTGTTTGTCGATCGGTGTCCCGGTAAAGCCCAGGTAACAGGCATTGGGCAGTGCGGTTCGCATGTTGAGGGCCAGCCCTTTGTACTGGGTACGGTGGGACTCGTCGACGAGGACAAACAGGTTTTCCGCTTCGGACAGAACCGGATGTTCCCCGTCCAGCTCCCGCTCCTGGAACTTCTGCACCGTGGTCATCACCGTCAAGCCGGGTCCTGCAGTGAGATGTTCCCTCAACTTGGCTACACTTTTTGCCTGGACGGGATTAGGAAACTTGCACCGCCGGAAGGTGTTCGTGATTTGTTCATCCAGATCCCGCCGGTCGGTGACAATGACAATGGTGGGGTTTCCCAATGCCGCCTCCCGTCGCAACTTCACCGCCAGATACAGCATGGTGAGGGACTTCCCCGATCCTTGAGTGTGCCAGACCACCCCGCCCCGCTCCTTCGGCGTTCCGGCGGTGCGGATTCGCTCCAGGGCTTTGTTGACGGCACGGTATTGCTGGTAGCGGGCCAGTTTCTTCACCGTCTGGCCCCCCTCCACTTCAAAGACGATAAAATTGCGCACCAGGTCGAGGAGGCGGGTCGGGTTCAACATCCCGGCAGCCAGAAGGTCCTGGGGGTTGGGCTCCAGCCCCACCTCCGACCGGGTGAGGGGCCAGGGATCCTTCCACTCGGCGTAATGCCGCCCCTGAGCCCCGATCGTCCCCGCTTGGGCCGCCTGGCCACAGGTGGCGATCAGGAGCTGATTATAATGGAAAAGCCGTTCCGACTCCCGCTGATAGCGGCGCAGTTGCTTCACCGCCTGTTCCAGGGGGCTGGAGATGGTGGCCGATTTGCATTCGATCACCACCAAGGGCAACCCGTTGACGAAGAGAGTCAGATCCGGCCGCACCTCGCCCCCCTCACCGGTCACCACCAGCTGATCCACCACCAGGAACTCATTTTTCTCCGGGTGGTCGAAGTCGATCAGCTTTACCGTCTGGCTTTTCTTCCCCTTGCCCCGATCTTGCTGAACCGAGAGGTAATTGACCATCAGGTCGTGAAACCGTTCATTGGCTTCCATCAGCCCTGCAGCCTCGATATGGGTGACGCTGCGCAGGACTTTGTTCAGGTTGTCCTCGCTGATCCAAGGATTAAACCGGCGGATCGCCCGGGTGAGGCGCCCCTTCAGAACCACCTCCCGCTGTGTCTCCCGCTCCGCCGCCAGCTCGGCGCCTGTGGCATGGCTGTAACCAAAAGTCCGAAGCTGCCCGATTAGGCGGTCCTCCACCTGCTTCTTCTCCGTCCACTCCCGAGTGACGGTCACGGCACAACCACCTCCTCCCGCTCATCCACCTTCACCCGCACCTTGCCGGTGAGGAGGACTTGCATCAGGCCTTTTTTGAGGGTTTGGAGTTGGGTGAGGTATTGTTGTTCATATCTCATTTTAGATAGGATTGAATTGATAATCTTTACTATCCTTTTTTGTTCGGTTATAGGCGGTATTGGTAAAACGAGCTTTTTTAAATTCGTCCCAGATAAATTCTTTTGCACCCCACCTGATGCCATTTGCGCAATACGAGCTTGACTGTTTACTGTCATCATCGTGAATCTTACAAACTCAGGTACCACTGTACTGCTTAATCGAAATCGTATTAGAAATGCACCAGGGATTACTGGTACATTGTATTCATTAAATATACAAACCAATCCACATGTCCCAGACCTGGTAACAAGAAGGTCTCCTTTTTGTAGAACATGCTTATTAAACTTATCCATTGGCAATAAAGCCATAGGCATGCCTGAATAGTTAATCTCCCAATTGTCTTTAATATCTGTAGTTCTTAATAGAGCATAGTTACCTTTTTCGTTATAGCTATTAGCAGGAAATCTGGGTCCAAATGCACTACTCTCAGTAACTTGACCTAAAGTTTTGATTTCCCACTCCTCCGGAATCTCCCCGATCTCCGTTTGCTTAAAACGGATATGTCCGATGCCGCGGGTGAGGAGCTGTTGCATCAGCCCTTTTTTCACCGTCTCCGTCTGCTTGATGATCGCTTCCGTCTTCTCGATTACCTCGTCAACAGAGGAGAGAATGGCGGCGATTTTGCGCTGCTCGGGGAGGGGTGGAAGCATTACTTTAAAAGACCGTATAGTTCGCTTACTAACCTCTTTAAAGGTACTTCCAGAACCAAGTCTCTCAAAATCTATCTTATGTCTGCAAAGAGCATAATATAAATACTCATTGTAGACTCTTTCATTGCAAATAAAGTTAGTAAAACCCTGATTGGTTGCCATAGGTATCATATTAATAACACATTCACCAATTGTTGCCCGTGTTGTCATTAGAATTGAACCAGATGGTATTAACTTGGCAGAGCTCTCCGACAAACCGATTTTTGTAATCCGATTTTCAGTAAACTCCAGTTTACGTACTTTGCCTCTTGTAACGTCAGTAGGTGTCACCCAAGGTATCTCACCACCCCAGTATTCCGTTTTTTCTTTTGATGGAGTTCCGCCACCAACAATTTGACTAATATCTTCTAACGAAACCGCTTTCCACTCACTCACCATACCCCAGCTCCTTCAAATACCCGTTCATCACCGTTTCCACTTCCGCACGTTCCTTTTCCAATTGCCTCAATTGGGCGAGGGCGGCTTCCACATCGATGGGCTCTTCTTCCTCCGTCGTATCCACATACCGGGCGATGTTCAGGTTCCAGTCGTTCGCCTTGATCTCTTCACGTTCCACCACCCGGCAATATTTGTCGATATCTTCCCATGCATCGTAGGCATGGACGATCTTCTCGATGTCCTCATCCCGCAGGAAATTCTGGTTCTTCCCTTCCTGGTAGTCATTCGCTCCGTGGAGGAAGAAGACTTTTCCCTTGCGTTCGGCGGGTTTGTTTCGGTTCAGGATCAGAATACTGGCCGGAATGCCGGTGCCATAGAAGAGGTTGGAGGGCAAGCCGATGACGGCTTCGATCAAATCTTCCTCCAGCAACCCCTGTCGGATCTTGCCTTCCGCACCGCCCCGGAAGAGAATCCCGTGGGGCATGACGACGCCGGCCTTGCCCTGGTGATTGAGGGTAGCCACCATGTGCTGGACGAAGGCGAGGTCCCCTTTATCCTTGGGTGGGATGCCGAAGCGAAACCGGCCGTGGGCATCCGTTTCCGCCTCTTCCCGGCCCCAGTTTTTCAGACTGAAGGGGGGATTGGCGATCACCCGGTCGTAGAGGATCAGCTCCCCGTCATCCAATAACTTGGGATCCCGGATCGTGTCCCCCTTTTTGATATCATGGTCACTCAGTCCGTGCAGAAGCAAGTTCATCTTGCAGATCGCCCAGGTGTTCAGGTTTTTCTCCTGACCGTGGAGGGTGATGTTTTTCGAATTGCCGCCTTGGGATTTGACATAATCCACTGACTGGATCAGCATCCCCCCGGAACCGGCGGTGGGGTCACAAACCCGCATCCCTTCCTCAGGCTTGATCAGCTTGACGATCAGTTCCACCACTTTGCTGGGGGTGTAAAATTCGCCGCCTTTCTTGCCCGCATCATCGGCAAACATCTTGATCAGGTACTCATAGGCCCGGCCCAGCATATCGGGCTCGGAGAGATTTCCGTTGGACAGGTCGAGGGCGGAGAAGTGTTGGATCAGTTGCTGGATCAATTGGTCGGAGAGGCGCTCCTTGTCATTGAAGTCAATGGGAGCCAGCACCCCCTCCAGAGAGGAGTTCGCCTCTTCCAGGGCTTCAAAGGCTTTGTTGATGGCGTCGCCCAGGTCCTGGGTCTGGGATTGGATATTTCTCCAAAGCGCCCGCTCCGGAACGAAAAATTGATGCTCATCGGGATCAGTCCAACCGTAGTCCTCCCCTTCCTCCTGCTGGATCTTCGTCGCCGTCTCCACGAAGACATCGTTCAAACGTTTCAGGAAGAGCAGACCAAATATGTAATTCTTGTAATCGGAGGAGTCGATACTCCCCCGCAAAATATCGGCGGAACGCCACAGGTGGGACTCCAGTTGTTGAAGGGTCAGCTTGCTCATGATGTTTCCTCCCCGAATCTATTTCTCTTATGAATCATGCTTAATTCCATCATAGTTTTAGTGAACGAAGAAGTAAATGAATATTGAACTGATTACAATCCCTTCCCTTTGAATCCCGTTTCGAAATGAAATAATCCTTCCCTAAAATCCATAACCTGTACCTACTTCTTTTATGAAATAATCTCATATATTTATTCGGGATCCCGTTTCAGTTTGTATCCAACCCCGGCGGAAAAGAATTTTCACAACATTCCTAAGACCACGTGCTATAATCCTCCCACCACGTTATCAGGGCGTTTTATATCCTAATTCCTTATTCAGCAAAAGGATATTTCTAATTTTTCATATTTCGGTTAAAATAAAGTGGAAAAATGAAGAATTAGAAAAGGTGGGTAATAATGAAAACAACAGATATCCATGAACTCGGTGAAGTGATCCGACAAGAACGAAAAAGGCAAGGGCTTCGACTGGAAGATTTGGCCGATGAGAACATCTCCCCTGCCACGATCAGCAACATCGAACGCGGCGCCTCACACGTTCGCTATGAGAAAGCGCAGTATCTCCTCGACAAACTGGGGCTCAAGCTGGAAAATATTCCGCACTTGTTGTTGCAAGAAAGGGATAAGCTGTTGGAGCTACAGAGGCAAGCCTGCATGATTGAGTCCATGATCGTGGTCGGCAATGTAGAGATAGCCAGGGAGTTACTGGATCACATCGAAGTAGACGATAAACATCCCTTGGCGGCCACCTTTCACTTTCATCGTGGCCAGCTCCATATCACTCAGAAGAACTGGAGACGTGCGGAATCTGCCTTGCATCATGCGATTCACTTATCCAACGTGGTCAAACAAACCAGCAACGTGGAAGCAGCGGCATTCCAGGCCCTCAGCTTTGTCCACTATGAGCAGAATGATTTAGAGACTGCACTGAAATTTATCGAAAGCGGAATTGCTGCCTTTCAGTCCGACGGCGAACGCAAACAAGTCTACTTCGGCCTTCAGCGGAACAAAGCCATCTATCTGGAACGATTGGGAAGGACCGCAGAGAGTATGCGGGTCGTTCAAGATATCTGGCCTAAACTGTCACAATGTACAGATATCGAAACAAAATTGACCTTCTACTGGCTCCGGGCGGAGCTGTTGCGACGCCTGGGAATGTTTGATGAAGCGCTTGATTTTGCCTACATCGGCGAAGACTTGGCACGTCAGAATAAAAGTCACTTTTCCATGTTTACGTTCTGGACCGTCCTCGGAACCGTCTATATGCAACGGAATCAAATGGAACAAGCTGAGTCTTGTTTCCAGACTACGCTGTCGTTGAAGGACAAACTGAGTGTGTCGGAGCAAAAAAGTCTGAATACGGCCTATGCTCGTTTTGCGATTCTCCAACAGCAACAGAAACGGATTCCCGAAGCACTGGAACTGATTGACGAATCCATCCAAAGCGCAAAGGAGCATCAGGACGAGCCCCACTTGATTCAGTCCTTGGCCATCAAGGGAAATATTTTGAAAGCACAAGGAAAAGACAGGGAAGCTGGCGAAATGTATAAGAAAGCATTGACGCTCGCTCAAAAACACCAGGACAGAAAAAGAGAAGCTCGCTTGCTGTTCCGTTTGGCAGAATGCTATGAGAATGTGGACGAACAGGCATTTGAGACGGCTTCTCAGGATCTCTTCCATGCCCAAAAACGCCTGGAAAAAGAAAGGAGTTTGTTGGATGAGGAACTCTAAGTTTTCACGAGTGATAGTTGCACTGGCCTTAGTTTCGATCTTTGCGTTCGGTACGGTGTTCGTCCCGGATTCGATCTCGATTGCTTCAAACCAAACGGTGAACTCCGACCAACCCGGCCCGTGGTAAACCGAGTTGTATCCCGACTGGAAATACGAAACCTTCCAAGGAACCAAGCAGTTCGTAAACGGTGTAAATGGCGATGCCGAGAAACTTTTGCTTACGAATTTTGAACCTTAGAACAACCTACCACTTTGATACTAAGCTGTTCACAAACGAAAAAGGTGATCCCTGGAATGTAGGACCACCTGGGTAAAATCGCGCTGGCTCCTTTAACGTACAGAGAGCCAGCGTTTCTATGTCCAAATGTGTCAACGATGGCCGCATCCAAGTAGGGCATCATCTGTCAGTCGATGAAGACCAGGATATGACCGCCCTGTTCTCATCCCTCTCCCCATCGACTCGTCCTTTTGAACAACAGATAGATGAAGTAAGGAGCACCAATCATCGACACGATGACTCTGGCAGGGATCCCCTCTGGGACGACCATGTTTCGACCGATGGTATCTGCCACCAGCAATAACCAGCCACCGAGCAACAGACAGAGCGGCAGATACAATTGTGTTCGGTGTCCGATGACAGCTTTGGCCAAATGGGGCGCCATCAGCCCGACAAAGGCGATGCCTCTCGTCACAGATGTCGCCGCGGCTGCCAAGGCGACGGCAGCGAGCAGGAGGAGGCGTTCCCGGTTCATCTGAAGGCTCACTCCAATCGCCACCGGCTCATCCATGGAGAGGAGATTCTGTTGATTCGATTTGATCCGGACAAATGGAACCAAGATCAAGATCCATGGCAAAATCGCCCATACAAAAGGCCAATCCACTCCCCAAACGGATCCGGTCAGCCATTTCGCGATAAAATCAACCTTCTCCCGTTCCGCTGAGGAAATGAGGATGATCATCGCCCCTGAGAGCGTGGTAGAACACGATCTCCCCACCCAAAATATGGATAATGGACACGCCTGAGATGTGACCATCGAATGATGACAAACCAAAGTCCAAACCGACACCGTGGTCTCCCGCCGGGAATCAATAGAAGAAGGAAATAGATGAAAGTGGACACAAAACATGGAATAGATCCGAATTATAGTTATGAAGGAAAATATAGTCTTTATAGGAGAATAAAAACTATGATTGGTTCTTTTTTTGTGTTCATTTGGGAGTTCATAAGCTTCTTTACCTTGATTTTTTTCGTGGCATTTTCTCTGTTCTGGTTCCTATTCCGTCCGCTATCTGTATTTGTCAGCGGACGGAAAGAGAAGCAACGTAGAAACAGATACAAGCCGCCCAACCATAGAGATCGCACAGAGGGTGTCTCAGTGATCCTCCCCTGCTACAATGAGGAGGAAACCATCGAGGACGCCATTAAATCCATCCTCGCTCAAAAAGTGAACCGCCCTATGGAAATCATGGCAGTCGAAAACAACAGCACAGACGATACATTTCGGATCTTGCAAAGATTAGAGAAAGAACACCCCGAAGTAAGAGCTGCCTCTACCCTCACCCGTCGCGGATACAACCCTATCAGCGAAGCTTTGAACTACGGGATTTCCCTTGCAAAATACCCGATCATAGTTCGGTTAGATGCAGATACCCAACTGGGATCCCCAACGGCAATTGAGGAAGCAGTGACCCCCATCGCCACCGGAGAAGCGGTTGCCACATGTTGCAACGTACGGGTTGTAAACCCCACAACGATTTTGGAAAAGTTGCAAGCGATTGATTACTTTTTCGCGATGGAGCTGGATCGGAGAAGTCAGTTTGTGTACCAAAGCGTTCTGTGTTGTTCTGGCGCTATATCGGCTTTCCAGACAGACGCACTCCGGGCAATGGGCGGGTATCACACCAACCCGAACATTAGCGAAGATATGGAAATCACATTGAAGATGCATCGAATGGGAAAGGTAGCGGTCAACCCTCGCGCCATCAGCCTTACAGATGCGCCAAAAAATCTCAGGCAGCTTACCAAGCAGAGATATATTTGGAACCTGCTCGGTGTGATCTGTCTGTTTGTACATCGGAGATACATAGGTGACAAAAAGATCGGGCGGAGCGGGTTGGTTGGCCTCATAGGGCTACCGATGAAATTGATCCAGACTTACCAGGCGTTTGTAGGGATCGCGATTAAGGCGACCGGCGCAATCCTTATGAAGGGGGTCACTCTTGAATCGCTCTATCTTTTCGGTCTCTTTTCAGTGATTCATCTAGGTATAACCGGGCTGACAATAGCAATCGTGACTCCCGTGGCCTATTCAAAACAGGGAGCGGAATATTGGTATCTCCTACCTCTCTTTTCCCTGGTGTACCAGCCATATCTCGCTTTTGTCCGCTTCTTTGGGACCTTAAAAGGGTTGCGGCTAATCTTACAGGATAGCCTGTCAAAGACCCGAATCGCCTGGTATGATGAGGACCACACGGGTCCTAAAGTTGAAATTCTAAAAAGAGGAGCATAAAAGCGGGCAAAGGAGGATCCATGATCTGTTGTGGTTTTTGCTCGGCAGGATCGGGATTATCTTATGCAATTCAGTGAGTTCCTCCGGCACAAAAAAGCCGGGAATCCCGGCTAGTGATTGAAAACCTCATTTTCTCTATCCATTCATGAATACTCCCTTTTTCATTGAAATCCCACCCGATAAAATTCGTGGAACAATTTGATCAAGGCTCTTTTTTCAATGCGAGAGACATAGAAGCGGGAGATGCCCAGTTCCTTTGCAAATTCCCGCTGGGTCTTCTCTTTGCCTCCTGACAGGCCAAACCGATTCCGAATCACATTCTGTTCCCGCTCATTCAGAATGTAAAGATGGTCGTGAATTTGCTCTTCTCAATCTTCAATTGAACCGTCTATCATCATAATGAAGGAACTGGCAGGCGCGTGCCTGTACGGTAGAAAATCATCCCCAAAAGTCCTTCCACAGAGTTTCCTTTAAAAAAAGAAGAGACAGACCCCTCTGGCGATCCTCCCCCTCAGATGGGTTTCATTTCTGTTCCAAAAATAAATGTGAGTTCAAGAACATACCCCCTTTCAAGAGAAGAAAGGGGGTAAGTGCGATCGTTTCATCCTCATAGCAAGGTGTCAATGTTAAATCTCCATCCCCTGGGACCCAAGGCTTTTAC
This sequence comes from Kroppenstedtia sanguinis, assembly GCF_050433445.1. NCBI lineage: Bacteria > Bacillati > Bacillota > Bacilli > Caryophanales > Thermoactinomycetaceae > Kroppenstedtia > Kroppenstedtia sanguinis. The sequence continues at coordinate 189,856 of NZ_JBNPXF010000001.1, read as the reverse complement.
CCAAATCCCATGAGAGAACTATAGGTAGCCAACAATCACATCCGTTTTTACTCCCCAGCGGATAACGCTTTGAGGCTGAGTGCCTCAAGGTTTCAATCCTCATACTGAGGTGTTTATCGTTGTTACCCACTTCCCAGAAATCGATAATCCTGATGACTTACTGTTTCAATCCTCATACTGAGGTGTTTATCGTTGTTACTTATTTTACTGCATGGGCGTTGAGACAGCCCATGCGTTTCAATCCTCATACTGAGGTGTTTTGCATTGTTACATCTTTATCCGTCGGCCTTCGTTATTTTCATAGCGTTTCAATCCTCATACTGAGGTGTTTTGCATTGTTACGGCGGGGGGGGTTCAAACCCTTGATATGACTGGGTTCCAGACTTCATTTCCGAACACCTCGGATTTCAGAGGCATTTTCGGGTCAAAAAGCGGACATCATTCTTCTGGACAAATCCTCAATCCCTTGTCCCCCAAGGCTTTCGACGTTTGCGAACACCTCCCGGCTCTCAGCCAAAGCATAAGGTGTTCGGAAAAACACAACCCAGGATGGATCCCTTTTACGATCACCTCCCTCTATATTTCCACACGGGCTTCAAATACTCCTCTTTTCAAATTCTTTGCTCTTAGGAACAGGTGTCAGATGGACACAAAACAAGGGCGAAACAGGAGCCGACCTGTGGAGCGGAAAGCTACTGAGGCCACCAGGTGTTTTGCTTTGTTACCCTTGCTCAGGGAAGGTGAATGCTTTCTCCGGGATATCGTTTCAATCCTCATATTGGGGTGTTTATCGTTGTTACCAAACACAACATCCGGAATCGTCCTACCTCAAGAAGTTTCAATTCTCATACTGAGGTGTTTTGCATTGTTACTTTTCCACTTTCAATTTCTCCCCTCAAAATAAAATAGTTTCAATCCTCTTATTGAGGTGTTTTGCTTTGTTACAACGGGGGCATCGTTCGTCCCTACCGACATATGGGCGTTTCAATCCTCATACTGAGGTGTTTATCGTTGTTACTGAAATACAGCAACCACAAAAACGGAGACCCAGCGGTTTCAATCCTCATACTGAGGTGTTTAGCATTGTTACGGAAAGGATAAGGATTTCAAGAGGTTCCCTTTGTTGAGTTTCAATCCTCATACTGAGGTGTTTAGCATTGTTACCTGAGCTACTGCTTGCAAAGATAAAGAATGAAAGTTTCAATCCTCATACTGAGGTGTTTAGCATTGTTACCCGCCGGATTGGATACCGCCCATTCATGCCGATCCGTTTCAATCCTCATACTGAGGTGTTTAGCATTGTTACATGAACGTTCCGGCAGGTGAGTGTAAGAAAGAGAAGTTTCAATCCTCATACTGAGGTGTTTAGCATTGTTACTGCAATACTTTTTCCGAAAGAATTTGGGCAAATTCGGTTTCAATCCTCATACTGAGGTGTTTAGCATTGTTACTCCGATATTCCCCCGTCGAACTATTCGCTGTATTTTCGTTTCAATCCTCATACTGAGGTGTTTAGCATTGTTACTTGGGACGTGAAAGTCCTTCCCTTAAGACAAAATGTTTCAATCCTCATACTGAGGTGTTTAGCATTGTTACTCCAGAACCTCTTCCCGCGACGCTGGTCCGCAAACCGTTTCAATCCTCATACTGAGGTGTTTAGCATTGTTACCTCGATATCACTGATGAAGGAAATCATTAAACTTGTTTCAATCCTCATACTGAGGTGTTTAGCATTGTTACGGCGGGGGGGTCAAACCCTTGATATGACTGGGTTCCAGACTTCATTTCCGAACACCTCGGATTTCAGAGGCATTTTCGGGTCAAAAAGCGGACATCATTCTTTCGGATAAATCCTCAACACCTTGTCTTCCAAGGATTTTGGCATTTCCGAACACCCCCTGGGGTTAAGCCGAAGCATCAGGTGTTCGGAAAAGATTGATGATGCATGATCCCATCCTGTCATAATCCGCTCCTTTAAATTTCTACACTGACTTCCCAACTTCCTCTTGAATCTGTACAGCAGCCAGCAATTTTAAAAGTGAAATGTTGAGGTGTTTAGCTTTGTTACGTAAAATGGGGTACTCCTGAAAAGTTAAGTACCTTGCTGTTTTAATCCTCTCACTGAGATGTTTAGCATTGTTACAAACCGGTGCCACAACGGAAAAAGTAGTGGAACTCAACCGTTTCAATCCTCTCACTGAGGTGTTTAGCATTGTTACTGATGCTGATCGAGGCGGAGCGATCCGGGGGAGGAGTTTCAATCCTCTCACTGAGGTGTTTAGCATTGTTACGATGATACCCCAAACGACACCCTAAATGATACCCCAGTTTCAATCCTCTCACTGAGGTGTTTAGCATTGTTACAGCGGGATGTTTTTAAGTACCTGACGACCTATTTTGTTTCAATCCTCTCACTGAGGTGTTTAGCATTGTTACTTCTATGGATGGTAATTGGAGAGGCGTTGAGTTTGTTTCAATCCTCTCACTGAGGTGTTTAGCATTGTTACGGCGGGGGTTCAAACCCTTTGCTACGCCTAGGCTTCAGCTTCCATTTCCGAATACCTCCGATTTCAGAGGTATTTTCGGGTCAAAAAACCGACATCGCTCTACCCGATGAATCCCCAATCCCTTGCCCCCCAAGGCTTTCGACGTTTGCGAACACCTCCCGGCTCTCAGCCAAAGCATAAGGTGTTCGGAAAAACACAACCCAGGATGGATCCCTTTTACGATCACCTCCCTCTATATTTCCACGCGGGCTTCAAATACTCTTCTTTGCGAAACAGGAGCCGACCTGTGGAGTGGAAAGCTACCAAGGCCGCCAGGTGTTTTGCATTGTTACGTGTACCTCCAGGACAGGAGCAGCCGGAGCAACCGGGTTTCAATCCTCTTATTGAGGTGTTTTGCATTGTTACTCTTTGAGGTGAAGGAGAAGGTAGAAGGATACGACGTTTCAATCCTCTTATTGAGGTGTTTTGCATTGTTACATCATACAAGCATAGATGCAAGCATAAGTAATAGGTTTCAATCCTCTTATTGAGGTGTTTTGCATTGTTACGGAACCCGAGCAGCCGGAACAGCCTGAGCAACCGGAGTTTCAATCCTCTTATTGAGGTGTTTTGCATTGTTACTCTTTGCGGGCTTTACCGGCAAACCAGGTGTCTTCTCGGTTTCAATCCTCTTATTGAGGTGTTTTGCATTGTTACGTTAAATTTTTGATCCGATCTTTCCCCTGTCCACTTTGTTTCAATCCTCTTATTGAGGTGTTTTGCATTGTTACACATCCACGTTTCCAAAGCGGATGTGGAGCGGGGGATGGTTTCAATCCTCTTATTGAGGTGTTTTGCATTGTTACCCCAATACCAGATCAAATCCGCGACGCAATACATCCTTCAGTTTCAATCCTCTTATTGAGGTGTTTTGCATTGTTACGGCGGGGGGTTCAAACCCTTGATATGACTGGGTTCCAGACTTCATTTCCGAACACCTCGGATATTAGAGGAATTTTCGGGTCAAAAAGCGGACATCATTTTTCTTGACATATCCTCAATCCCTTGTCCCCCAAGGCTTCCGCCATTTGCGAACACCTCCCGGCTCTCAGTCGAGGCATGGGGTGTTCGCAAAAGAATGACATGCTGGATCCCTTTACATGATCACCTCTCTATATTTCCACGCTGACTTCGAATACTCCTCTTTTCTATACACACAAAACAAGAGTCAAATCAGTAATCAACAAAACCACCAAGGTGTTTTGCATTGTTACAGAATCCGGCGGGGCGGATCCTGATGGGGAGGCGGCTTCAATCCTCATACGGAGGCGTTTTGCATTTGCCATTTTCGAATCCTTTCCGCTCTTGTCTGGAAGCGGCGGTTCGTGTTCGGAAATGGGATCGTTCCTCCATCGATGTCTGTCCCAGGCCCCAGGCCGTTTTGTACCCAAATCCCATGATGGAACCATAACGAGCCAACAACCACATCCGTTTTTGCTCCTCAGCGGATAGCGCTTTGAGACTGAGTACCAATGAACCACAAAAACCAATCACTTTGAATTTGCCAAAATCCGCACGTTGGGTGGTAATATCCAAATGCTCCACGCGCACCTTCCGCGTCAGCGGCTCAATCTCCTCCCAAGGCACTTTCGGATTTCCAGCCATCTCAAAAGACTTGGCCCCACTGGCGAACAATCGCTGCAACTCCGGCATCGGGTAATAGTTCCCCCATTGGTAAAAGGTCGTAGGAGTATGAAAGTGAAAAGTAATCTGGGTAGAAAAGTCCCGCAACAGATCTTCTTGGGTAAATTTACGAGTATGGATTTCTTGAATCCGCCCCTTCCAGTCTCCAAGAACAACAGCGGATTGTTGTAACAGAGACTGTTGCAAAGAGCTGATCACTTCTGGACTCGGTGTTTGAATACATAGTTCCCCTTCCCGAAAAGAAGAGTGGATCGAAAACATCTGACGATCCTTTCGATTATGCAGCCATTCCGAAAGTTGCGGATCCTGATTTTGAATCATCCGCAGTATAAACCCATGCAACCTCCGCGACAAAACCCACCGCTGATTCACCCGGCTCTCCGATTGAACCTGTACATGTAATCGATACATCCGATCACCCCCATTTTCAATTTCATAGAGTATTCACTGACCAAGGCTTGCCGGGATGGGCTCCCTGCAACTAGTTTCAATCACCCAGCCCAGACCCTGAGGCGTAGCCTCCCGTTTCAATCCTCTTACTGAGGTGTTTATCGTTGTTACTCCAACGGGGAGCGAAGGGATTAATCTTTGACCCCAAAGTTTCAATCCTCATACTGAGGTGTATTGCATTGTTACAGTGCATAAAGCGCTCTGATTCGTCGGCCCCCAAGTTTCAATCCTCATACTGAGGTGTATTGCATTGTTACCCTGCACTGGAGCCGGTTTTTTCAACTCAGAATGGTTTCAATCCTCATACTGAGGTGTATTGCATTGTTACTCAGAGGAATTTTCGGGTCAAAAGGCCGACATCGCTCTACGGGATAAATCCTCAATCCCTTGTCTCCCAAGGCTTTCACCATTTGCGAACATCTCCCGGCTCTTAGCCGAGACATGAGGTGTTCGCAAAAGAATGACATGCTGGATCCCTTTACATGATCACATCTCTATATTTCCACGCTGACTTCGAATACTCCTCTTTTCTATGCACACAAAATAAGAGTCAAATATCAGTAATCAACACATAGAGAGCGAAATCACCAAGGTGTTTTTCATTGTTACGGTGTCGATTGTTGCAATTATTCTGAGTTGAAAGTTTCAATCCTCTTATTGAGGTGTTTATCATTGTTACTTACAAACCATTTCTGTTTCCGCTTCCCTGAGAGATCACGGCCGTTTCAATCCTCTTATTGAGGTGTTTATCATTGTTACCGAATGAAAATCAATACTAAAATCATCCCAAAGGGGTTTCAATCCTCTTATTGAGGTGTTTATCATTGTTACCCTAAAGGGCTTATCTGGCCCAAACCCCACATGTTGTTTCAATCCTCTTATTGAGGTGTTTATCATTGTTACGCGGGAGGTTCAAACCCTTGATATGACTGGGATCCAGACTCCATTTCCGAACACCTCGGATTTCAGAGGCATTTTCAGCTCAAAAAGCGGACAACATTCTTTCGGATAAATCCTCAGTCCCTTGTCTCCCAAGGATTTCGGCGTTTCCGAACACCCCCTGGGGTTAAGCCGAAGCATCAGGTGTTCGGAAAAACAGAACCCAGGATGGATCCCTTTTACATCATCCCCTCTATATTTCCACGCGGACTTCGAATACTCCTCTTTTCAAATTCTTTGATCCAAGGAACAGGTGTCAGATAGACACAAAACAAGGGCCAAACAGAAGCTGACCTGTTGAGTGGAAAGCTACCGAGGCCGCCAGGTGTTTTGCGTTGTTAAGCTGGCTTCCTTATACTTCTTGTTCACTGAGCCAAGTTTCATCCCTCATACTGAGGTGTTTAGCATTGTTACTCAAAAATGAGTCGGGGGAACACCTACGAAAAAGTTTCAATCCTCTCATTGAGGTGTTTAGCATTGTTACTAATCCAGGATCGAATCAATTCGTTCCTCGTCTCGGGGTTTCAATCCTCTCACTGAGGTGTTTAGCATTGTTACCCTTCGTAAAAAGTGCTTTTCCGCTGAAATCGCGGAGTTCAATCCTCTCACTGAGGTGTTTAGCATTGTTACGGCTCACTTCAATACTTAGCGGAATTGACGAAAAAGTTCAATCCTCTCACTGAGGTGTTTAGCATTGTTACGCGGGGGGTTGAAACCCTTGTTATGCCTAGGCTTCAGCTTCCATTTCCGAACACCTACGATTTCAGAAGCATTTTCGGGCCAAAAGGCCGACATCGCTCTACCGGATAAATCCCCAATCCCTTGTCCCCCAAGGGTTTGGACATTTCCGAACACCTCCCGGCTCTCAGCCGAAGCATCGGGTGTTCGGAAATGAATGGCCCCATGATCGATCCCATTCATGATCATCCTTCTCATGATCATCCTTCTAAAGTTTCTAGGCCGACTTCCCATATTCCTCTTTTCAAAAACGATTCTTTCATACAATGAACCTGAGTCAGATGGATACAAAACGAGGATCAAACAAGTAGCCGACACGCGGAAAGCGAAACCGCTGAGGTGTTTTGCATTGTTACGTTCGCTATGACGATACGACCAAGCGAAGACAACAGTTTCAATCCTCATACTGAGGTGTTTTGCATTGTTACGTTGCTGGCTTCGCAACAGCCTTGGGTGGAAGAGGTATCAATATCAGGTTCTGTCAAGGGCGTACTTTCCCTTGATAGGTCCTGATATAGGAAAGATAATTGCTCAAAGATGGGAAGAATCGTGACCTATTCAAAATAGATGGTACTCGGTGTTTTATAATCCAACGACTGATGAGGCCGATCATGATTATAAAGGTCCATATAATCTCTTATGTTTTTCCTTGCTTCTCTTGGTGTGCCATAGTCCTTTAAATAGACCTCTTCGTATTTAAGACTTCGCCAAAAGCGCTCTATCATAATATTATCCAATGCCCGGCCCCTGCTGTCCATGCTGATTTGGATGGATGGCTGTTCATTTAAGAGATTAATATATTTGGAACTGGTAAAATGACTGCCCTGATCACTATTGAATATTTCGGGTGTCCCTATCGTGAATGCACGTTGAACGGCATTCAAAACAAAGCCCATTTCTAACGTTTGCTCCAATTCCCAGCTGATAATATAGCGAGAATACCAATCGATAATGGCTGTTAAATACATCCAGCTATTTTGTAAGCGAATGTACGTAATGTCAATGCTCCAGACTTGATTGGGATGGGTAATCGTCACTCCTTTCAGTAGATATGGATAAACACGGTACTGCAGATTGCGTTTACTTAGATTAGGACCTGGATAAATGGCTTGTATACCCATTTCACGCATGTGGCGCTGTACCCTTTTGCGGTTGATGTTCACTCCTTCATTCTTTAATTTTTCGGTAATCCTGCGTGAACCGTAAAACGGAAATTTGGTATAGATCTCATCAATCCGGTGTTTAATAGCAACCTCTTCAGGTGACGGCTGAACAGGCTTATAGTAAAGACTGGATCGATTGATTCCCAGTAGTTCGGCCTGTTCGGAGATAGGAAGCTTAGGGGCTTCCCAGTCCACCATCTCCATGCGTTCTTGTCTAGTCGCGGTAGATGCTAGATTTTTTTTTGATCCACGACAGTTGCGTGGTTAATTTTCCGACTTCCGCGTAGAGGTTTTCCAGCCTTTCTCCATAGTCGGCCTTCATTTTTTCCTGATCCTTGTTTTGTTTGTTAAAGATCTGTGGCATTTCTTGAAGGAAATGTGTTTTCCACTTATGAAGCTAGTTCACATGGATTCCGTGTTCCAAAGCAATTTGACTCATTGTCTTTTCTTCCTTCAAGATTTCCAACACGATTTGCGATTTGAATTCGGGTGTATATCTTTTACGTTTCATATGCCTACCTTAACATCTCCCTTTTCGTGTCTAAAATCTTGGGTCCATTATACTTCCCAACTTCCTCCTGAATCTGTACAGCAGCCAGAATTTAAAAGTGAAATGTTGAGGTGTTTGGCATTGTTACCTTCCTGTTTATGACCGCCTATGCTCAGATCGAGACGTTTCAATCCTCTTATTGAGGTGTTCTGCATTGTTACTTCTTGAGCGAGATTGGAATTGAAAATGCCCAAGTTGTTTCAATCCTCTTATTGAGGTGTTTGGCATTGTTACCGAATCCGGAAACGTCGTCCATCGAGTTCATCCAGAAGTTTCAATCCTCTTATTGAGGTGTATTCGATTGTTACCCCAGCGTAAGGACTGGAGCCGCCGGGTCATGCTTTGGTTTCAATCCTCTTATTGAGGTGTATTCGATTGTTACAGCAGGATCTGGCGGGACGGATCCGGGAGGGGAAGGTTCCAATCCTCATACTGAGGTGTTTTGCATTGTTACACTGACCGACTTTCCAATACCACTCTTGATTGCACCCGTTTCAATCCTCATACTGAGGTGTTTTGCATTGTTACCAAAATCGAAACAATGTAACCCTAACAAAGGAAAGATGTTTCAATCCTCATACTGAGGTGTTTTGCATTGTTACGATATCCATATAGGTGGGGATGGACCCAGGTTCAGTTTCAATCCTCATACTGAGGTGTTTTGCATTGTTACTTAAACTCACTCCGTTCTCAATATGTTGCGTTCAGTAGTTTCAATCCTCATACTGAGGTGTTTTGCATTGTTACGGACTTAATCCTTGCGCGGAAATCCTGCTCGACAGCGTTTCAATCCTCATACTGAGGTGTTTTGCATTGTTACGGCGGGGGGTTCAAACCCTTGATATGACTTGGTTCCAGATTCCATTTCCGAACACCTCGGATTTCAGAGGCATTTTCGGGTCAAAAAGCGGACATCATTCTTCTGGATAAATCCTCAATCCCTTGTCTCCCAAGGCTTTCACCATTTGCGAACACCTCCCGGCTCTTAGCCGAGGCATAGGGTGTTCGCAAGAGAATGACATGCTGGATCCCTTTACATGATCACATCTCTATATTTCCACGCTGACTTCGAATACTCCTCTTTTCTATGCACACAAAATAAGAGTCAAATATCAGTAATCAACACATAGAGAGCGAAATCACCAAGGTATTTTGCATTGTTACAGAATCCGGCGGGGCGGATCCTGAGGGGAAGGCGGTTTCAATCCTCATACTGGGGTGTTTTGCATTGTTACTTTTGCGTCGTTTCGATCTCTTCAATCCTAGTTATATCGTTTCAATCCTCATACTGAGGTGTTTTACATTGTTACTTGAGTTTGGGAAGACCGATCCGGCTATTTTCAACATGTTTCAATCCTCATACTGAGGTGTTTTACATTGTTACCTAGCGAGTTTAAGCGGAGTATGTACTTTCAGATCATCGTTTCAATCCTCATACTGAGGTGTTTTACATTGTTACAGAATAGCCGGATTATCGTGATGGGCGATGTCATAGAAGTTTCAATCCTCATACTGAGGTGTTTTACATTGTTACAGCGGGAGGTTTAAACCCTTGATATGACTGTGATCCAGACTCCATTTCCGAACACCTCGGATTTCAGAGGCATTTTCAGGTCAAAAAGCTGACAACATTCTTTCGGATAAACCCTCAACACCTTGTCTCCCAAGGCTTTCGGCGTTTCCGAACACCCCCTGGCTCTCAGCCGAAGCATAGGGTGTTCGGAAAAGATTGATGATGCATGTTCCCATCCTGTCATAATCCGCTCCTTTAGATTTCTATACTGACTTCCCAACTTCCTTCTGAATCTGTACAGCAGCCAGCAAATTTAAAAGCGAAATGTTGAGGTGTTTGGAATTGTTACGACTCCCTGATCAATCGGTTGTCTCCCTTTCGAACGTTTCAATCCTCATACTGAGGTGTATTGCATTGTTACAATAATCCATCGGATTGGGTTGTTTTTGAAAATGCAGTTTCAATCCTCATACTGAGGTGTATTGCATTGTTACATAAGTTCACGGACTGTAGCGGTCTGATATGCCAAAGTTTCAATCCTCATATTGAGGTGTTTAGCATTGTTACGGAGTCTTACCTCCCTATAGTGAGTTCCGGAAAGGTTTCAATCCTCATATTGAGGTGTTTAGCATTGTTACAGATTTCCGCTGTGCTTCCATATGTGCAGGACATCGGTTTCAATCCTCATATTGAGGTGTTTAGCATTGTTACTTTCAAGGGGAAACCCGAGAGCGAGTCGGGCAAAGTTTCAATCCTCATATTGAGGTGTTTAGCATTGTTACGCCACGTCAGAAAGGCCTCGGCCAAGATCCCGGCTGTTTCAATCCTCATATTGAGGTGTTTATCATTGTTACTTTGGCTTCCAGCGGGGCCAACGTTTCAATCCTCATACTGAGGTGTTTATCATTGTTACCATCTGGCTTGGGGGGCCCAGAATGATCAATCCTCCGTTTCAATCCTCATACTGAGGTGTTTATCATTGTTACGGAAATGATCGAATACCTACAACGGGCGGCAGGGGTTTCAATCCTCATACTGAGGTGTTTATCATTGTTACACCCAGGGTGAAATCGCGGAGCTGTTCGATGTATGTTTCAATCCTCATACTGAGGTGTTTATCATTGTTACGGCGGGAGGTTCAAACCCTTGATATGACTGGGTTCCAGACTTCATTTCCGAACACCTCGGATTTCAGAGGCATTTTCAGCTCAAAAAGCGGACATCATTCTTTCGGATAAATCCTCAACACCTTGTCTTCCAAGGCTTTCGGCATTTCCGAACACCCCCTGGGGTTAAGCCGAAGCATCAGGTGTTCGGAAAAGATTGATGATGCATGATCACTCCCTGTCATAATCCACCCCTTTAAATTTCTACACTGACTTCCCAACTTCCTCCTGAATCTGTACAGCAGCCAGCAAATTTAAAAGTGAAATGTTGAGGTGTTTGGCATTGTTACACTGAGAGATCCAGTGTTTTTTACTGAGACACTGGGGTTTCAATCCTCTTATTGAGGTGTTTAGCATTGTTACGAATACCAGGGAGCCGATGCAGGCGATGAGCTGGGTTTCAATCCTAATATTGAGGTGTATTCGATTGTTACGTATCTGTCAGTTTTTCCACTTCTTCAAACTGTGCTTGAGTTTCAATCCTCTCACTGAGGTGTATTCGATTGTTACAGAACCCTTCGGGGATCGGGTAGAACGCGAGTTCATCGGTTTCAATCCTCTCACTGAGGTGTATTCGATTGTTACACCCCAGCATTCTTCCGCTTCCTTAACAGTCACAAGTTTCAATCCTCTCACTGAGGTGTATTCGATTGTTACGCCACTCGTCTTTCTTCACCTCGCTTTTGGCCAAGGGTTTCAATCCTCTCACTGAGGTGTATTCGATTGTTACCGCCCTGATCTACTTTCTTCTCCAAATCCCTTTCGTTTCAATCCTCTCACTGAGGTGTATTCGATTGTTACGGCGGGGGTTCAAACCCCTTGCTACGCCTAGGCTTCAGCTTCCATTTCCGAACACCTTCGATTTCAGAAGCATTTTCGGGTCAAAAAACCGACATCTCTCTACCGGATAAATCCTCAATCCCTTGTCTCCCAAGGCTTTCACCCTTTCCGAACACCCTCTGGGGTTAAGCCGAAGCATCAGGTGTTCGGAAAAGATTGATGCATGATCACATCTTGTCATGATCCACTTCTCTTATATTTCCACGCTTGTTCCTAATACTCCTCTTTCTCATGGGCACGAAATGCAGGGGTTCCTCCCCTTGATATGCCTAGGACCCAGCTCCCCTTTCCGAACACTTTCCCAAAAGCGGACTTAGTCCAGGTCTTCTTCTTCTGCGATGAACTCTGTTACAGATCGCACTTGGTCGATCGGAATTTTGCCCGTTACTCCTTGATACATGGGAGTGCTTGTTTCCCACATAGGATCTGATTGCAATCGTTCCAATTCAAAAATCCGTTCCCAGGACTCTTCCATGGAAAGAGGCGGATGATCTTCATCTTCATGATCCCAAAGAGCATACCAATGATTTAACACACAATGCCAAACTTCGAAATCGGAGATTAACACATCTTCCGCCTGAAGCTCCACTTCCAATAGAACACATGCCAAGCCAGCCCTCCCGCTATAGCGATAATGATCTGGAAATTGCGTATATAGCCAGATGGGATATTCACCTTTATATCGAGGCAAACGTATGGTCATCTGTTTCATCATCCAATGGTAATGTTCAAGGAATTCATCCCAAACATATTCTTTGGACCCTACTAAATAGCCATCTTTTTGAAATTGAATCCATGCTTCCTTGGTTTGGATCGTATAGAAAATAGACAATAGCTTCCACCTCTAACATGATGATTTATTCATCTAGTGAACTACATCCCCATTCAAATGGTGAGCTCCTCATTTCAATGGGTGATTGTGAATCGAGAAAATACTTGCAGGCCGAGACTTCCTCGGTTTTCATCCTCATACGAAGGTGTTTGGCGTAATTGCTTGACTAAGGCTCGGAAAGATGATTTGGTAGTTGGTTCAATCCTCTGATTGAGGTGCGTTGATCCCATGAGGTTTTTATTGAAATAGCATTTTCCGAACACCCTCCGGTTCCGACCCCAGCGGTGGGTGTTCGGAAAATAGGATCTTGGCTTAAAGAATATGATTTTGTTCTTCTTCCAAGCGATAGCGTAATCCGCCTGTGTAATAGGCTCGTTGGCAACAGGATTGGCAGAGGGTATACACACACAGGGAATCCTTCTCTCGAATCATTCCCCGAAGGAGAAACTCTAACTGCAACCAATCCTTCTCTTCACAATCGATTTCAAAGACAGAGTATTGGATCCACTGTCCACGGTCCTTTAACAACTTAAACACTTGGGTTCGTCTCCGGTCATTGCCAATATCATAGCTGACAATCCGCTTGATGGATCTCACCTCCTACTTGGCTAAAAACGGATAGTACTCTTCGGTTTCTCCTTTGATGTATTTAGCTAATAAGATGGCTTGTCTGTGTAATACTTCCCGGTAGCTCATTCTTCTCATCAAAAGTTCATGGAACACTTCATCATGACAACGGGCATCATAGATCTGCAAAAAACGCTTACGAGCCTCCTCTTTCAGACGTGGTTCTCCCTCATTTTCGTGGAAATCTTTCATTTTCAAAGTCCCTTGATTCACGATCTTGATCACCAGATTATCTACCAGAATCGAGCGAAATTCTTCCATCAAGTCCAAAGCCAAGGATTCCCGTCCATACCGTTCCCTGTGGAGAAAGCCAATGTAGGGATCCAGTCCCGCTGCCTGCAATGCACCTGTGATTTCCCCACGCAGTAGGGCATAACCGTAATTTAAAAGGGAGTTGATCGGATCTCTGGCCGGGCGGCGACTTCTTCCCGAAAAGGAAAATCCGCTTTTAGGATCCAGCAGAGCCGGGAAGGCTTGAAAATATTTTTTGGCAGCCATCCCTTCGATCCCCCGTAATTGATCCAGGTCTGTAGCTGACAAACATTGCTCCATCGCCTGTTTGAAATCATCGATTTCTGTATCTAAAACCAATTGACGACGACGTGCAAATCGCAGGAGACTGGTTCGGGTGTTTTTCAGTTTCGCCAAAACCATGTGGCGTGCAATATATAGGCTCTTTTCTTCAGATAAATGGGCTTCCACTTGAGCAATCCGTAAGCGAACATTTTTATTTTCAGTCCCGACAAACCGCCCTACCATCCGATTCCCGGCAAAGTATACGACATCTATGCCCTTTTCAGCCAGTAAATGTAGCGCATCGGTCGTGAGGGTAGAGGACTCATGAATAAACATTCTGGCAAAGTCATGGACACGAATCTCTTTGATCAATGTACGATCCTTATAAATCCTCAATCGTTCGGACTCTTTACGGACAAAACAATAGGGTTCGGTCAAATAAAACGTTCCCACTGAATTTTCCCTCTCAATTTTTTGCGATCTTGGGGTAAGCAATAATCCACCATGCTGCAATGTTTACAACGGGACCACTCATCAATGCCATCCGGTGGTGTGGATTTTTGATAGAGCTCACGGATCGATTCAATCACATTCAGAGTTTTCTTTCTCAAATCTGCATCCAGATCCACCTGTAACCGACGTTGGGACCCATAGAAAAATAGGTAGCCGGTAGAAACCGAGAATCCCATATACTCTTCAAGGAGTAGTGCCTGGGCACACAGTTGCATATCATTATTTTCCCAATCCGCCATTTTTCCGCGTTTATATTCTACGGGATAGATTTCGCCGTTCTCTTCCTCGACGATGTCACATCTTGCCACCAAACCTAGCGCTTCAGATCGGAAAAATAGGGAACGAATCAATTGCCGTTCCCCACGATATTCTTGTCCAGGTCGATCCGCATGTTGATGCAGAAGTTTCCCATGTACGGTGTAGAGATTATGATAAAACACTCGTTCCACATACTCGTAATAACAACGCCGTGGACAGTAGGCGTAAGTGTTGATAGCATGGGCTTCTACCCAGGGGAACTCAGTTGGCATGATCATTGCACCACACTTTCTCCCCGATTCCATACGCTCCACAATTTAAAAGCATCCACGTTAAAGGCTAGACTCCAATCCGCTCCCTGCCGGGTTTTCGCAGCATGCAGCCGAAACATTGGGGGAAGTCGTAATTGATCCGTCACTTCTCCTACAGATCTCTTGATCATATAAACAATCCATGTCTTTGGGCTACTTCCCAGGAACAAATCTTGGAGCTGTTCATCCAGTATCGGATCATCGGACCGTAGCTGAAGCCGTCCGATGCGAACCAGCTTTTCCGTTTGATAAGCGGCAGTGGGGGGAATTCTCCAGTAAAGCTTTGCTGGTTTTTCCCGTACCCCTGTGGCCACTGCATATCCTAGCACACGATCCTTTTTTAAAGTTTCCAGCCACTGCTTCTGTTCTTCTCCAGTAAAGTGACGTCGCAATCTTTCCGCCATCTCTTCCTTAGTAATAAATTGAACCGTTCTTCGTCGAAGTACAAATTGATAATCGTATTTTTTCAGCGGTTGATCCTGTGCGGTTTCATCCCAGAACCAGATCTCCGGGTAGAAGGTATCTCCTTCTTCCTCATCCCTGTGGCGTTCCAATTGATGCTCCAGGGAGTTTTG
Organism: Kroppenstedtia sanguinis; assembly: GCF_050433445.1. Classification (NCBI taxonomy): domain Bacteria; kingdom Bacillati; phylum Bacillota; class Bacilli; order Caryophanales; family Thermoactinomycetaceae; genus Kroppenstedtia; species Kroppenstedtia sanguinis. Next base: position 174,675 of record NZ_JBNPXF010000001.1, on the reverse strand, counting down.
TCCGCGAAAACTTAAGACCGGCTCCACCATCTTTTTTCGTTTCCAATCTAGATATTGATGCTCCTGTTCTTGAAAACCCAAATGGTACATGTCCTCGACAATCTCTTGCAAACGTTGCAGTACTTGGTTTTGCTCCCGGTCCATGTGATGCCGTCGCGCCAAATGGTAACCATGGATCAGATTGATGCCGCCCACTTTTTCGAGATAAGGGAAAAAATTCTGGTATCCTTGATAAGCCGCAGTGACTGCGGATTGCAATTCTTCCCTTGAGATCTCGTCATCGACTAATTCCTTGATTTGCGCCTCTACATATGCTGGCACATAGGCCCAAACCTGCAGAGGTGGGTCGGGGTGTAACCGGCTCCCCCGGCCAATCCGTCCCATGCGTTGCATAAAACTGCCCGCATTTCTCGCTTCAAACAAAAGAAAATCTTTGCGAATCTCTCCTTGAAAATCCACTCCCACTTCTACGGTAGCGGTTGCCACCGTAATCGGTTGAGCTAAAGCTTCTCGACTGTGCATACGATCAGACAACCCGTGAACCTCTCCTACATCATATCCTTTCTCCCGCAAAGCCCTTGCCAGTACCTGAGCTTCGTGAATGGAGTCCAGAATGATTAATCCTTTCGCTTGGGGCCACTCCCGCAGATAGGATTCCACTTCATCCCATTCCTGCAGGATTTGCTCGCTGGTATCCCAGCGTTGCAGATTCGCGGGCTGCAGTCGCAAGGTCAAAGGCTCCAAATAGATGCGTTCCCCTGCTTCCACAGGTTGTTCCGATTGCAACCAATTCTCAATTTCCTCCTGCACACTGCGAATTTCCAGATTCATTCCTTCTGCCAAGCGGAAAAACTCGGAACGCGGTGTAGCAGATGACAGAAGAAATGCATAAGCCTTTTGCGGAAACAGGGACGTTAACAGAGCCATCCATTGGGCGAGGAAGTTTACTTGAGCGATATCATACAAATGAAATTCGTCAAAAATCTGCAGATTGTATTCTGCCAGGCGATAAAAGGGCTGAACAGCGTCTCCCTTTTTAAAGGAATATAACCGCTCTTGGGCAATCAACATCAGATGATCCGGATTGGTGAGAATCGCTCGGTAATAGGGACTTGTCATCCGATAAATCTGGTCGATCTTGGTCTCTCCCTGGCGCCGGTCCATACGCAGCTTTTCTGCTGTCCATACAGCCACTTCCTCCCAATGTTTCATGGGAACTCCCGCCTGAACTGAATGAAATTGATCTTTGATCAGTTCATTGACCGGATAAACTCCCAGGGCCCGAGAGCGGGGCACCTTTGTCAATGGACTATAATTGGCAAGGGTTTTGCCCGCTCCCGTCATGGCCTGATTCCAGATGATGCTTTGCTTTTTCCCCTGGAGAGTTTCTTGGATCAAACGCAATTGAACCACTTGATGGGCATAAGGATGAATCCCATCGATAAAGGGAACCTGGTAGGTTTGAGCGCTGGCTTCCTGGATGTTAAGGATCATGCTGGATTCCCCCAAAAACTGGACTGGGGCAGAAAGACATCCCCTACCTGATACCCAGGCACCGCATTCTCCCACTCCACCTGAGCAATCAATCGGGTTGGCAACAGATTATACAAAGTGGAAAAGTAGGTCGGAATCTCCGTTAGATCCTGCACATTGATCAGATGGGAGCAGCGTGTACCTGTCGCTTTTTTAACCCGGCATTCCTGGACAGTCAATCGCGCTTGACTCATCCATTTCCCTAGCCGAATCCGTTCAGGAAACTTTACAGGCTCTTGCGTCAACGCATAGGTCTGAAAGATGGAACCGGGTCGAATACAACGGATAAATCCCCAGTTCGGATAACCCAAACTTTGCCCCCGCACCATATAGATAGACTCGGTAGTGGTGTTGTACTGCATCAGGCGATGGGTGACTTGAAGCGGCGACGCCGGATAGATATACATCCCACCGTCATTCAATGGTTGTAGTTGTTGGGCATAGGCAGGAGCTTGTTGCCCGTGATAATAAGGGGAGGCGCTCCAGCCTAGTCCATAGGCCAGCGCATAATTATGGATCAGGGAGGCCGTCTCGGCGACCTTCCCCTTTTCCATACTGGCAAAAAACAGATAGTCTTCCATTTCGATCTGAATGGAGTAAGCGAAGTGCATCTCTATTTCAGATTTTGCAGGTAGGTTTGATGGTCTTTTTCCAGCTCGGTTTGCCACGCCTCGCACTCCTCCTCATTACGCCAAAGACCGCGCAGACTGGTCAGAAAAGACTGAAGTTCTTCACCTTCATACAGTTGAATGGGAAAATAGGCTTGCTCCGATTGTTCTTTGATCGTCTCACGAATCGCCTGTTCCACATCCGAGCGGTTTAATGGAGATTCGTTGATGGATTCACCCACTTGTTCGTATAAACGATCATATACATGTTGAGTTAAAGCCAGATTCGACATCAGCTCGCCTCTGCCGAAAAACAGCGCGACTGGGTGGTTGGCTACCGATCCTTGGCGACTACTCTCGCCACCGTAACGCGTCGTGGTCAAAATATTGCGAAGGACATAGACGAACTCGGCGGGTGTCACATCCACCAACGTCTCCACTGTAGGGAAAAAAACTTGCGGCCGGATATGCTCTCGCTCGGCAAAGGCACTCCCGGAAATCCCCCCTGCGGTGGTATCTTGAATGGCGTTCAAGGTGATGGAACGTTGCATCCCTTCATAGGAGCGAATGGCAAAACCCGTGTCCGTCAACACCCGAGAGCGCTGTGCCCCTTCTCCCTTCGTCGCAGCAAAACCATAAATCAGACAGTCCGGGCACTTCCCGCACATCTCATTCATATAATCGCAACTCTCATTTTCTGTGTAAGACCGGTAAAAGGCGCGACCGGTACGACGCTCGGGGGCAATCTGTTTTCTCTTTTGCAAAACCACCCGGGAAGTGAGCTGTTCTTGATCGACTCCACTTCGCACCATTTCAACATCCAAAATCTGTCCTTCAGTTGTTAATACCGCTGTGGATTGAAACTCTCTCAGGACGACTACACTTGCACACATCCGTTGAGGGGATCGAGGAACCTCTTTCAACAAATGCTGATCCAAAATTTTCTTTGCTTCTGAATCCTGCCACTTCACTGCCGTCGTTTCCATTTTCTCATCCTCCTAAATTTGGACTTCTGATGCGGACTGTTCATTTTTCTCAGCCCATTTTGCTTGCATGATCTGATGTGTCTCAAAGAAGATTCCATCTGCAACCTGATTTTGCTTCTGGTTCAACTTCGCCAGACTGCCACCGCATCTTTTCATGAAGAAATCTTCATAGATCAACTCCACCAAACGCTGGACGGCCTCCACATCGATGGGAAGATGAACTTTTCCTACCCGTTGGCCAACCAGTCGTTCCAGGCGCTTCATCACCTGCCCTGCCAATTCACTGGGATCTCTCCCTTCTTTAATTCCCCCGATCACGGTGCGAAAGAGGTTCTCATAACGGTGAGCACGCCCCTTGACTTGGCTATATGGCTCAAACAAGGCTAGTGATGCTTCGGATATCTCTTTAGCCAGTCCCATTTCATACCCCCCCTTGATTTGATTCAACTCGCGACAGGCATGAACCACAGATTCTGCCAGATAGGTCTGATTCGTCAACAGCCGTTTAAAGTAATAAGCTCCGGGGATCGGATGGACTTCCAACTGATGAAGAATGGAGGAAATGTTTTTATCCGTTTGTTTGGTCACATCCCAGGGATGGACCGCTTGATGCATCTCCCAGAGCCAAGCCAACTGGTACAACATCTCCGTTACTTTTTCAATCGGAATCACAAACTCGGGGGTTCCTCGTTCAGACGGCGAGCCTAACAAGCGTGACACCTTGTAAGGAGGGGTATCCAAGTGAACTGCATAATGCACGTCCCGGATATCCGCGAGAAACAGATAGGGTTTTTCTGTCATCATGATGCGAAATCCATACAGCTTGTGTAGAGAAACTGCCGCAGTTAAGGCCTTCATCCAGGCTTCTTCCCTCGTTCGTTCCACGTTCTGACTGTAACAGTCGAAGGTGAACATCATCACGTTTCCCGGCGGACTGGTTTTCAACAGATCACCGGTGATCGGTGGGCGTCCCCGTTCAGCCAACTCCATCTGAAAATATTCGCTGTAACGCTGCAGATGTTCACGGAGATGATTACGGAACCGGTCTTCTTCTCCTTGGACATAAGGCTCTTGCCAGGCGCTTCGGATTCTTCCTCTGTAGTGCACATAGATTGAGCCGAATAACCCCTGCAGCTCCGTCTCCATTTCCTCCAACACCAGATCTGTAAATTGATGGGCAGGAAAGGCGAACAGATACAAGCGATGGGAAACTCCCTTTTCCCCTGGACTGTCCAACCCGAAAATTTGTCGCAAAACGTATTCGAAGGAACAAATACTACACCAATGTAAAGCAGATACGTTGTTTTCCTTGGGTAATAACCGATTACTGAAAACCTGCACATCATCCTGAATAATCGGTGCTTTCACTTTTTGTTCCACCCCAGGTGGGATCGGTCGATTACAAAGGTTGCAGATTTTCTTTTGACTACGTGTCTTTTTCTTAACAAACTCTTTCTGATTCAACAGCTGGAGCTCGCGATTTTTTTCCCAGGAAACCATCAACTGTTCCTGGAAGTACAACTTCAACTCGTCCTGAATCTTCATTTCTCGGTTCACGATTTCTAAGGATCGAGACAAAGTCACTTTCCCAGACAGGAATTGGGTAGACTGCTCTTCCACATAAAGGCGCCATTCCTCCACGGGAACTTGTGCGACGGTTTTCCCGTTGATGGTGGCTGACTGCAGATATTGATAGGACAGCCATATGGCTTCATCCAAACGGCGACTGTTGCTTTGGAGTTCCATCGGAACCTTGTCCAATATCTCTTCCACATCCAGCTCCAAGTACTGAGCTAAAGAGCGGATCGCCTCAGCGCCATTCGTCTCTTCCAACCGTTGTATCAATCGCTGTAGTGCGGCAAAATAGCGCGCCGTATAAAACCATTTTTGTCGCAGATCTTCTGTTAAGGGGAGATCAACGCCCATTTGTTCATAGAGACCTTCCAAATCCTCAGCCAACCCATACTTAGCGATTCTTTTGTCGTCAAACATCCCATCGGGAAAATGTTTATCCTTTTGGGACCTTTTCATAAAAAGTTGGTTAAATAACCGTGAAAAATCTTCTGGTTCGGAATACAACATAAAGGCCAGTGTTTGGCAACGGAAAGTCGCACGGTCTAGGAGCTTTTCTGGATCCAGTCGATCCGCAAATTCCCCGATCGAACGGAAAAATAACTGGACCAGATCCTCAGCCAGGAGATTCTTTTCCGGGAGCTTGTCCGGTTGTAATGACAGATATAAGGTACCGTCCCCAAAGCGCAACCAGGGAAAGAATCCTTTCTGCTTCATAAACAGGTTCATTCCATTATGCAATTGGGTCGTGATCATCCCTCTGACTTCCTGTAGACAGTGAAATTCAACAGCCAGGGATTCTCCTAACTTTGGCGGTAACAACTGGCTCAACAACTGTTTTAAATTACGAACCGTTCCTTTCTCCCTACATTCTGCGATCCCGGTGATCGAAGCTGCCTGATCCATCAATTTGACCCAGTCCCGCAGATAGGACCATCGAAAATCATCTGGCAAAAAACTGAGATCCCCTAATTTATTAGAGAAACTGGATACACCGGCTACCCGCAAAAAATCAGCAGGGGGAATCGGAGTGGCTAACCCTTCACACAATCTCTTGCTAATCTCCTCGATGTCCTGCAGGGAAACATGATACTCACCGGAACCGACCTTGGCAGCTGCCTCTTCTTTGTGAAGATCGTGCAGAATGTAAGCTACCATCGCCATCTTCATTTCTTCCTCATCCAATTCCAGCTCGAACTCCTCCAAGTATTGAACCAGAGACAGACAGGCCTGAATTCCCGAGCGGATATGTTCTCGCATGGATTGATCCAGTAAGTTGCGATCTGGATTGTAATTATAGGATTTTGCAATACTGTCTGAGAGTCGGGTCCCGCGAAAGGTTAATTCCTCAAAACGAGCCAGCAGTTCATCTGCAAATTCTTGAATGTATATCTCTTCTCACCTCCTGGAAACTATTCTCTCTTGACAGGAGATAAATTACAAGCACAATTTTCGTATAGAAAACCTGAATCGGAAGTTTTAAGAGTTCCGTTTAGCTTCTCGCTATTTGTATCGATCAAAAAACAAACGGTGAATTTCGTCTTTGATTTCTAATCTTTTTTCCTGTGGCTCCATCAACTCCACAGAACTCCCCCATCCCAAAATCCATTTTTTCATTTCATACCAACTTGCGATCTGGGGAATCCGAATTTGCCCCACCACCCCAGGCTGAGGGGAAGGAACGATGGATTGACAGGGATGCCATTCCTTTTCTAGAATTCTGCGATAAACGTCTGGATCCAATATATTGATCACATAAGTTTCGCGTTCCCCATTGAATTCCGCTTCCAGCATCTGTTTGATATACTCCGCAGATCGTCTCTTTTTATAGTCTCTTATTTCAGAGGGTTGACGATCCAGTTGCGAATAGTGGTGGTATAAGCGCTCCACCTGATTCATGCGATCGAGGCGGGTATGTCGGATGTCGATCCTGCGTGGGTATTGGTCAGGTAAGGACAGATACTGTCCTACAATATAAAACGTCTGTTTGGCGTAATAAACACAAAAGGGGTCCAAATACCTTTTTTGGCCATTCTTATGAAAAGTAATCACTTGACCATAACGAATGGCTTCCAGGATCTCAGAAAGAGATTGATAGAAGTGAGAACGTTGAATCGGATATCCATACTGGCTGATATGATAAAAATCCGCCCATTCTTTCAACCTTTTGACATCCTCTTCTGCCAAAATAGAATAAACATGTCGCAAAAATTCATCATAAGCTTTTTGACCTTCTCCCTCTAAAACCGGACCGACCTGTTTGAGTGCTAAAAACAGATACAATCTAACCTGAGGACTCAGATTGGCAACAGCGCGTGGAAAATTCCCTTTATAATATCCTCGTTCTCGAATGATGTACTCTCTTTGATTGACTACATTTAATTTTTCAATCAGATACTGGATATCATCCCGTAGTTTTCGAGGTGTAATTTGAAAGCGATTGGCCATTTCAGTAATTGAATAGGGACCTGGATCGCGCAACAAGTCAGCCAGAATAGTTAATAACCTCTCCCGATATTGCTTATGCTTTTTATGTATCTGCGACATTCCTATCACCCTTTCATGCAAGAATAACGGCCTTTTCTAGAAGAATAGGCCGTTTGTCTTTGATATACCTTTTATTTGGTTGGTCATATATAGAAAGAAATGATATTTCCAATTCTCTTCAAGCCTTTGAGATTGGTAGGAAGAAGCAAGAGCAACTATTAAGTTTCAGTCCTCTGATTGAGGTGTTTTGGGTTGTTACGACACCAACAACTGGAGTGCCGTGATTCGCGTAGCAGTTTCAATCCTCGTACTGAGGTGTTTTGCATTGTTACGCTGCCACTACTATTTTAAGGCCCCGGAAGGCGTGTTTCAATCCTCATACTGAGGTGTTTTGCATTGTTACAAAACAGAATCGGGATCGCAAAAGGAAACAGAGAGGTTTCAATCCTCATACTGAGGTGTTTTGCATTGTTACAATGATCTGATATGGGCCCTCGCTGATGTCCCCATGCGTTTCAATCCTCATACTGAGGTGTTTTGCATTGTTACGGTCCAACTGTTCCAAATCCAGTTTCACCTTTGCCAGTTTCAATCCTCATACTGAGGTGTTTTGCATTGTTACGCCGACCAATGCGGCGCCGGCATCCAACAGTCGTAAGTTTCAATCCTCATACTGAGGTGTTTTGCATTGTTACAACCGGATCTGCCTCGATGATACGTCCGTCAGATAGTTTCAATCCTCATACTGAGGTGTTTTGCATTGTTACAAAGAGCGCCCGTGGCGAAAGCATAAACAGGAGTCGTTTCAATCCTCATACTGAGGTGTTTTGCATTGTTACGGCGGGGGGTTGAAACCCTTGATAGGACTGGGCTTCAGCTTCCGTTTCCGAACACCTCCGATTTCAGAGGTATTTTCGAGTCAAAAAACGGACATCACTTTGCTCGATAAACCCTCAACCCCTTGTCTCCCAAGGCTTTCGGCTTTTGCGAACACCTCCCGGCTCTCAGCCGAAGCAGTGGGTGTTCGGAAGGGGACGATTTGTGATTATTTTCATTACCATTCTCCCTATTTCTATTTTCACTCTCAAAACTCCTCTTTTCGAATATCATTTTTTCATTTTAGAGAATCTGTTTATCAATAGAATAGCTAGCAACACCTCGCAAAATGGAGGTGTTATCGTAATATTCCACTTACATGGATCGAAAAAACCTCCGGTTTGGAGGGAATATTGTCTTAATAATCCGTGTTCCTCTTGGTTTTTAACTTCCTACCTCTTTTAATCCTCTTCACGAATATAGAGTTGCTCTAAAAAAGCCTTGAGAAGTTGAGCTGATAGTAAATGATTCGTCGATAAGATCACCATCGAACAGCTCGGAAACATGGTCATCTTTGTCTGTCCGTAAAGCCCAAATCTGTCTCCCAATTTGGGTATTTCTCTCTCATCAACTGTGTGGCATATCTTGTCGACCCAACAAGAGAATCAGAACGAAACAAAACAGCCCCATGACGTGATGAGGCTGTTCAAGTTACTGTTCATCTTTTTCTGATAGAACGAATCACAAAGTAAATCAAAACCAACGCAACAACTAGAATCAAAATACCAGACAGGTTAAAATTATGCATTTCAGTCCCATCTCCATTATTTAAAAATTAAGGAGCAGTAGCACTGAAAGTGCTCCCACTATCATTACTGTTGTAAGCAACTGATGCAGTATACTTTTTTGTACCTTCGGCTTACACCTTTTTCTTACAGGTTGCTGGGATAGATCCATAACAGGCGTGTTGATTAACCATATTTAGGTGAGGAGATCGTGTTCACCCACGCGACCGTTGCCATCCGGCAAAGAAGTGAAAACTGGCCACTCCAAATCTGACCGTCGGGGCAGGGGCAAATTCTTACGGAAGCAACTCAGTGAAGATGTTGCCCGGTCGCTTTGCACCCATAGGGCACAAGTCTCGCCAGGGTCGCTACCGCTCCCAGGTCTCGCTATGGCAGCACACGACTCCCTTCCACCGCCCATTCTCTGGTTAATCAACAGCCTTGGATATTTCTAATTCTCTTGGGGCGTTTGTGGAAGAAATCGCAAGAGCATATATCGCATTTCAGTCCTCTTATTGAAGTGTTTTCCGTTGTTATAAACAACGAAGAATATACCTTCGAACATCAATCACCTACTGTTTCAATCCTCTTGTTGAGGTGTTTATCGTTGTTACCCCGACACCATCGCATAAGCGTATTTCATCACTTCGATAGTTTCAATCCTCTTATTGAGGTGTTTTCCATTGTTACCTTTTGTAACCACCATTCCGAACGAGACGCCGTCGTTTCAATCCTCTTATTGAGGTGTTTTCCGTTGTTACAAAACCACAATTGGGAACGGGATCTCAAAAGCATGGTCGTTTCAATCCTCTTATTGAGGTGTTTTCCGTTGTTACGCAAAACCATTTTCCGGTTGTGTTGGTGTTACGTTAGTTTCAATCCTCTTATTGAGGTGTTTTCCGTTGTTACTTGAGAAGGGCGGGGATGTGGAAGAGGTGAGAAAAGTTTCAATCCTCTTATTGAGGTGTTTTGCATTGTTACGAAAGGTGTTGATATGACTGCCGCCTCAGGTTATACAGTTTCAATCCTCTTATTGAGGTGTTTTGCATTGTTACCGTGTTTCCATCGGCCTCGATGCCGCATGCAGTTAGTTTCAATCCTCTTATTGAGGTGTTTTGCATTGTTACCGAGATGATAGAGCGTTTTCTGGAAATATCACCCAGTTTCAATCCTCTTATTGAGGTGTTTTGCATTGTTACCCTTTCCCCCACCCTAGTTCCCGGGCGACATCCGTGTTTCAATCCTCTTATTGAGGTGTTTTGCATTGTTACCTTTCTCCTTGCCGCTATCGTCGTTGGATGCTACGTTTCAATCCTCTTATTGAGGTGTTTTGCATTGTTACGGCGGGGGGTTCAAACCCTTGATATGCCTGGGTTTCAGCTTCCGTTTCCGAACACCTCCGATTTGGGAGGCATTTTCGCGTCAAAAAACCGATATCACTTTGCTCGATAAATCCTCAATCTCTTGTCTCCCAAGGCTTTCGACGTTTGCGAACGCCTCCCGGCTCTCAGCCGAAGCATAGGGTGTTCGGAAAAGAATGACGCATGATCTATCCCATGCTCACTCTTCATATATTTCCACACTGACTTCTAATACTCCTCTTTTTAAAGTGGTTTCTTTTATGCAAGGATGATCGAGCAGGCGAAGAGGATTGCGAGGGTCATATTACCATCGAAACCACCGAGATTTTCCCATCACTCCCTAACTTCCGATAATACAAGAGTATCGGAAGTTAGAAAGGTTCCCAATCTCGGGTCGAGATATTTTCCATTCCTAGTTTTTCCCCTTTTGGGGTATAGTTCATTGTGAACTTAGTAAATGTAGATATTTCAATTTTAACTAAGTATGAATTCATTTTCGTCTCAGTAAAAAGATCTTCATCATCAGAAAAGAACCCTATGATCATTAGATTATCTTTCCTTTATCTATAATAGAAACAGTAAGGATTCAACGCAGAATAATATCCGATTGGAACCAATTTATATAATCTACACCAAACGCCTTTTCTGTCCCTTTAAAGTCTCCCAAACATCTCTTTATATGAAAAAAAACGCTCCATAGCGTCTTGAAATCACTGTGGATACACCCTTCCCGCTCCTGACGATCCTCAGATGCCGATAAGTCTAGAGCGAATTCATTGAGGTCGCCCTAAACCCATACTGGGGTGGTCATCCTCATACCGAAGTGCATCCATTGTTACCTCAAGGCAGACATTTCAATCCTCTTACTGAGGTGTTTTGCATTGTTACGGCGGGGGGTTCTAACCCTTGCTACGCCTAGGTTTTCAGCCTCCATTTCCGAACGCCTCCGATGACAGGAGCATTTTCGAGTCAAAAAGCGGACATCACTCTACCGGATAAACGTCTAATCCCTTGCTCCCCAAGGGTTTCACCATTTGCGAACACCTTCCGGCTCTTTCCCGAAGCATGGGGTGTTCGGAAGAAATGACTCAGATGAGATCCCTTTCATGCTCACTCTTCTATATTTCCACGCTGACTTCCCAACCCCCTCTTTTTTAAGATCATTTTTCATCCCACGTTGTAAGGGCGGAGAAGTGTGACCCTTGAGGATCAGGTTCCCCTGCCGTCGGTCACACACTCTCTCCTTCCCTTTATATCTAATATGAGCTTTCAGATCGACCCATCGCTACTATCTCTTGTTACTTGCTTCTTGCAATTCCTTACTCCCTTTCTTCGCCGGGTGATGATCGGGGAGATGTGCTCTTCCTTTTCCAAACAGATTTTCGCGGAGGGTATTCCCTTCGTATTCCTGTCTATAGATCCCCCTCCGTTGCAGCTCCGGCACGACATGATCGACAAACTCTGCAAAGGTGCCAGGGGAGTGGGCCTGTGCGATATTAAATCCATCGACGTCCCCTTCGATCGCCCACTCTTCCAATTGATCGGCTAACTGTTCCGGAGTTCCGACGAACTTGACCGCTCCGTTCCCCAGTCCGTGGTTTTGTACGGCTTCCCGCACGGTCCATTTGCGATTGGGATCTCGGGCGTACAGATCCAGGTTCCCTTGAACGGCTTCCGTGTTCATCTCTTCAATATATTGGTCCGGGTCATAGGAAGACAGATCGATGTCCGTATGACCGGAAAGCAAGGAAAGGGTCCCTTCATAACTGACATATCCTTTCATTTCCTCAAACTTTGCATAAGCCTCCGCTTCCGTGGAACCGATGATCGGTAAAATCAGCGGAAAAATGAGGACCTCCTTTGGATCGCGACCTTGCTTTTGTACCCGCTTCCGAAGGTCTTGGGAGTACTTGCGCAAGGAATCCAAGGAATGATGTTTGGTAAATACCGCCTCCGCATGCTTCGCGGCAAAGTCCCTCCCTCTCGGTGACGCTCCGGCTTGGAATAGGACAGGGGTGCGCTGCGGCGAGGGGTTCACCAGGTGTGGACCGGGAACCTGAAAATATTTTCCGCGATGGTGGATCGGATGCACTTTGTCCGGGTTGATATAAGTGTCTTCCAGAACATCCTGCAGGATCGCATCCTCCTCCCAACTCTGTTCCCATAGTTTATAGACCACCTCTAGAAACTCCTCCGCCCGGTCATATCGCTCATCATGGGGAAGCCGTCCCGCAAGCCCCAGGTTGACCGCTTCACTCTCCAGATAAGAGGTTACGATATTCCAGGCTATCCGCCCCTCGGTCAAATGATCCAAAGTGGATAATTGCCTCGCTAGCATATAAGGCTGGGCATAGGTGGCCGAAATGGTGGGGGCAAATCCGAGATGTTCCGTCACGGCGGCCATGGCAGAGATGGGAAGCAACGGTTCATGCATCGGGAATTGTACCCCGCGCTGAACAGCTGGCTTATGGCTACGGTCGTAAACGCTGTAGGTTCCATAGACATCGGCGATGAACAGGGCATCAAACTTTCCCCGCTCCAAAATTTGGGCCATCTCTGTCCAATAGCTCAGGCTCCCATGCTGATGTCCCTGATCTGCTGGATGTTTCCACAGACCTGTGGAATGGGGGGCAACAGAATTCTGGGTAAAACCATTAAAATGAATCGTCTTTTTCATTTGGAGTCCCTCCAACCATTTATTTTTTTCGATTCTTGAACCTCTTGAACGAACCGGTACAATTCAGATTTCAGGCGGCACAGCGCTCCTGGATCCAGAATCGGGTTTCTTTCCTTTTCTCGATCTACCTGATGATCCAACAGATAAACCCCTTGTGAGTTTTTCGCTTTCATAGTGGCCAACAAGGGCTTTAACGCGTATTCGATCGTCAGTAGATGGGCCATGCTCCCTCCGGTCATGAGGGGAAAGGTGGGGGTATCTTTTAAAATATCCTGGGGCAATAAATCGAGCAAAGCCTTGAGCACTCCCGGATAAGAAGCCTTGTAGACCGGGGCGGCGATCATCAGCCCGCGAGCCTCTCGGATAGAGGTTGCCAGAGCTTCAATCTGCGGGCTGTCGAAGCGTGCGTAGACCAGATCCTCCGGCGCAAAGTTGCGAACCGAAATCCGCGTAGTGGATAACCCTTCTCTCTCCACTAGATAACATAGGAATCTAAGGACGCAGTCGGTTCTTGAATGTTCCGACGGGCTTCCCGATAGGGCTATAATTTCACTCATTCTACCTTCACCCCAGTATTTTTTAACCCGAGTTGCCTCAGGCAATTTACAAACTTTAAGTCAAGGAGTCGCGATAGGTTTCACGAGCAAACAGCGTGGCAATCAGACTGAGCACTCCCAGTACAGTCAGATAAATCGCAATGGGCCAACTCTCCCCATGAAATCCCGCCAATAGGGAGGAAGCAATGATCGGTGACAAACCGCCTGACAAGACGGCTCCGATCTGATAACCGATCGAGGCTCCGCTCAGTCGCACCTGGGTGCCGAATAGTTCGGAGTAGTAAACAGCCTGAGGACCGTAGATGGCATCGTGTAAGATATTCAATCCGAGCACCACGCCGATAGTGATCCAAAGGACGGAACCGGTGTCCACCAACCAAAAAAAGGGGAAGATGAACAACATGGATGCGATCACCCCAAATAGATATACCGGCTTGCGCCCGATCCGGTCAGATGCATAGGACCACAGGGGCAGAGTGATCAAGCCGACGACAGATGAGATCATGATCGCATTCAATCCGACAGAAGAATCCATCTGGAGTGTTTCCGCGAGATAGCTGAGCAAAAACACACTATAGATGTAGAATAATGCGTTCTGCAACAATTTCATGCCGATCGTCAATAACAACGGTTTTTTCTCCTCACGCCATACCGTCCGCACCGGATGAGTGTCCACCTGAGGCTGTTCCGCCCGCTGTTTTAAATACACTGGTGACTCACTCAGTTTCCAGCGGACATAGACTCCGATCAGAACGAGCACTGCGCTCAGCAGAAAGGGAAGTCGCCATCCCCAAGCCAGGAAAGCCTCCTCGGACAATTGGTTGGAGAAGAGAGAAAACACCAGTGTGGACAAGAGCAACCCCACCGGCACTCCCAACTGAGGAAAGCTCCCATAAAATCCGCGCTTCCCAGGTGGAGCATGTTCCACGGTCATTACCACGGCCGCCCCCCATTCCCCGCCGACTGCGAAACCCTGAATTAAACGGAGGAGACTGAGCAAAAGCGGAGCGCCGATGCCGATCGATTGGTGAGTGGGCAGCAGACCGATTAGAAAGGTGGCCGCCCCCATCACGAGGAGGGAGAGCATCAGAACGTTCCTCCGTCCCACCCGGTCCCCGAAATGCCCAAAAACGGCGCTTCCCAGCGGACGAGCAATAAATCCGACGGCATAAGTGGTAAAAGCTGCGATGGTACCGTACAGCGGATCAATAGTGGGAAAAAATAAGGCGGGGAAGATCAGAGCAGCGGAGGACCCGTACAGATAGAAGTCATACCACTCGATACTGGTTCCGATAAAACTGGCCCAGGCCACCTTGCGATACTCTTTGGATTGGATTTCATTTTCTGCTCTTGGCTCGGAAGCCTCTGTTTCAACGACTGTACTGCTCAACCGAATCCCTCCTCACATTCATAACTAAACGCATGTGTTTAGTATGTTTTATAGATAAAATGAACATCCTAGGTGCGAGAGTTGCCCGCATCCCACCTGATCGGAACTAAAAAACCTCTTCCTAAGGAAGAGGTTTAGTTGTAATTCCGCTCTTCCTTATCTTCCAGACCCTTGCAGGCCTGCTGGACTTGGCACCTTTTTATTCGGATCAAACGAATAAAGGTTGCCGCGGGATCATCGGACCAGATTCCTCCCCCGACTCGTGATAAGGATGTTCTGATATGAATTTGTGATTTAACCCTAAACGAAAACGACTGTTCTGTCAAGATAAATTATACTAAAAAGAAAAAAGGGGATTCAGGGCTGTTGATTAATCCTGGTCCCGATCGGTACATCGGAACGGGGGTGAACACGATCTCCCTATCCAAAACAACCCGCCTGGAGGATTCCATATGACTCATCTCTCTCCCCAGCGATTCGTCCTTTTGAACAACAGATAGAGAAAATAAGGCGCACCAATAATCGATACGATCACTCCCGCAGGGACCCCCTCCGGCCCGACCAAGTTTCTTCCGATGGTATCCGCCGTCAGCAATAGCCAGCCACCGAGCAACAGACAGATCGGCAAATACAATTGTGCCCGATGTCCGATAATGGCTTTGGCCAAATGAGGTGCCATCAGGCCTACGAAGGCGATGCCTCCGGTCACCGAGGTGGCTGCAGCCGCCAAGGCGACCGCCGCCAGCAAGAGAAGGAGGCGCTCTCGGTTCACCCGCAACCCTACTCCAATCCCCACCGGTTCATCCATGGAGAGGAGATTGAGCGGGTTCGATTTGACCCAGACAAAAGGGACCAAGATCAAGAGCCACGGCAAAATCGCCCACACAAAGGGCCAATCGACTCCCCAAACGGATCCAGCCAGCCATTTCGCGATAAAATCCACTTTTTCCTGTTCCGCTGAGGAGATGAGGATGGTCATCACCCCTGAGAGCGTGGTGGAAAATCCCACCCCAATCAGGATCAGGCGGATCGGTTGCAACCCAGTACGTTTTTCGTAAGCCAGCCCATAAATGATTAAAGACGTCACCAACGCCCCCACAAAAGCGATGAAGGGAATGGCATAGGCAAAGTTCCCCACCTCCAGCGGGGCAAATAAAAAGAAGACGGCGATGGCCACACCGGCACCTGAGTTAATGCCGATTATCCCCGGATCCGCCAGATCATTGCGAGCCACCGATTGTAAGACTCCGCCGGACAAGGCGAGAGCCATCCCGGCCAACAGGGTGATCAGCAGACGAGGCAGGCGAAGGGAAAAGAGGATGAACTCTTCTTTAAAACTCCCTTGACCGAACAAAGTGGGAATCAGACGATCATAAGATAGCGAAGCGGGTCCCCACCCCATGCTGATCCATGCTGTGAGTACAATCAGAGCAAACAGCATATAAATCCAATACTTTTGCTTGCGACGCGTGGAAGTTGGGATCACGAGAACGCCCGACCCCCTTTACGGACAATGACGAGAAAGAAGGGAAGTCCGATCATAGCGATGATCGCCACCACCGGAGTTTCATAGGGAGCCTGAAGCGTTCGTCCCAGTGTGTCCGCCAGTAACATAAAGGTAGCCCCGATGATAGCCGCAGAGGGAATGATCAGACGGTAATCCGCGCCCACGATGGCTCGTACCAAATGGGGAACCACCAGGCCTACAAAAACCAAGTTCCCAGCCAGTGATACAGAGGATCCTGCCAATAAAATGGTGACAACAAAGAGAATCCCTTTGATGTATTGCGTTTTTTGTCCCAAACCGACTGCCACCTCTTCATCCAGACTGAGAATGGTCAGCTGACGGGAATAGTAAATCGCGACAAGGATCCCGATGAAGATAACCGGCATCACCCATAAAATCTGAGTCCATGTAGTTCCGATCAGTCCACCAGCGGTCCACATGGAGACATCCTTGGAAATTTTAAAAACCAGGGAGACTCCTTCTGAAACTGCAACTAAAAATGTAGAAACCGCCGCCCCTGCCAAAACGAGACGAGAGGGGGAAGACCCCCCCTTTTGCAGGGAACCCAAACCAAAAACGACTGCCGAAGCCAACCCGGCTCCGATGAAGCAAGCGATCATGATTCCAAAATAGTCGAGGCCTGGAAAGCATGCCATGGCAATGGCCAAGGCGGCATTTGCGCCGGCTGTCAGACCCAGCAGTCCGGGATCCGCCAGCGGATTTCGTGAGATACCCTGCATAATTGCCCCCGATACGGCTAAAGCGGCACCTACCCCGATGGCAGCCACTTCTCGGGGAAAGCGGATCTCCCGCAAGATGTCCATTTTTTTTGTTTCAGAAGAAGTGAGCGCCAGCCATACATCCCAGATCGTCGTATCTGCAGCTCCCCACACCACCGCTCCAAAAAACATGAGAACAAACAGCAGGAGAAAACCACTAAGTAAAGCAGGGAAAGCCCATGTTCTTGATTTCATGAACCATTGTTCCCCCTTCAATCAGCGTTCAAGAAAAACAGAGGGGTACTTTTCCCTTGATTACTTATCTTCTCCACCTGCCTTCCCGAGAAACTTCTCTTTGAAGAATTTCAGCTGATAGTCCAGACTGAGTGGATCGTTGAACATAAACTCTTTGGTGTCCACCACGAACACCCGATCCTTCTTCACCGCTGGAATGTTTTTGAATGTCTTGGTTTTCATATACGAGCTATCATAGTCACTATTTTTGCTGATGACGAGATAGTCTCCGGCAAACTCCGGGAGAACTTCTGGAGACAACGCATGATAACCCGTCTTCAATGCTTTTTCCTTCACTTTTTTCGGCATGTTCAGTTCCATCTCTTGGTACAGGACTTCGGTGCCACGTCCCCAATCCTTACCAAAAACGGAGAGTTGTTTATCGAAGTTTTCGATGACAGAAACCGTCGCATCCTCACCGATCTGATCTTTGATTTCTTGACCGGTTTTTTTGGATCGTTTCTTGAAGTCTTCCACCCATGCAGTGGCTTCCTTTTCTTTATTGAGCACCTTACCGATTTCGATATGTTGGTCAAGATAGTTCAACTTATTATATGTGAAGATCACAGTGGGGGCGATCTCTTTCAACTTATCCTGGTTCTTGGTATTGGAGAGACCGATAATTAAATCCGGGTTGAGTTCCACGATTTTTTCCAGGTTTTCATCGGATACCTCAGCCACACCCTTCAGCCGGTCTTTCCAGAGAGGGTTCATCTTGGCATAGGGATCCACACCGACCAAGTTAGTATCCAAGGCCATGACGTTACCAGCAAAGGATGCGAGGACAACCACTCGCTTCGGATGCGCAGGGACCTCCACAGGGCCATTTTCAGACTGGTAGGTGATGGTTTTCTGTGACTCCTTCCCTTCTTCCGAACTTTTCTCTTGCGAGCTGCAAGCGCTGGTTAGCACCAGGACGGTCAACAACAGGGGAATGAACCATCTCTTCATGGGGTTGATCTTCTCCTTTGATCAAGTCGTAAGTGAGACAAATAGGGCGATCTGTGCGCGGATCCCGATCGATGACCGCGTCGATTCGGAAAACTTCACGTAGCACATCGGGGGTGATCACTTCTTCACAAGATCCTGCCTTGACAATCTGGCCTTGTTTCATCGCAATGATGTAGTCAGCAAAACGAGCTGCTTGATTCAGGTCATGAAGGACTGTGATAATGGTGCGGCCCTGCTCAAGGTTCAGTTTTTGCAGCAACTCCAACACTTCCAATTGATGAGCCAAATCGAGATAAGTTGTCGGCTCATCCAAGAAAATAAGTTCAGTCTCTTGTGCCAAAGCCATCGCTATCCAAACCCGTTGCCGTTGTCCCCCTGATAATGCCTCCACGGGGCGGTGTTTAAAATCCATCGTACCCGTCACTTCCAACGCCCAGTCGATCACTTCCAGGTCTTTTGGGGTCCATCGACCCCAACCTTTTTGATAAGGAAAACGACCATAGGAGACAAGCTCTGCCACGCTCAGCCCTTTGGCCCCTTCCGGAGATTGTGGCAAGATCGCCATCTTTTGCGCGATCGCTTTTGTATCTCCCCGTGCAATATCCCCACCGTCCAACAAAACCACTCCGGATTGCGGGGAGATAATTCGCGTCATCGCTTTTAACAGGGTAGATTTACCACAGCCGTTGGCACCGATGATCGTCGTTATTTTCCCATCAGGAATGGTCACGTTCAGGTCCTGAACAACCAGACGATCTCCATATCCGATGTCTAAGGCCTCGGTATATAGTCGATCCCCTTCCGTTCTCACCATTTCACCCCCACACATGATAATGATTCTCAGTATCGTAAACTATAGCAGGCAATTGCTGATGTTGTCAACTCATCCACAGGTCTTCCTCCCCATTCTTGCTTGGGTGATCATCCCAACCAGTGCTGATTCTATCGCAAAAATTCTCACCTGTCCGCACTTTGTTCGATCCCTTTGCAAAAAAGACAAAAAACCTGTATAGTCAATGGATAGATGAGAATGAGAATCAATAATGACTGGGGGATGGAAAGTGAAGCAGCCGGAGTTGTTCGATGTAACCATCATCGGCGGTGGACCTGCAGGATTGTATGCATCCTTTTACAGCGGATTACGCGAAATGAAAACTAAAATTATCGAATTTCAGCCACATCTAGGTGGGAAAGTTCACATCTATCCTGAGAAGATGATTTGGGATGTGGGGGCTTTAACGCCTGTGACCGGAGCCCGTTTGATCGAGCAAATGGTACAACAGGGTCTGACGTTCCATCCTACAGTCATTTTAAATGAGAAAGTGGAACAGATCTCCAAGGAGGAGACCGGTCACTTTGTTTTGGAGACGACCTCCGGGGAACGCCATCTTTCCAAAACCGTGATTGTGGCGACGGGAAGCGGAATCTTCAAACCTCAGAAGCTCCAGGTGAAAGGAGCCGAGAAATTCGAAGTGACCAACTTACATTATACCGTGACATCCATGCAACGGTTCAAAGATAAAACTGTCATCCTCTCTGGAGGAGGCAACACGGCCATCGACTGGGCC
Source organism: Kroppenstedtia sanguinis (assembly GCF_050433445.1). NCBI lineage: Bacteria > Bacillati > Bacillota > Bacilli > Caryophanales > Thermoactinomycetaceae > Kroppenstedtia > Kroppenstedtia sanguinis. Next base: position 154,864 of record NZ_JBNPXF010000001.1, on the reverse strand, counting down.
AACGAGTTGGAGTCCGTGGCGAAAAAAATCTATTTGGCCTATCGGAAAGAAGAGCTGAAAGGCCACGAATCCCAAGTCACTCAATTGATGAATAGCTCCATCGAATGCTTATTCCATACAGAGATTACGAATCTGATCGCAAACCCAAACCAGGATCGCATCGAGTCGGTTGAATTGACCGACCGTAAAAAAGGGACTGTGCACCATCTTCCAGTGGACGAAGTGATTATCAATCATGGTTATGAACAAGATATCAGTCTTCTGAATAACAGTGCACTACCCATCCAGATGGTGAATAACTTTTATATCAAAGGAAGTGTCAACAGCGCATCCTCCATACCGGGACTGTATGCCGCGGGAGATATTTTGCATCATGAAGGAAAGCTTCACTTGATTGCAGGGGCATTCCAGGACGCAGCCAACGCAGTGAACCAGGCTAAACTTTACCTGCAGCCAGATGCCCCCCAAACGGCAATGGTCTCCTCCCATCACGAAATCTTTCAATCACGAAATCGGGAACTAAAGCAACGGGTTTTGATAAAAAGATAAAATCTATGAAGGGTGAGCGGGACCGACCTCCTCAGAGAAATCGCCTCCGATGTTTTCAAATGCATCTTTGCATGAAAAAGCGGACATAGTGATGTAACTATGTCCGCTTTTTGTCGGAGGGTAGTATATTTACAAGTCGCTTTTGTTTAAGCTCTTGTCCTTCAACTGATCTTCTGTGCTGTTACCTTTTTCTTTGGTATACTCCACTTCACCAGAATCCCCTGCAATGTCATCCAAGGTATCTTTGGTAACTTGGTAATGATCGCCCGCCTTTGTCATGGTGAAGGTGATCTCTTTCTCCTCCCCCACTGTATCGATCGGATAGTTCCGGTCCCCGTAAATAATGGAGTAAAGTTTGAAATTAAGTAAGTTATTGATAGCTTTTACATCTTTGTTTTGGGAGTCCAGAATCATTTTAGAAGTATTTACATCACCGAAAATTTGGCTACGGGCCATTGTAATCGCGTTGGCTACAGATTTTAAAGCAATGGGATCGATTTTGGCAGTCACTTCAGCAGTGTCGTCTGTGACTTTCACTTTCTCAACAGAGTAGGTAATGTTCTGTAAGGATTTAATCGAAATACGGCTGTACTCTTTAATAATCTCTTCCGCTGTATAGGTGGAGCCATCCACCACCAAACGCCAATCATCCCCTGGATAATCCTTCATTTTTCTTTCAAATAAACTCTCTTCCAGGTAAGCCGTTGTATCAGCACCTGTCATACCTGTGACATCTTGGACGCCCCCTTTCTTACCCTCATACAAAAAGGCCAACAAGCTCTTGGCATCTGCCTTGGCAACTTCCTCCGGCGCTGTTTTTTCCTCTTTGGAAGCTTCTTTGGCATCCTCTATTTTACTAAGACATCCCACCAACGACAAACTGAGCAACATCATACAGACCAAAACGATGATTCCTCTTTTTTTCAAGCTAAGTCACTCCTATGTAAAAATGATCTTTCTATATATTTTAACATATAAACTACATCAACTAGTATAAAAAGTGTGCGCGAAAAATATGATATTGTTTTAAGTTATACGTATTCAAAAGGGATGTGATTTGTCTATGCAATACTGTAGACATCAGAATTTCCTATTTCCCTTTCCCATGATATGAATCAGGCCTGTAGTAATGACAAATCCCCCCTTGCGATCGCCTTCAGCAAAGGGGGGATGTAATCCGTCGTACTATTCGTAGCGGAGGCATTCGATCGGGTTCATGCGGGAAGCTTTATTGGCGGGCAATAAGCCGAAGATGACACCGAACAGGGCGGAAAACAAAACCGCGCCCAAGGTCACCCATGGGGAAATCACCGCCGGTAAAGGAGACAGCAACGCGATCAGGCCGATCACCCCATAACCCAGCAAGATTCCGATCAGGCCCCCGAGAATGGACAGTGTGACCGACTCGATTAAAAATTGGGTGAGTATTTGATTCCGTGTCGCTCCCAAGGACATGCGGATTCCAATTTCCCGAGTACGTTCCGTCACGGATACCAACATGATGTTCATTACACCGATTCCACCGACCAGTAGGGAGATGCCACCGATGCTGCCGATCACCATGGTCATGATACTGGCCACTTGGTTAATCCCTTTGACCAGTTGATCCAGGTTCATCACTTCATAATCCCCTTGAGTCTGATGGTTGCGCTCCAGTACCTGGATGGCGGAATCCCCCACTTCTTTGATCCGTTCCGCACTTTCTGCCTGCAGGGTTAATTGGTTGATCTGGCTTTTACCCAAAACTCCCCGCCAGGTCTGATAAGGTAAATAGATGATCGCTTGGTCAAAAGATCCCATCATCCCCTCGGGCTCTTCCAATACACCGATCACCTGAATCGGCTGAGTTCCGATCCGGATAATTCCCCCTACCGGATCTTCATTGGGAAAGAGATCCTTTTTTAGTTTGTGACTGATCACGGCACCGGAATTTCCACTGAGAAAATCAGCGGTCTGGAAAGAACGGCCTCGGTCCACCTGTTGACCGTCCATTTCCATAAAGGCATGGTTGTTCACCCCGAACACCATCGCCCCTTCGCTCTCCTTTTTCCGATACCGAACATCCATCATCTCGTAACTGGAAGCAGCCACCTGTTTCACGCCGGGGAGTCCTTCCAGATCCCGAACATCCCGTTCGGTGAAGAAACCGGGAGGCACTTGTCCATTGTTGTTGATCAGGGCTTCATCATTGGGCATCACATTTACGGTGTTGCCAGCACCGGCGAAAGCTTGGGTCAGCTCCTCCGTCCCCCCCTGACCGATGGCCACAATGATCAAGACGGAGGCCACTCCAATCACGATCCCCAGCATGGTTAAGATCGCTCTCATCTTGTGGGATCGGATGGAATCCAATGCCATCTTGAGATTCTCAAGCAGTTTCACCGGATCTCCTCCTTCCCTCTTCTCTGGATGGAGTCCCCGATGATGCGGCCGTCACGGATCACGACTTGCCTTTGTGCCCTCTCGGCCACTTCCGGATCATGAGTGATTACGACCACCGTCCGTCCTTCCCGGTGCAGTTCGTCAAACAAATCTAACACCCGGGCTCCTGAGACGGTATCCAATGCACCGGTGGGTTCATCCGCCAATAACAGATGGGGTTCATTCACCAGGGCACGAGCAATCGCCACCCGCTGTTGTTGTCCTCCGGACAGCTCGGAGGGTCGGTGGTGCCTCCGGTCACCCAAGCCTACTTTGGTCAGCGCCTCCTCGGCCCGTCTCTCCCGTTCCGTCTTGGTGGTTCCCGCATAGATCAAGGGCAGTGCCACATTTTGCTGGGCACTCATCCGGGGTAACAGATGAAAATGCTGAAACACAAACCCGATCCATTGATTTCGGATCTGGGCGAGGACGGTTTCATCCGCTTGGCTGACCTGTTTTCCGTTCAAGTCGTAACTTCCCGCCGTCGGCTGGTCCAAACAGCCGATCAGATTCATCAGGGTCGACTTTCCAGAACCGGAGGGTCCCATGATGGAGACATACTCTCCCTCTTCGATCGTCAGCGAGATATCCTTTAAGACGGGAACGTCCACTTCTCCTGTTTGATAGGTTTTTTCAATTCCCTCCAGCCGAATCATGGGGCTGTCACTTCCACTCCGGTTTTTAGATCTTGCGGGGGATCGATGATAACCTCATCTTTCCCAGTTAAACCAGACCGGATTTCCACCCGTTTTCCATCGGAGATCCCCGGGTCTACCTCTGTCCAGACCGCTCGGTTATTGTCCACCACAAAGACTCCGTCTTTGTCATTCTTTCGAACCCACGCCGTCTGGGGAACGGTCTTCACCTTTTGTTCATCGGTCCGGATGGATGCCATCAGCCGGGAACCCAGTTTCAGAGGGATTTTCTTATCCAAACCGATTTCCACTTCATATTTGATCTGATCCGACTCTTTTCCGGTCCCCTCCGCCCCAGAGTGTTTGGGCAATTGAGCGACACGGCTGACTTTTCCAGTCCATTCCCTGCTGGGATCCGCATCCCATTTCAAGGTGACCCGTTGTCCTTTTTTCACTTTCAAGGCATCGTATTCTGTTACATCCGCCTGAACCACCAATCGCTTCAAATCGGCGATCACCACCGCCGGTTGACTCTCGTCACCGGTGGCTCCCGGTGGATTCACCTGAATCACGGTCCCCCGCAGACCACTTTTTACTCGTTGGGAAGGGTTTTTATATCGCAAAATCCCTTCCCCTTTGTTCACTTTGTCCCCCTCATCCACCGGAATCTTGTCAAACTCCCCCATTTCCGGCCGGTAATAGATGGACTGCATCTCCTTCGGCATCAAACTGCCGGATGTGGTCACCTCTTCATGGATTGCGGTTTCCTTCATTTTTTCCGTTGTGACTTCCACACTTTGTGCCTGATTTTTAAGGATGGCGGCACCCACCACCAGTCCGATCAGGAGAACAACCCCCAAGCCGATTCCAATTTTTTTAGTCATTTTCTTCCCCCATCCAGATACGTTTATGGTGTCATGGAGTTGGCCATATCCCCCACGGCGGTAATCCCGGCCATGAGGAAGAGAGACACAGCAAAAATAATTAGGGCGATGGTCCAACCTTTCCCTTTAGATAAGCGACCGACGATGGACAGACCGCTCGCAATTAAGATCAGTTCCCAAATAGCGAAAATTTCAATCCCGACTAACAGACCTTTGAGATAACCCTCTGCAGGAACAAAGGCGGCCAAACTGGTGGGAATCGTTTCCGGATCCGTCCCACCACCACCTGTCGCCCACAGATAAACCATGTAGACCAAGGTGCCGAGGAGCGGCAGAAAATAGACATGCGTATTCAGAGAAAAGAATGGAACAAACTGCGCAACAAAAGACTGATCGGGATTCCGACCAAACTTCCAATCATCATGCCTCCGACTGTAATAGCAGTAACAGCTTCAGGCGGCAGTCCGGCCTCCTCCACCCCCGCCTTTTCCAAATAGACGGGATTCTCTGCCAGGGCTAGACCAGTAAGTGTAGTAATGATCACACTGAGTACGATCACGATGGTCAGCGCCATGCCAAATCGGGGTTTATTCCGTATTCGTTCAAACTGTTCAGTCGGCGAAAACAACACTCCAAACAGGGAAGGCTTCTTTACCTCCTGTGCAGAGGTCTGCAAATCGGACAAGGGAATAACCTCCTTTTGGTCATTCCTTCGTACTTCCATCCTTCTCGCTTTATTCCATATCATTCATAAGCATCTTAACACACAATCTTTGCCACCGACTCAAAAAAGTTTTGCAAAAGTCAGGCGTGTTGATTAGCCATATTTTAGGCAGGAAATAAGGTCGGGATGGTGGGGCTTTGATTGGCCTTTGCGCTCTTTGCAAGAGATCGTAGCCGTCCCACCATCCCGACCCCTCAAGCTATATTTTACAATGGGGGCAATGGACAGAGAGAAAGGTCAATTTCGTTTCCTCCACTCATTTCCTGGTTAAATCAACAGCCCTGTGTAAAACTGTATCCAGTGTGATGTCGGCATTCTTCCTGAAAAAATCTAAAATATAGGATAGGACAGGCCTGTTGATTAGCCATATTTTAGGTGGGGAGATCGTGTTCACCCACGCGACCGTTGCCATCCGGCAAGGAAGTAATGACTGGCCGCTCCAAATCTGACCATCAGGCAGGGGCAAAGCCTTACGGAAGAAACACAGGGAAGATATTGCCCTTAAACGCCCTCTCGTAAGACTTCTCCGCTGGGTAGGATGGCAACCTTGCTATCGAGATTGTAGTGCCTGTGGTGCTACCTTCATCTAGAGCTTCAGCTCCTTTAGATTGTAGTGCCTGTGGCGCATCCTTAAAATTTCAAATTGTAGTACCTATGGTGCAAAGGTCGCTTTGGCAGCACACGACTCCCTTCCGCCGACCATTTTCTGGTTAATCAACAGCCCTGAGGACTGGACCGTGATCCGTTGTAAGAAGGGGAAATGAAAATGCGCCAGAGATCGATTCAACAGAAAAACAAACACAAACCGGGTCTAAAGCGTGTCACCTTCAATTTAAAAATGAAGTTGATTGTAGCCATCAGTGTTTTGATCGTCGGGATATTCATTATCTTTTCCCTGTTTTTGCACCATTTTGTTTCCGGAATGATCGAAGATCAGGTAGGGAAAAGGGCGCTGGGTCTTGCCCAGACCGTTGCTGACATGCCAGAGTTGCAAAAGGCTTTTGAGCGAGAGGATCCTGCAGAGACCATACAAGAACTGGTGGAACCCATTCGCAAAGAGACCGGCGCGCAGTTTATCGTAGTAGGTAATGAAAATGGAATTCGATATTCCCATCCTTATACCGACCGCATCGGTAAAAAGATGGTAGGAGGAGACAATGACCCAGCACTCCAAAAAGGAAAATCCTATGTGACTAAAAATGTGGGATCCCTGGGATTATCCATCCGTGGCAAAACCCCTGTGCTGGATGCAGACGGGCATCCCATCGGTGTGGTTTCTGTCGGATTTTTAAATGAACATGTCCGCGGGATTGTTACCAATCAAAGCAGGTTAATCTGGATAACCATGGTCTTGATTATCTGCCTGGGCATTTTGGGCGCAATCCTGATCGCCCATTTTCTAAAAAAGCTCCTTTCCAATATGGAACCCGAAGAAATCTCTTATTTGCTACATCAAAAAGAAGCGATTTTACGATCGACACAGGAAGGGATCATCTCGATCGATGCTGCTGGAAACATCACGATGATCAATCATGCAGCACAGGATATCCTGAAGAGCCTCCTGGATAACCCCAAATCCGCTATAGGTCAGCCTATCCGGAAAGTACTCCCTCATACGCAGCTGTTTACAGAAAATAAAAACATGAGCAACCGGGAAATGATCGTTGGCGATCACATTGTGTTCGTCAGCCAAGTACCGATCTTAGACGGTGATGAAGTGATCGGGGGCGTGGCTACCCTGCGCAAAAAACAGGATATGGAAGCTATCACTAATGAATTGAACCAAATCAAGCAGTATGCCCATGCCCAACGGGCCCAGACCCATGAATTTTCCAATAAATTATCTATCATGCTGGGACTTTTACAATTGGGTCAATATGAAGAAGCTATTTCTTTTATCAAGCAGGAGCAAGACCTCCAGCACGAATGGACCGAGTTCCTATTGAAAAACGTCCGCGATCCTCTTCTATCCGGGCTACTGCAATCGAAAATGAATGAAGCAAACGAACTAAATATACACATGACGATCCAGCCGGAAAGTCAATTGCAAACGGTATGGTCCGGAAAAAAACAGCAGGCACTTCTGACCGGGGTGGGCAATCTGTTGGATAACGCTATGGAAGCGCTCAAACAGCAGCCCCAGGAGGCTGAAAAAAGGGTGGAAATCTTTTTTACGGACATAGGTGAGGATGTATTGGTAGAAGTGAGTGACAAGGGTCCCGGCATCGAAGAAGAAAGCCTGCCATTTATTTTTCAGCAAGGATTCTCCACCAAGCTAGGGGAACATCGCGGAACCGGCTTAGCTTTGGTACAGTATCTGATACATGAAGTAGGGGGCGAGATCACCGTGGAGCAGAGTGATGGGGGCGGAGCCTGTTTTGTGATGACGATTCCAAAAGAAGGAGAATAAAGATGGCATATCCTGTAACAGTGATGGTGATCGAAGATGATTTTCGCATATCGGCCATTCATCGGCAGTTTGTAGAAGATTTAGATGGATATACGGTGATCCAGGAAGCCCGGACTGCGAAAGACGCGAAGGCGTTTTTGCAGTCCGGCGGTCCATTGCCGGATCTGATTTTGCTGGATATTTATATCCCAGATGTAGAAGGGCTGGATTTATTCCACTATCTACGTCGGCAGTACCCCACCATCAGTTTGATTGCGGTAACGGCGGCTACAGAATCCGACACGGTACAAAACGCGTGGGTCGGCGGAGTGTTTGATTATATTATCAAACCCGTCGATGCCCGCCGACTGAAGCGATCCCTTTTATCTTTCCAAGAAAAACAGGCTTTCCTCGCAGGCAGAAAAAAAGTTCACCAGAAAGAGATTGACTACTTGATCGGCACATCATTCGAAGAGGAAGAGCGCCCCCCTGCAACAAAAAAGAGAGACTTGCCTAAAGGAATCGACCCGATTACATTGCATGAAGTCATCGGATTAGTACGTCAAACAAAAGAAGGAATCACAGCGGTGGAATTAAGTAAGCAAACCGGGATGGGGCATACCACCGCACGTAGATACTTGGAATATTTGGTATCTACCCGGATGCTCCGGCCAAGCTTAAAGTACGGAACCGTCGGCAGGCCGGAACGACAATATTTGATCCGTGGCACTTATGAACAAAATGAAAGGAATGGGGATTAAATTCATTATGGAGAGAATGTTTATCCTCATCCCCTCCATATGATATATTTCCCTATATTCCAAAAGAACGAACTGATTAGGTTTCTTCCATTTGGAAGCGCATTCATCGTCGCGCAAGGGAGGAAAAAAGATGTTAAGTATCATCGGATTTATTACGATTCTGATTATTGTTGGCTTGTTGTTGAGCGGTCGGCTCACACCAATGATTCCATTGGTCCTGATTCCGATCATCGGGGCCCTTGCGGCAGGATTCGGGTTTGAGCAGATTGGTGACTTTTTCGATGAAGGTATTGGAGACGTCATCAGTGTCGTGGTCATGTTTATCTTTGCGATTTTGTATTTCGGTTTGATGCAAGATGTCGGATTATTTGATCCCTTGATTAACAAGATGGTAGCCTGGTCGAGGGGAAATGTCATTACAGTCAGTGTTGCCAGTGTTTTAATTGCCGCAGTCGCACACTTGGACGGCTCCGGCGCCTCCACATTTCTGATTACAATTCCCGCCTTGCTCCCCCTGTACCAGCGCTTGCGGATGAATCCATATCTGCTGTTGCTGCTCGTCGGCGGAAGCGCCAGTGTGATGAATATGTTGCCATGGGCTGGCCCCCTGGGCAGAACGGCATCGGTGTTGAAAATAGATGTAACGGAATTATGGCACCCCCTCATCCCGATCCAAATCATTGGCCTGGTGTTGATGCTTATCCTGGCTATTTTCCTGGGATTCAGGGAAAAGAAGCGCATTGAACAAAAATACGGTGTGGTCGATGCCCAAGCGGCTGTAGACGAAGTGCTTGAAAAAACGAAGGACAAGACCAGCGAAAGAAATCAGCTGGCTCGCCCCAAGATGTTGTGGTTCAACGTGATTCTCACGGTTGCGGTCATTGGTGTGCTGGTTTGGGGCATCATTCCCGCCGGTTTCGCCTTTATGATTGGCTTATGTATTGCTCTGCCGCTGAACTATCCCCAAATCAAAGATCAGACCGCCAGAATCAAAGCCCATGCCCCTAATGCACTTACGATGGCTTCGATCATTTTGGCTGCGGGTTCTTTTTTGGGTATTTTGTCTGGTACAGGCATGCTGAATGGAATCGCTGAAAATACGGTCAAAATCATGCCGGAGTTTGTAGGTCCTTATTTGCATGTCGTACTCGGTGTACTGGGGATGCCATTTGATCTGCTCTTGAGTACAGATGCATATTATTTCGCGTTGCTTCCTGTGGCAGACCAGATCGGCAGCGGCTTTGGCATCAGTTCTTTATCTATGGCCTATGCCATGATTGTGGGGAATATTGTCGGTACCTTCGTCAGTCCCTTCTCCCCTGCACTCTGGATGGCACTCGGCCTGGCGAATCTGGAAATGGGCAAGCATATTCGTTACAGCATATTCTGGCTCTGGGGAATCAGTCTGATTCTACTGGTTGTTGCTGTCCTGATCGGCGTGATTCATATATAAATACAACAATACTGGAAGGCACCCTTTTTACGGTGGAAAAGGGTGCCTTTTTACTCTGCTCTACCTCTTAGGGATCAGTCTGCTTCGGGTTTACCCAGAAATTTTTCTTTGAAGACTTCCAGCTGGTAATCCAGTGAGAGGGGGTCATTGAAATAGAATTCCTTTGCATTTACCACGAAGGCACGCCCTTTTTTCACCGCTGGAATATTTTGATAGGTATTGGTTTTCATAAACGAACTATCCACCTCATCATTCTTGCTGATGATGAGGTAGTCTCCGGCAAACTGAGGAAGCACTTCTGAAGACAACGCATGATATCCGGATTTCAATGCTTTTTCCTTTACTGCCTTCGGTAAGTTCAGCCCCATCTCCTGGTAAAGGATTTCTGTACCCCGTCCCCAATTGGTACCGAAAACGTAGAGCTGCTTATCGAAGTTTTCGATGACAGAAACCGTCACATCCTCACCGATCTCCCCTTGGATCTCTTGGCCTGCTTTTCGGGCCCGCTCCTTGAAATCTTTCACCCAAGCAGTCGCTTCTTTTTCTTTATTGAGCAATTTTCCGATTTCGATATGTTGCTGCAGATAGTCCACTTTCCCATATGTAAATGTTACCGTGGGAGCGATCTTTTCTAACTTCGCCAAGTTCTTGGTGTTTGAGAGACCGATAATCAAGTCCGGGTTGAGCTCGATGATCTTTTCAATATTTTCATCAGAAACTTCAGATACCCCTTTCAACTGTTTTTTCCAGCGTGGATTCATTTTGGACCATGAATCGACACCGACCAAATGGACATCCAGCGCCATGACGTTACCGGCGAACGACGAGAGAACCACGACTCGTTTCGGGTCAGCGGGTACCTCGACGGGACCCTTTTCCGATTGATAGATGATCGTTTTTTGGGATTCCTTGTCTTCTGCACTCTTCCCTTGGGGACTGCAAGCGCTGAACATCACCAAGGAGGTTATCAATATGGGAATGAGCCATTTCTTCATTCGGGTAATCTTCTCCTTTACTTAAGTTTGGATGTGTGTCGATCGGGGGGTTATAAAGACCCTGATCACAATGAGGAGGTCAAAACCTTCCTCCCCTCATCATCATAGCATTCAGTGATAACGATTATCAATATCGCCATTACGATTACAAGGAATCGGTGATCCTGCCAGCTGACCTATCTGATCTGTCATCCGCCATGCCCCAGATCGACAATGAATCAGGATACTTCTTTGAATGAGAGACCGGTAGGGAAGAAGAACTAAGTCGAATGTGAAACCCGGTCCAATAGATAATGAACGAGGGGAACGTACAGCCACTCCTAGCGGAATTTTTTACTGCATTTTATCATGCGTGTTGATTAGCCATATTTTAGGTGGGGAGATTGTGTTCACCCACGCGACCGTTGCCATCCGGCAAGGAAGTGAAAACTGGCCGCTCCAAATCTGACCGTCGGGCAGGGGCAAAGCCTTACGGAAGCAACACAGGGAAGATGTTGCCCCTAAACGCCCTCTCGTAAGACTTCTCCGCTGGGTAGGATGGCAACCTTGCTATCGAGATTGTAGTGCCCGTGGTGCTACCTTAATTTAGAGCTTCAGCTCCTTTGGATTGTAGTGCCTGTGGCGCATCCTTAATTTCAAATTGTAGTGCCCATGGCGCTACCTTAATCCAGAGCTTCAGCTCCTTTGGCTTGTAGTGCCCATGGTACAAAGGTCGCTTTGCACCCACAGGGCACAAGTCTCGCCAGAGTCGCTTCCGCTCCCAGGTCTCGCTTTGGCAGCACACGACTCCCTTTCGCCACCTATTTTCTGGTTAATCAACAGCCCTGACATTTTATAACCATTTGCGAGGATGTCACTTTTAATAGTAAGATTTACGGTACAATGAGGTGAAGGTCTGCGAACTGGAAACTTCTAAAAGGCCGACCTCGTTACTGATGGTGAAGAAAAGGGGGTTTTTCCACTTGAATGTGAAAAAATGGAGCTTGTTTGCACTGATCGGCATCTTCTTGTTTGCCACCGCGCTTCCCCAGACCGTATCCGCCGACGCAGTGGCTGGAGACTCCGTAGTCACACTGGGGGCCGACTTGACCCAGGAGCAACGCCAGTCCATCCTCCAGGAGATGAAGGCCGACTCCGGTGTGGAGACCATTGATGTCAGCATCGATGACATCCGCAAATACCTCCAAGGCGGAACCGGTGGATCCGGAAATAGCGGTGGCGGAGACAACAACGCTTACTCTTCCGCCAAGATCACCTTGGCGGAAAAAGGAACCGGGATTCGGGTGAAAGCGAACAACGTCACCCGCGTCAGTGAGCAAATGTATGCCAACGCTCTGCTTACCGCCGGTGTGACTGACGCCGAAGTCTATGTCACTTCACCGAAACCTGTCACTGGAACCGCTGCTCTCACCGGGATCATGATGGCCTTTGAGAAAGTGTCCAACACCGAAATCAGCCAAGAACAGCGGGAAGTAGCTAACGAAGAGATGAATCGCACCTCCGAGCTGGGCGAAAAAATCGGAGACAAGGATAAAGCCGCCCAATTCATGACTGAGGTTAAAGAGAATATCGCTGATAAAAAGCCGCAAAGCAAGGAAGAAGTTCGTGACATCGTCGTCAATGTTGCCGGTGATTTGAATATCAACCTGAACAATCAAGATATCACCAATATCACCAACGTCATGTATAACTTCTCCCAACTGGACATTGATTGGAAGTCTTTTGGAGATCAACTCGACAAACTGAAAGGACAGCTGGAAGGTTTGGTCAACTCCGAGGAAGCCCAAGGCTGGTTTGATCAATTCACGGCTTGGCTGAGTGATTTATTCAGCAGCCTCGCCGATTCCTTCTCCAGCAAATAAATGACAAAACCCCGCAGAGCCCTTGCTTTGCGGGGTTTTTTTAAGGATGTCTGGTCATTTAAGAGACGGTCCCCTCGGGTTTGAAGAGCAAGAGTTGTTCCGAAAACGTGGTAAAACATCGGAGCGGGATGGGATTGAAGTGATATCCCGTCCTGACCAGCCCAGCTCCAGAAATGGAGCCCGATTTTGGGCGTGTCTGGTTATTCAGTTGGATGCGAAGGAACAAGGAGGCCTGCGTGACCTATCCAATGCTCCTGATCACTGGATCCATTTGAAAAGCCAAGTGACCAGCATCAGGAGAGTGCCCAAGGACAGATGGGTCCACCCGGTGATTTGGGCCGCTTTTTGTTCTCGGTTCATCTCGGCCATCTCATACATCCTTGAGTCAAATCGAAGAATCAAGAGCCCGGTGATCCACAACAGACCGATCAGATAGGGGATAAAACCGATATTGGACAACCCCAGCACAGGCTTCCACCTCCTCACTTGGCCTCGGACCCGATTCGCCGGAGCTTCGCCCGCACTTGGATGTCCACAGGCAGCTTCCTGAACCATCTCTCCCATCCCTTCCTATGGGGTTCGACATTCCGTCTCCAAAAATCGGGATACTCACTTCTCACATATTCGCCGAAGGCGAAGATATCCGAACCTTTCTGCTGCGTTTCATGAATGAGATCCTGAACCTTCATCTGAAGATCCCGGGCGATGATCCTTTCCAACTTCCTTATGGTCTCCTGGTCGAAATTCCCCCGGGGATCCCGGATTTTTTCATGAAGATTCCCCTCCACCTGGATTTTAACTCTGATGCGAGGTTTCCCATTTCTGATGAAAGTCTGGATCTCAGTCCTCCGGCTTGTCCCTTGGTAAGCAACCCAGCCCCGCTTTCCAGGAAGGGGAAAAAGAGTTGAATAACCGGCATTTTCCACCCCGATCACTTCCATAAACAGAGGGATTTGAAAGGGTTCTGTCTTTCCCACCATCCGATTTCCCCGGAAATAAGCCAGCCCCGAGGTAAAGACATCTTCCTGCTTCCGGGATTCCACCATCGGCACATAGCCCTCCTGCCCCGGAGCAGATACCGACCGCCAGAAAATCCCCAGATTGGCCCGGGGGAGCTTTCCATAGAGAACGCCGTGGTCGACCATATCATACAGATAGAGCGCCGGCACCCGCTCCAACTGAGGGGAAATTTTCATCAAACGGCCAGGATCCTCTTTGGTTACCAACATCCAGGCTGTCCGTCTCACTTCCGGTTGTCTGCGCAGAGTTTCATTGATATCTTGTAAGCCTCTTCGGGCCAGCTTCTCAGAAATCACAATCACACGTAAATGGCCGAAAAACAATTGATCCGCCACCTGTTGTTGCATATTGGCAAAGGCATCGTCCAGGGAATAGGCCTCGGTGGTAAGTACCCAGACCGGTTTGGTCTCTCCGGCTCCCCCTTGCCCTCCTCCATCTGAGGGTCCCAGGGGAAGCCTGCCAGGCACTGCGATCTGCATCGTCACCCGGATTTTTCCTCCCCGAGGTTCCTGTCCCCTCTCATGGGTGACCTCCTCATCCTGGAACTGCTCATCGTCTTTCACTGGATCGATCGCCATCGCCAGCACTACAGCCCGATCCTCCACTTCAATCCGATCCCAACACCCTGTCAACAGAGACGAGCACAAGACGCAGAGCATCAACCTTGCGATATTAGGTGGAAGATGCTGTTTTTTCAGCATCTCGCTTCCCTCCTTTGCTCCGTAACCCATGGAACAACAACAGAAGGAGAGGATATCCGAAAGCGAGGATCAGTCCTGTTCTCCCCACCCAGCGAATCACGGCTCCCACTTGCAACACATTCTGAGGAATCATCGCCACACCATAGACAATAGGCAGAGCAAACAGAGAAAGGGGCCGGTGATCTCGCAAATGCAACAGATGAGCCAACCCGTGCACCGTCAGATAGTACCCGGAAAAAAGGGAGGTAAACACGGCGAACACCCAGACCACCAATAACAAAGCATCCAGCCGTTCCAGAAACTCTCCCGGAAAAACGACGGATTTACTGAATTCCAGCGTCGGCCACAGGATCATGCGAGCTTCGGCTTCCCCGAAAAAAGCCAACACCACAGTAACCACGATCAGATACAACCCGCCTGTGATCGCCACTGACCACCAGACTGATTTCTTCGCCAAACGAGGTTTTCGCATCGCCGGCATCACTACAGTGAGGATCAACCCCACCTGAAACAGACCGAACACCCCCAACATACCACCGAGGATCCCCGAGAGATCCCCGTTCCAAAAAGGTTGTATATAGTAAAACTGACTATCCTTTAAAGCAGAAAACAGAATCAACGGCAACGGGGTCAAGATCAAGGGCAGATAAAAAAGTTGGATGTATGCAAAGGTGTTCAGATCGTTGCGGGTGGGAACCGCCGCCAAGACCAACATCACCAACACAGTGACTTCCACGGGGGTTCGCTTCAGGATGTAGGTGACCACCACCTCCCCAAACTCCCGTGCCGCCAAGGCGGTTAATGTCGCAAACAGCAGCAGGAGGCACAGATTGAAAAAACGGGCTGGCCATGAACCGATGAGGCTTTCACTGTAGCGAAACACCGACCGACGGGGATAGCGCTCCCCTAACGCTACCCATGTCAACAATCCGGCCAGACCCAACAGTGAACCTAGGATCACGGCCAGTGGGGCCGAGGTTCCCGCTGCTTGGATCACAGACTGGGGCAGGTGAAAAACCTCCACTCCGATCATGGCGTTGATCAGAATCGCCGTCAGCTGGGGTACGGTAATCTCCCGACTAGATTCCATCCTGGGGTTCCCGCCTCTCGTTCCCCACTTTTATGGGGTCCAGTGTATTACTCCTTGCTTTTTTCAGCCTTCGAATCATGCCCACCCGCTGACGATGCAGAGGGTGGAGAAAAGCGGGACGTTTGCTCAACATCCAGAAGGGAGCCCGGATCAGAGTGTCCAACCAACCCCGCTTGTTTTCCGGGGAGATCGGAGTCAGGTAGGGAACTCCGAAAGAACGAAGGGACAGCATGTGGTTGGCAATCATCACAGCCCCCACCATCACCCCGTACAATCCAAAAATCCCGGACAGGATGAGAATGGGAAAACGGAGCATGCGAAAGGCGATGGAGATGTTATAGGCAGGAGCCGCGAAGGAGCCGATCGTGGTCAGAGCGACGATCACCACGGTGATCGGGCTGGCAAAACCGGCAGCCACCGCCGCTTGCCCCACCACCAGAATCCCAATAATGGAAAAGGCACTACCCATCTGCTGTGGCAGACGGATACTCGCTTCTCGCAGAATCTCCATGGAGATCTCCACAAACAATACTTCTGCGATCGCCGGAAAGGGTACTCCCGCCCGGCCCCCCGCTACAGCCACGGCAAAATCAGTGGGAATCAGCTCTGGGTGAAAAGAGACCAAAGAGACATAGATCGCCGGGAAAAATAATGATGAGAGAATGGCCAGCAACCGGATCAGACGGATCAAACTCCCGATCAAGAATCGCTCCGAGTAGTCATCCAGCGTCTGATAAAACTGGGCGAACACCACTGGAACCATCAGGACAAAGGGAGAACCCTCCACCAGGATGATCACCCGTCCCTCCAACAGTTGAGACACCGCGACATCAGGTCGTTCGGTGTTAGCCACCTGAGGGAAAGGAGATAAATGGTGATCCTCAATAAACTGCTCCAGGTATCCTGATTCCAACACTCCATCGATCTCAATCGCCTGCAACCGATCCTCCACTTCCCGGACTAGAGCCGGTTGTACCACATCCTGCAGATAACAGTAAGCCACCTTGGACCGGGTCTGGGTGCCAATGGTGAGTCTTTTCACCGTGAAGTTAGGGTTGGGCAAGCGGTAGCGAAGGAGGGACAGATTGGCATCCAACTGCTCGATAAACCCTTCTCGGGAACCCCGCAACACCCGTTCCGATTGCGGTTCACTAACCGAGCGTTTTTCCACATTTCGAGTTTCCAGCAGGATCCCACTGGGAAAACCATCTACCCAAACCGCGGTGCTTCCCTTCAGAATCTCATCCACCACATCCGACAATTGATCCGCGATTTGATATTTACCAAAGTGGAGTACCTCTCCCAGCACATCCTCCTCTGTGAGCCGAACTTCTTCATTCTCAGCGGGAACCCGCATCAAAGGCTTCAATATATCCCGATGGACCCGATCCGGTTCGACCAAAGTGGAAAAATAGATCAATGCCGCCTCCCGCTGCCCAAACAAGGAAAAACGACGGATGACCAGATCGTCGTTTTCCCCCAGAAGATCACTCACCTGTCGTAGAACCTCTTCCAGTCTGGAGTCAAGAGAAGACTCCTCAGGAACCGCCCTTTCCCCCTGAAGATCCGAAGACGGATTACCAGAACCCTTGAACCACCGCTTCCACCAAGACATCCCCCCACCCCCCTGTCCCCTGTTAACATTCCAAGGAGAAAGGGGAAATATACCAGTTATACAACAAACTTCATATCATTCGGCGGTGGATGAATGAAGCTGACTTTTCGCTCGTCCTCTCGGCCCCATCGTAAGATAGCCAACATAAATAACCCCGGAGACCGGGGTTGATTGTTCCTTTTATTTAAAGACTCCCATCTTCACCCTGAAGCCGACACTATCATTACAGATCATTTCGGATCGGAAGAGGTTAAGGAATGGGTGATCTTTTCGATGGTTTCCTTCACCTTTTCCAAAGGTTGATTCGGTTTAGAAAAGGCATGGGCAGTTCCTGTGTCCTGGTTCTGGATCACAAACAGTGTCAGCGCGATCAGTAGTGAAATGAATTGGATCCTTCTCTTGTTCACAGTAGCCCACCCTCTCCCTTGGGACAAATTACTCTATAGATATTATTCGCATCGGGAAATGATTTTCAGTCCACTCAGCTGACAGTTCCGGGAGAATTGCAAAAATAGATGAAAGCCGCCGGTTTTATGCCGACGGCTTTCTACTCATTGGATCTCCGGAGAGGCGGTTCCATTCAGGTGGAACCGTTTCAAAAATTCCTGGAGACGTTCTGTCTTCGGTTGAGTGAAAATTTGTGACGGAGGACCCTGCTCCAAAATCTTTCCATCATCGAAAAAGCAGATCCGATCTGCCACTTCCCAGGCGAAACTCATCTCATGAGTGATCAACAGCATCGCCATGTCCCCTTGTTTGGCCAGATCTTTGATCACATGGAGTACTTCCCCGACGGTCTCTGGATCCAGAGCGGAGGTAGGTTCGTCGAAGAGCATCACTTTGGGACGCATCACCAGCGCCCGGGCAATGGCCACCCGTTGCTGCTGACCCCCGGAAAGATTGACTGGATATTGATCCACTTTGTCCAGCATCCCCACTTTGTCCAGCATCTCCTTGGCCCGCTCCACCGCTTCTTTTTTCGAAAGTCCCAGCGCCTTGATAGGGGCTTCTGTGCAATTTCGCAAGATCGTCATGTGTGGAAACAGATTGAAATGCTGAAACACCATGCCAATGTCCCCCCGCACATCGTGCAAATGCCGCTCGTTGGCGGGAACCAGTTTTCCTTTCACTTCCTTGTGCCACAGTTGGCGACCGTCCACCTGGATCGTGCCGGCCGAAGGCTTTTCCAGAGTCATAAGCAACCGGGCCAGGGTCGTTTTCCCAGACCCACTGGGACCGATGACCGCCACGCGTTCACCGGGATAAAGGTCAAAATCGATTTCCTTTAAAACCTGATGATCCCCAAAGGATTTGCAGATATTCCGGTATTTGATGATTGGCTCCTTGTCGTCAGTCTGCTGTAAAGTATCCATTTCAGTCACATTCCTTCACTTCCTTCCTCACTTGCGATTTAGATCCAGTTTCAGTTCCAAGCGCTTGACCAGTAGGGAGGTCGGGTAGCTAAGAATCAGGAAAAAGATCCCCACCAGGGTGATCGGCTCCAGATAACGATAGGTATTGGACCCGATACTCTGAGCGGTGCCCAGGAGCTCTCCCACACTGATCGCCGCCAACAGAGGCGTTTCCTTGAACAAGACGATAAGGTAGTTGCCCATCACAGGCACCACCGGCCGGATCGCCTGGGGCAAAATGATGGATTTCCATTTTTTCCAAGGGGAAAAATTGAGTGCAATGGCCGCCTCCCACTGACCTTGGGGTACCGACTCGATTCCAGCCCGGTATACCTCCGACAGATAGGTGCTATAGTGGATTCCGAGACCCAAAATGCCCGCTGCCAAGGGGGGCAACGTCAATCCGAACAGATCGGGGAAAACAAAGAAAATAAAGTAGAGTTGAACTAGCAACGGTGTCGTCCGGAAAAATTCTACAAATCCATAGGTAGGCCAAGAGATCCACCGATGACGGGAGCGACGTCCCAGAGCGAGGATCAGACCCAAAACCAAGGCGAAGGCAAAGGCCCCGAAGGTGGCTTCGATGGTGACGTGAAGGACAGACAGCAATTCTGGCAGCACCTCATGCCAAGTAAAATCCCAATTCCAATCCATCTGTCACACCCTCCCCGCGCTGAACCGACGTTCCAGCCACCGGAAGACCAGTGTCACCGCATAGCCGATGATGAAGTAAGCTACCAAAAGCAAGCTTAGAATCTGAGTGTCATGGCCGACGGTGTTCCGCATCTGCATCACGTTGAGAGTCATATCGGAAATGGTTACCAAGGAGACCAACGCCGTCCCTTTTAACAACTCAATCATCTGATTGCCGAAGGAAGGGAGCATGATCCGGAAAGCCTGAGGCAAAATGATACTCCGCATCCGTTGGGCCCGGGTCATATTGAGGGCGATGCCCGCCTCCGTCTGCCCCTTTGGGATGGCCAGGATGGAACTGCGAACAATCTCGGAACCGTAGGATCCGTAGTTCAGCGTCAACCCGACGATCCCGACCAGCCCAGAAGGGAGACTGATGCCCAAAAGCGGCAATGCGTAATACAACCAAAAGAGCTGAACCAATAAGGATGTGCCGCGGAAAAACTCAATGATTCCCCCAGATAGCCAGCGGACTGGGGCAAACCGAGATAAGCGGGCAAATCCACCGATAAAGGACATCACAAAGGACAGGATCCCGGCGATGACCAGCAGTTGGACCGTAACCACAGCCCCCTCCAGAAGCAACGGCATCACTTGCGAAAACACACCGATGAATATCACTTCCTTTCAAAAAGCAAGGGGGAGCGACTCCCCCTCTTCTTTCACCCTTTGCAAATTTCTTCCTGAGTATGGTCTCCGGGAAGATTCTCTTTTGCAAAGTTGAATTTTTCCAGAATATCGAGCAATTTTCCGTTTTCTTTTAATTTATCCAGTTCCTCATTGAATTTCTGTTGGATCTCCTGATCATCCTTGCGAAAAGCGGCGGCACCATAGCCGACAACACTTTCCCCTTTGATCACCGGTTGTTTGAAGTCTTCCACAATCTCAATTCCGTCGGTTCCCTGAGCTTGGAGCACATCCCTTAGAGAGGGACCGGTCATGGTGATCGCATCCACCCGCCCCGACTTGAGGGCCTGAACCACGGAGGGTTGGTCGGAATAAAGCTTGATCTGACTCTCCTTCGCTTCCATATCTTTCAGATAGTTGACTTCAATCCCTCCGCGCATCACTCCCACTTTGACATCCTTTTGACCCACGATGTCCTCATAACTGTGGAGTTTTTTCGGATTTCCCTTCTTCACCGCCAGTCCTTCCCCGATCTGATACTCGGGATTGGCGAAGGTCACCTCTTTGCATCGCTCCGGAGTGATGTACATTCCGGCAGTGATCGCATCAAACCGCCCCGCCTTCAAACCGGGGACCAGTTGACTGAAGTCCGTCAACACCGGATCGATCTCTTTGATTCCCATCTGTTTGAAGATCTCACGTGAAATCTCCACAGCTTCACCTGTCACCTTCCCGTCTTGATCCCGGTAGGCATAGGGTTTTTCGTTGGCAAATCCCACCTGGATCTTTCCTTCCTGTTTCACTTTCTCCAGAGTAGATCCAGAAGATCCTCCCAGATCCAACCCACAACCTGCCAAAGAACCGACGAGAGCAAATGCAAGTGCCACTTTAAAAAACCAATCCAAGGCGTCTCCTCCTTTAATTTCGACTCACCCACAGGACAGACCACCAGGGTCTCTCCACCTCCCGGATGGTGAAGCGGACGCCTTCCCGAAGGATTCCCGATGAGTTCACCCCGCAAAAGGATGGCAACCTCGGCCAGTCATGCCAGTCCGAATCTTCCGGCTGGACCTCTTCCCCACTTCCTCAGCATTTTGGACAAGTTGAAGACAGACGTCGCCCTCAGATCGAATTTTCTCAGTATAAACTAAATCGAGTGTACCTTGAGATCCAGGGCTGTTGATAAAGCATAAAGTGAATGATGGGAACGAAACGACCCTTTCGCTCTTCCCATTACCCCCATCGTAAAAAATTGTTTGAGGGAACGGGGATGGCTACGATCTCTTACAAAGAGCGCAAAGACTCTTCACCGTCCCACCACCCCGACCTTATTTCCTACCTAAAATAGGGCTACTCAACACGCCTGTTTGAGACCAGTGCGCCGAGGTAACAGACAGGTTTCTCAAAGAGATCCACATCCTCTCGGGTGATCATCGGAACATCCGATCCCGCCCAAAAGAAATCTTCTACTTCCTTCGCCTGAATGATCGCACTCATGTGTACCACCGATCATCAGACTGGTTTCTTCCGGTCATTGGGTCAAATGAAAGGGTTGAGCCAGGTCTATTTTCGTTTCCCTGCTCCTTCCATCTAGAAAATCCGCACTCCGGTTCAATAGGGAGCCCTCTCTCAAACAGAGACCCGCCGATTTTTCTTGCCTTTTCCACAGTTTCACTCCTCGTTTGATCTCTTTGGCGATCGCTGTTGCAAGTGGGCCATCTGGTGGAGTTCGCGAACTTCTATCCTGCTTTTACATTTCACCGAATGTCCGGGATTAAACATCATTTTGTCATGAATCCTCCGCAAATTCAAATTCGACTGGCTTTTTTTCAAGGCGAAACCCTTGATCTCATGGGGAATACATAGATTTAAAATTCCATAGAAAAAGGGGCAAAGCCCTTTTAAAAAAGGCCTGCCCCACAGCAAATCTCTTCTAGAGAAATTTTCAGAAAGCGGTCCAATGCCTGTTTCAATTCCAACCCTCAACTGCCAGCCTCCCTTCGGCAAACAGGAAGCATCGGGTACCATCCGGCCGCATTTTTGTAAGAACGGCTTCTCAGTCCCTCTTGGCAGGACTCAGACGGTTTAATCTCACTTAGACCGGATAGACTGCTTTGGACGATAGGAGTCCCTCACGTTAGCATATAGAAGGATCCCATTGATCCAAATTTTCTTGCAAGGTGGGTGATGTCCATTAACGGCAGTCAGACTCTGCAAACCAGGTCACAACCTCCGAACCGGGTGAACCGATCCATCCGGGAAACAGTGCAATTCCGTAAGCCGAAAGAAGCAGATGGAGCCGAAATATGGCGGTTGATTCAAAAAGCCGGCGTGTTGGATCTCAATTCTCCTTACAGTTACCTCATGCTGTGCAAGTTTTTCCCCGAAACCTGCGTGATCGCAGAGACACAAGGGAACATTGTCGGCTTTGTCTCCGCATTTCTACCCCAGACAGCAAAAGAGACTGTGTTTGTATGGCAAGTGGCCGTCGGCCCCTCGCGGCGAGGAAAAGGGCTCGGTAAGGCACTTTTGCAAGAACTCCTATCCCGGAATGCCTGCTCCGATGTCCGATACTTAGAAGCGACGGTCTCGCCTTCCAACCACCCGTCCCAATCACTGTTTAAAAGTTTGGCAAAGGAACTGGGAACCGATTGCAAAATCTTCGAATGTTTCCCGCAAGACCTGTTTCCCCAGCCCGGGCACGAATCGGAATGGACTTACCGAATCGGTCCTTATTTGCCGAAGGAAAAAACCGAGGAGGTTGAATAAAATCTTGTTATCCACATCTGAAGTGACTGAAGCAGATCTGAGTATTTTTGAGTCGATGGAGTCGGAAGTGCGCAGTTACAGTCGCAGTTTTCCCAGGGTATTCGCAAGGGCGAAGGGTTATAAGCTCTGGGATACTCAGGGTACCGAGTTCATCGATTTCTTCTCCGGTGCAGGAGCACTGAATTACGGACACAACGATCCTGCCATGAAGGAAACACTCATCAACTACCTCTCTGAAGATGGAATCATCCACAGCTTGGACATGGCCACCCCAGCCAAAGAACAGTTCCTGAAACGCTTTCAGGAAGTGATCCTCCAACCGCGGAATCTGGACTTCAAGGTGATGTTCCCCGGACCTACCGGTACCAACACCGTGGAAAGTGCCCTGAAGCTGGCGCGCAAGGTGACCGGACGAAACACCATCATCAGCTTCACCCACGCTTTTCACGGAATGACCTTGGGATCACTGTCTGTCACCGGCAATGCCTTTAAGCGAAAAGGAGCCGGCGTCCCCTTAAGCCACACTGTTTCTATGCCCTATGACCATTACGATGAGGATGTGGATTCGCTGACCCTGCTTGAACGTTACCTGGAAGATAAGGGAAGCGGCGTCGACCTCCCCGCCGCAATCATCCTGGAGACCGTCCAGGGGGAGGGAGGGATTAACGTCGCCAGTTCCGAGTGGTTGAAGCAGGTTGAGCAAATCTGCCGTCGTTGGGACATTCTCCTGATCGTAGATGATGTACAGGCGGGCTGTGGCCGTACCGGTACCTTTTTCAGCTTTGAACCTGCTGGCATCCGACCGGATCTTGTCTGCCTCTCCAAATCTTTGAGCGGATTTGGCCTTCCTTTCGCTGTTACACTGATCCGCCCGGATCTGGATCAATGGGCTCCCGGTGAACACAACGGCACCTTCCGCGGACATAATCTGGCCTTCCTCGCCGCCACAGAAGCCCTGCGATTCTGGGAGACGGACACCTTCGCACAAGAGGTGCAACGCAAAGGAGAGGAAACTCGCTCCTCCTTGGAACAAATGATCGCGAAACATCCCGATCTCAACGGAGAAGTTCGCGGACGAGGCCTGATGTTGGGAATCGCCTTCTCCGGCAAAGGATTTGCAGAAAAAGTGTGCACCCAAGCCTTCCAACACGGCTTAATCATGGAAACCTCCGGCCCTGACGATGAAGTGGCCAAACTCCTGCCCCCCTTGATCATCGATCGTGAGGGATTGGAAAAAGGGTTGACCATCCTGGAAGATAGCATCACAGAAACTAAAAAAACTTTGTAACCCAGGGAAAGGATGAATCCGTATGATCGTAAAGCAACTGGAAGACTTGGTCGGCACCGAGGATGAAGTAAAGGGTGAAACCTGGACCAGCCGCCGTCTGTTGCTGAAAAAAGACCAAGTCGGCTTCTCCCTCCACGACACCCAGATCCGAGCCGGCACCGTCTCCGAATTTTGGTATAAAAATCATATCGAAGCCGTCTATTGCATCGAAGGGAAAGGACAGCTCACCAATCGAGAAACTGGCGACGTCCATCCCCTCCAACCCGGTACTCTCTACACATTAAACGGTCATGAGAGGCATCGGGTGGAAGCCGAGACCGATCTGCGCATGGTTTGTGTCTTCAACCCGCCCTGCACCGGACAGGAAACCCATGATGAAGAGGGAGCCTATCCCCTGCTTGCTGATTAACCTTTCCAAAGAGCGTTCCAGACTGGAACGCTCTTTGCTTTCTAGGGTCATTTCAAGAGCACCAGGGCTGTTGATTAACCAGAAAATGGGCAGCGGAAGGGAGTCGTGTGCTGCCAAAGCGACCTTTGCCATCCTACCCAGCGGAGAATCTGGAGGGAGGGCGTTTAGGGGCAACATCTTCCCTGTGTTGCTTCCATAAGGCTTTGCCCCTGCCCGATCGGAAGATTTGGAGCGGCCAGTTTTCACTTCCTTGCCGGATGGCAACCGGAGCGTGGTAGAACACGATCTCCCCACCCAAAATATGGCTAATAAACACGCCTGCAAGAGCACATTTTCAGTGCAGTATGGATAAACAATCGCACTCCCGTTTCAAGAGCATCCTCATCGACAGTAAAGCGAGGGTGGTGATGGGGATAGGAGCTGTCTTTCTCCGGATTGCCGGCACCGATGAAGAAAAAGTTGCCAGGAGCCTTCTGCTGATAAGCGGAGAAATCTTCGCCCACCATCGCGGGTTTCAGATGGGCCACCGCCCCCTGGCCGAACAGTTCCTGCACCGATTCTTCCATCAGACGGGTCACCTCATCATCGTTGACGACGGAGCGATAACCATGCACATATTCCAGCTCATAGGCAGCTCCGTGAGCTTCTGTAATTCCCTTGACCACCCGTTCGATCTGACCTGGAATCTCCTCCCGCAGCCCTGGATCCAGGGTGCGCACGGTTCCCTCGATCTCCACTGAACCGGGAAGCACATTATGACTGCTGCCACCAACAAAACGGGTCACAGACAGAACCAAAGGTTCCAAGGGATCGTTGTAACGAGACACGATATGCTGGAGATTAGTCACCACTTGGGCGCCGATGGCAATACTATCCACCGTCTGATGGGGCATAGCCGCATGGCCCCCCTTGCCGCAAATGGTCATCTTGAAAACATCCGGAGCCGCCATCATCGGACCGTATACGATGCCTACTTTGCCGATGGCCAGGGGCGACCACAAGTGAGCACCGATCACCGCATCCACTCCTTCCATCACACCGGCCCGCACCAACTCTTCTGCCCCTCCAGGAGGCAATTCCTCTGCGTGCTGAAAGATCAACCGGACCTCTCCGCGGATTTTTCCCTTCATTTGCGACAAGACCTGGGCCGCCCCCAACAACATCGCCGTATGACCATCGTGACCACAGGCATGCATCACACCTGGATTTTTGGATATAAAATCAAAGGAATTCTCTTCTTGGATCGGCAAGGCATCCATATCGGCCCGGATCGCTAGCACTTGGCCCGGCTTCTCACCGATCAACCGAGCCATCACACTGGTGGGGGTAGGCCGGGACAGTTCCAGATTCCCAAAGGATTGCAATTTCTCATATACAAACTGCGCCGTCTCCTTTTCATGAAAAGAAAGCTCAGGATACTGATGCAGATACCGCCGCCACTGTACTACCTGGGGCTTCACTTTCTCGATCCACTGTTCGATGGATGCTACCATCACCGTACTAATCCCCTCTCCTGTTTACGTTTAATTCATAGGACAAAATATTCGGAATATTATTTTCCATTATGTATTTATTATATTCACCCTCATACCTTCAGTCAATTCGATCATGGCAGGCAGCCAAACCACTTGAACCATCATGAACTAATGAAATAATTATCTAGCAATAGGAAACCCTAATCTTGGAAAAACCGTGGAAAGGATGGTACAGATGGTCGAACGAGTGTTTATCAGTCCCTCCAAGTACGTACAAGGTAGGAACGCCATTGACAAAATCGGGGGTTATTTAAAGGGGATCGCCAAAACAGCGGTGGTCATCGCCGATCAAACGGTCTGGGAAATTGCCGGACACAAAGTGGTCCATAAATTGAAAAAAGAAAACATTTCCGCTGAAGAAGTCGTTTTTAACGGTGAAGCTTCCCGAGATGAGTTTGAAAGGATCGCAGGGATTGCCAGGAATGCGGGGGCAACAATCGTCGTCGGTATCGGCGGGGGGAAAACACTTGATACTGCAAAGGCCGTTTCCGATCAATTAAACGGCTATACCGTCATTGTACCTACAACGGCTTCAACTGACGCTCCCACCAGCGCTTTATCCGTTGTCTATTCCAATGAAGGAGTTTTTGAGAATTACCGTTTTTATAAGAAAAACCCCGATTTAGTACTAGTGGATACAAAAATTATAGCCGAAGCCCCCCCTCGCCTTTTGGCTTCGGGGATTGCGGATGCCCTCGCCACCTGGGTGGAAGCCCGCAGCGTCATTTCTAAGGGGGGTAAAACCATGGCAGGCGGTGTCAGCACCATTGCTGCAGAAGCAATTGCTGAGCGATGCGAGGAGGTTTTATTTGAATACGCCCACCTCGCTTATAAATCCGTTCAAGCGAAAGTGGTCACACCAGCGTTGGAAGCTGTTGTGGAAGCCAATACACTGCTCAGCGGATTAGGTTTTGAAAGCGGCGGTTTGGCAGCAGCCCATGCGATTCATAATGGCTTTACTGCCCTGCAAGGGGAGATTCATCAGCTGACCCATGGAGAAAAGGTGGCCTTCGGAACACTGGTTCAACTCACTTTAGAAAAGCGCTCCTTGGAGGAAATTGAGCAATATATCGGTTTCTATATCAGTCTGGGACTTCCGGTTACCCTCGAAGATATTAAACTGGCTGGAGCTTCCCGGGAGGACATTATAAAGGTGGCTGAGGCCGCTTCGATCGAGGAAGAAACCATTCATAACGCGTTTCAAATCACTGCGGATGAAGTTGCGGATGCGATTATCGCCGCGGATCAGTACGCCAGAGCTTTTAAAGAAAAATATCAACAATAACCGGGACCGTCACCCCAAAATCGAGTGGGGGACGGCTGCCCCCTTTCCCGGTCTCCGGCCTAAACCCTCATAGAATATTATTTAGGATGCAGGGTACACCCCCTCTTCCATCCTTTCGGTCAAAATGAGGATGACACAGGGATCATAAGATTTTTTGCCGGTGATGAAAAGGTTGGCCAAGAAATTAGGAGGCGTGTTGATTCGCCATATTTTAGGCAGGAAATAAGGTCGGGATGGTGGGACTTTGATTCCTTTGCGCTCTTTGCAACAGATCGTAGCCGTCCCACCATCCCCGCTCCCTCAAGCGATATTTTACGATGGGGACAAGGGAGAGCGAAAGGATCATTTCGTTCCCATCATCCATTTTGTGGTTAATAAACCCCTGTAAAGGATGAATTGAATTAAAAACGTGGCTGGGTTAGAATGCAATTGAATAAAGTTTTGATTCCTTTGGGGCTGGGTGAAATTCCCGACCGGCAGTAATGTCGTCGATGCGCGTCTCAGTCCGTGACCCACGCGGGCGGTGGATCCGATGCAACTCCGGGATCGACAGTATACATCTGGATGGGAGAAGGATCATGACGTGTACATAGATCAGCTGGTTCGAAAGGAGGGCTTTTCCTCTCTTTCGGGTCTGTCTGGTTTTACCTGTCCGAAGAACGCAGTGTTGACCGTGCTCTTCGGTTTTTTTAGGTTGTACCGTCGTCATCAGATACACGAAAAAAGGAGTATCGATCGGATGGCGGGGAAACTGTAAACACCGGGGATCTTCGGCTTGCCTCTCGGATTGGAAAGGATGGTCTCTATGAAAACCTATCTCGACTTGTGTCAGCGGATCTTAAAGGAAGGAACACCCAAAGAGGATCGGACCGGAACAGGCACCCTCAGTCTCTTCGGACACCAGATGCGTTTCGATCTGCAAGAGGGATTTCCCTTGGTGACCACCAAAAAACTGCATACCCGCTCCATCATCCATGAATTGCTCTGGTTTTTGCAAGGAGACACCAATATCCGGTATCTGCAGGAACATCAAGTCCGGATCTGGAATGAATGGGCCGACGAAAACGGGGACTTGGGACCCGTCTATGGAAAACAGTGGCGTTCCTTCAGCGGAGCTGATGGAAAAACGGTGGATCAAATTCAATGGGTTGTAGATGAAATCAAGAAAAACCCCGACTCCCGTCGCCTGATTGTCAGTGCCTGGAACCCAACGGAATTGGAAGAGATGGCCCTCCCTCCTTGTCACTGCCTGTTTCAGTTTTATGTGAAGGACGAAACTCTCTCTTGCCAATTGTATCAGCGAAGCGGCGACACCTTTTTGGGAATCCCCTTCAATATTGCCAGCTACGCGCTGTTGACCCATATGATCGCCCATGTGTCGGGGTTGAAACCGGGAGAGTTTATCCATACGCTGGGAGATGCCCATCTCTATTTGAACCATCTGGAGCAAGTGAAGGAGCAACTCACTCGCCAACCACTGCCCCTGCCCACCCTGAAGTTAAACCCAGATGTCACTTCCATCTTTGATTTTACTTATGAAGATATCCAGATCGAGGGATACCAGTCCCATCCCCCGATTAAAGGGAAGGTTTCCGTATGATTCGGCTCATCGTTGCCTATGCCAATCACCGCGTCATCGGCCGAAACGGACAGATGCCTTGGCACCTTCCTAATGACTTGAAGCATTTTAAAGAGACCACCACCGGACATACCGTAGTCATGGGGCGCAAAACCTATGAATCCATCGGAAAACCTCTGCCCCGTCGGCGAAATGTCATTCTAACGGAAAACCCCCACTTCCGCGCTCCTGCAGGAGTAGAAGTGATCCACCATCCACAGGAAGTCACTCAGCTGGGGGATCTGTTTATCATCGGCGGGGCTCAACTGTATGAACAGTTCTTTCCCCTCGCCGATCGTCTCTACATCACAAAGATCGACCTAGAAACGGAAGGGGACACCTTCTTCCCCGAATGGGACCCGAAGGAGTTCAGGATCATCGAGCAAAGGGAAGGGGTTGTAGATCAACAAAACCCCTATCCCCACACTTTTTACATTCTGGAACGAAAACAGTAAGAGATCAGACCACACCTCCACCGATCATGAAGCTCAAATGTAAAATCCCCTCCCAACCGGGTCGTTTTCCGGCTTCGGAGGGGGGTTTTTATGCATGGGAAATGCTGAGTTTCACCCTGCCAACCGCGGTTGAATTCGCCGGTATAAGGGAACGAACACCAAGGCCACGATCAGACCCTTCAACAGATTGAAGGGTCCGATGGCATACAACACTAATGCCGTCTTCTCCGGCCCTTCCACGGTCCAGTTGATCAGAAAAGCGTAGGCCGGCAAGATCACCCAGTAGTTGGCGAGGCTCATTAGAATGGCCGTCACTGGAGCGGCGATAGCCAGACCGATGACCAAGCCCTTGGTGTCGCGGATTTTCCGGGCCGTCCACACGGTGATCAGCACGAACAGACTTCCGGTCAGAAAGTTGGCCATCTGGCCGATAGGCACCCCTGATTCACTCCCGGTAAAAGCAAAATGGAGGAGGTTTTTTACAAATTCCACTGTCACTCCCGCCCAGGGACCCAACATCAGGCCCGCCATTAAGGCTGGGAGTTCACTGAAGTCCACTTTGAGAAAAGCGGGAAAGGGGGGAATCGGGAAATTTAAGTATTGGATTAAAAAGGCAAATCCAGACAACAAAGAGATCATAGTTAACTTCCGAGTCGACAATTTCCCCGTCATCAGACCGACACTCCTTTTTCTGATGACGACGGTACAACAAATAAAAAACCCAAAGAGCGCAGTGACTACGTTCTTCGGGTTAGGAAAATCAGGCAGACCTAAGAAAAGGGAGTTCCTCCCTTTCGGACCACCGGATCCATGTACACGTCATCATCCTTCTCCCATCCAGACTATACTGTCGGTCCCGGAGTTGCACCGGGTCCACCGCTCGCGCGGGTCACGGACTGAGGCACAGAGCAGTGCCATCACCGTCGGTCGGGAATTTCACCCTGCCCCGAAGGATCAACCATATTCGATTACCATACATTCTAAACCAGTTAGGGTGAGAAGGTCAAATTCACCCCTTCTTTTTTCCTTCCAATTCCTCAGCCAAGCCTTCCATCACCTGGCGGAACACCTGGTGTGCTCGTCGGTCATTCCCGTTTTTGACAGAACGAATCAGCACAGCTACGGCATAGCGGGGTTTTTCATAGGAGCTGTATCCCACCATCCACTTGTTGTATCGATCCTTATTCAAACCCAACTGAGCCGTTCCTGTCTTCGCTCCCATGGATACCGTCGCCCCCTTTAGGTCGGAAGCGGTTCCCTGAAGGACAGTTCCCCGCATCATCTCCCGCACGGCTCGGAGTGCTTCGGGAGAGATTTTGCGATCCGTTTTGAGTGCATGGAGGGAGAAACGAAAGTAGGGTTTCCCGTCATGATATTGAATCTCACGCACCACCCGCGGGTTCATTGTTTTCCCCTCATGAAACAAGGTCGTCACCATATTGGTCGCCTGAAGGGGGGTCATTCGCACATCCCGCTGCCCGATGGCGGTCTGCACCACGGCCCCGAGATCTTTATGGGCAGTCTTCTCGGAGAAAATCATCCCGGTCTGTTCTCCGCTCAACTGACGAAAGCCATCTTCCTTGAACACTTTTCCAGACCAGAGAATCCGTTGCCCCAATCCCATGCGACGGGCATACTCCTCAATCATTTTCCCTCCCAGCCGTTCCGCCACCTTGGAGAAAACGACATTACAGGAATTGGCGTAGGCTTGGGATAAGGTTTGGCGTCCGTGTCCTCCTTCCTTGGAATCCTTCATCCCGTAGCGGCCGAGATGCCCTTTGCAGGTAAATGTTTCGGTAGGTTTCACTTTGCCGCTGTCCAGAGCCGCCACTGCAACGACGGTCTTGAAGATAGAGCCTGGCGTCGTCTCCATCAGTGCCCGGTTGTCCCAGGGGTTCTCCCCTTTGCGAGCAGTATCCATGTCCGGTTTGCTAGCCATTGCCAGAACATCTCCGGTGGCTATCTCCTGCACAACCACAGCTCCATCCGTTACCCCCGCTTCATCCAGAGCCTTTTCCGCCACCTGCTGGGCTCTTCGATCCATGGTGGATTGAATACGATAGGGAATCGCATCCCCGCTTTCCGCCGTCGTCATATTGAGGCCGTTTAAGGGTTGCCCCCGGCCGTCAGTGGTGTAGGTAAGCCACTGTTGCGCCCCTCCGTGCAAAAAAGGCTCAAAAGCAGCCTCCAAGCCGGTCACCCCGATCCGGGAATGGGATGAATAGTGTCCAGCATCCCATTCCTCCGGATATTTCTCCCGCACCAGAAAGGGATTCCGTTCCACCCGGCCGATCAGCTGTTGAGCCAATCGCCCCCCATCATAGCGATGATCCCCCTGAAGGGCGTAAACTCCCGGAATATCCAGCTGTCGGATCGCTTGGGCCTGTTCTTCGGTAAGAGTTGGCCCCTCTCCTTTCTTGTCGGGAAGGGCACGAGGTTGGTCTAGATTCTCCACCTGTTCCCGAAATTCACTAAAAGAATATCCGATGAGATCTGCCACCTGCTTTAACGGGTCTGTATAGGCGCTCCATTGGCTCTCTGACAGTGGAAAGACAACCAATCTCCAAGCTTTCTCTCCGGTCAAAGATTTTCCCTGGCGATCCAAGATCGGCCCCCGGCCGCTATCCGCCACATACATCCGACTCTGTTGAGCTTCCGCCTGGGCGATCAAGTCCGCCTCTTCTCCTGAAAATGAATGCACCGCCACCATCTGAATCCAGTAGAGTCGTAATAGAATTCCGGAAAAGGCCAGAGTCAACGCTCCTGAAATCAGCCAGGCTTTCCATCGCTTCGATTCTCCTGCTCCACTTCGCATCACCATCCGCCCCTTCCAACATCCAGCTTGGGCAACTCTTCCGTCGTGTATACCGTAAATTGAAGACGGATTTGAGGAGAGCGAGAGAGTCGGAAGGACACTACCCCCTAAGTAAAAACCCCGCCTTTCGGAATCGGCGGGGTTTGGGCTCATTGGGGTTGTTCCCCTTGAGTGGCTTCTTTTTTACTTCGCTCGATGTTCTGCAAATGTTCCTTTTCCGTACGAGAAAAATAATGAAGACCGGAGCCATCCTTGCGTGTTACATAATAGGAATAGGAATGTTCTTCCGGTTCCAATGCGGCACGGAGCGCTTTGGGTCCTGGGTTGGAGATGGGTCCCGGTGGCAATCCTTTGATCTGGTAGGTATTATACGGACTTTTGACTTTCAGGTCCTTGTACAGCAACCGAGCTTTCTGCTCGCCCAAAGCATACTGGACTGTAGCGTCCACCTGCAATTTTTTGTTCACTTTCAAGCGATTGTAGATCACCCCGGCAATCCGGGGGAACTCTTCCTCCACTCTTCCTTCCCGTTCGATGATGGAGGCAATGGTTACCCACTCTTCCATCGTTAGGTTTTTCTCTTTCAGCTTCGACTGAATCCCTTCCCGCTCCATATTCCGCTCAAACTGTTGAAGCATTTTCTGCACCAGATGCTTGGAGTCAGCTCCTTTAGGCAGGTTGTAAGTGGTGGGATACAGATACCCCTCCAGCTGATAACGCCGCTTCGGATCCGTGGGAATATCCTTTACAAAAGAGTCGGGATAATTCTCTTTACGGTTTACGGCCTTGAGAAATCCCTCCCCGTCCAGTCCCTTTTTATCCAACTTGGCGGCGATCTTCTCCGCCGTAAATCCTTCAGGAACGGTCAGGCGCATCACATTTTGTGAGCCGTCAGTAAAAATATTTAAGAGTTCTGGAGTTCCCGAATCTGGAGGAACTTCATACACCCCGGCCTTCAGATCCTTCGTTCTTCCTTGGAGAAAAGCATATGCGACAAATAGGAAGTCATTCTTGATCAATTCTTGTCGTTCCAATTCCCGGCCCACATCGACAATCGAGTCACCGGACTTCACTTCCACCTCTACCACTCGCTTCACGGAGGTGGGAGACAAGCTATGCTCCACATACCAATATCCCAAGGCGGAAAATAACCCCACCATCAGGAAGGTAAAGAATAGACGCACTAACCATTTCATGGGGGTTGCTTCCTCTCCTGATGTGTTTTCGCCCTTACCTTACCATAACCTCACTATCTGAACAATCGGCCCAATGAACGAGAAAGTCGATCACGGGCCCCTCCCCCATCCAGACCGTTGGAGTCCTTGGGACTCCCATCCCTTTGATACAAAAGTAGAAAAAACCATTTCTCCCTGTAACTATTTTATTTTTCACTTAGTTTGAGCTGTTTTGCGTCTGTTTGCTTTGTTTAATATAGCGTTGATGCTGTTCAAAGGTTTCGGCAAAATAATGTTCTCCCGTACCATCCTTTTTGGTCACATAATAAAGGTACGCGTGTTTGTCTGGATTCAGGGCAGCGAGAAGCGCTTTTTCACCCGGATTGGAGATGGCTCCTGGAGGGAGACCCTCAATCTTATAGGTGTTATAAACACTGTCCAGTTTCAGATCATCGTAAGAAAGGCGAGCCTTTTGGGAACCACGGGCATATTGGATTGTGGCATCCACCTGAAGCCGCATATTTTTGTTTAGGCGATTATAAATCACGCCTGCAATTTTCGGGAATTCCTGTTTGGCTTGTCCTTCCCGTTCCACAATCGAAGCGATCGTCACCCATTTGTCCAAGGTCAGGTTTTTATTCTGCAGTTGTTCCATCACCCCGTGTTCCTTCATCTTATTGTTGAATTGGCCCAGCATCATTTGCACCACGTCCTCTGGTTTGGCGGTTTTGGGGATGTTGTAAGTGCTGGGATAAAGATATCCTTCTAATCGATAGCGTCGTTGGGAATCCTTGGGAACTTTCTGGAGAAAATCTTGGTTAAATTCTCCTTCTTCCACCGCCTGGATAAACTCTTCTTTGGAAAATTTAGTTTTTTGTTCCAGCTTTTCGCCAATCTGCTCGATTGTGTAACCTTCTGGAATGGTGACCGCGACTGTATTTTGGCGTCCATTGGTGATGATATCAAAAATTCCGTTGACATCCACCTCAGGGGGGATCTGGTAAACCCCCGCTTGCAACCCTTTGGATTTACCTGTCAGCCACGCATATGTACTGAAAAACCAATCGTTTCGGATCAAACCCTGTTCCTTTAACATCCGGCCGATTGCCGTCGTAGAAGTCCCGGATCCGATTTCCAATTGGACAGGCTCGGACCGCTTGGGAGAACCGAGGGAATAATCCACATAAAGATAAGCCAGAAAAGACCATGCGGAAAAAAGGATTAAAGTATAAATAATACGCATCAGCCATTTCATTCATGGGTACCCCTTCTACTATTTTGCCCTCCTAATGTTATCACATGTCCCATAAAAAAAAACGGGGAATCCCCCGTCATTCGACATCAATCGCCTAAATAGAGCATTTCGTCTAGTGCATCCGTCACATGGTCCCATTCATCCTCATCATCTACATGCTCCAGGCGCGGTCCCCCGTCTTTTTGGCTGACCCGAAAGATAAAGGCATCTGGAGTTCGTTCTTCGAAAGCGCTTAATACCGCATAATGCTGTCCATCCACTTCCAATTCCCGCAAAATCCGATAACGGGAGTCCTGGTTGACTCCCTCTTCATCTACAAGAGTCAATTCCTGTCCCCATTCGTTTTCGAGGGTATTCAGTTTTCGAGCCATTTTTTCACTCTGTGTTTCCAAAAGGATCACCCATCATCCGTCTTGATTCAGTTCCGTCTCCAACGTGTGCAAAACTTCTTCGACCATGTCCCACTCGCTCTCGTCTTCAATCGGAATCAGGTTAATGTTGTCCCCATCCTCTTCGTAGCGAAAGGGATAAACCTCCTGCTCCGCCGTCTCGTCATCTTCTTCCTCTTCCTCATTGGCAGGGGTGAGCAGGATATATTTATGACCATTATCCTGTTCAAAGCGGAAGAGCACTTCAAAGGTCTCCTCCTGCCCATCCTCATTGGTGATAACGATCATTTCTTGTTCATGTTCATGGTTCCCATTCTCACTCATCTCTATTCCTCCTTCGGGCTTCCAGATACCCTTGCAGAATCCAGGAGGCCGCCATCCGATCCACTACTTTTCGCCGTTTGCGACGACTTAGATCGGCATCGATCAAGGTCCTTTCCACTGCAACGGTGGACAATCGTTCATCCCAGAGTTCCACCGGGATTTGAAAACGTTCTCCCAATTCCTGGCCCAACTGCCGACAGGCTTCCCCTTTTTCTCCAATGGATCCATCCATATTGCGGGGCAAGCCTACCACTAGGGCTTCCACTTCATAATCCTCAATCAGTTGGGCGAGGCGATCTATCCAATCGAGATGATCCCGTTGTAGGACTTCCACACCCTGAGCAGTCCACCCCATCGGATCGCTGATCGCCACTCCCACTCTTTTTTCTCCGAGGTCCAATCCCATGATTCGGGTCAATCGATTCGCTCCTGACCATCCAATTTCTTTGATTCATCCCTAGGAAGAGAATAAATCTCGCTCTCAAAAATAGGTTCAAAGCAGTACCAGGGTATATCTGATCCATCTATTGCCGGGAGCACTTCTCTTCACATCGGCACTAAATGACCAGATACGTTCTAATCCTGTTGTTGATTGGATTCAAGAAAGGTTTTTACCAATTCCTCCAGCAGTTCATCCCGTTCCAGTTTGCGGATCAAGGCACGGGCGTTATTGTGTCGGGGAATATATGCCGGATCTCCGGAGAGGAGATACCCCACTAACTGGTTGATCGGATTGTATCCCTTCTCCTTGAGAGCAGAGTATACCATCAACAACACTTCTCGGGGGTTCGCTTCCTGATCCTCTCCACGGAAGTCAAATTTCATTGTTTTATCCATGGATCGTCTTAACACCTCTTTCTATCTATTGGCCCATCTTTCTGTAACCATTCGCCTTTTCAGATTCATTTCCTCTTTTTCATGAAATTGCTTTATGAAAAGAAGAAAGGAAATTGGTTACCCTTGTACTTTAATATATTCTATCGCAGCAGCCAAAGCTTCATCCAATTTCTCCGGTTGCTTGCCCCCGGCTTGAGCCATGTTAGGACGTCCCCCTCCTCCGCCACCACAGTGGGATGCCGCTTCTTTGACCAATTTTCCGGCGTGGAACCCTGCTTTTACATAATCGGAAGAGACCGCAGCCACCAATTGCACTTTTCCTTCACTTGCCGCGCCGAGGAGAATGATCCCTTGGGGAATCCGGGTTTTCAGATCATCCACCATCTGTCGCAGTCCTTCCATGTCGGGAATGTCCACTCGCGCCGCCAAAACCGGAACCCCGTTGATTTCCTTTATATCCCGAGCCAGATTTTCCCCTTCCAATCGATTCAGTTTCGAGCGCAGAGATTCATTTTCCCGGGTTAATTCCTTGGTCCGGTTCTGTAAGGTCTCCAATCGTTCCACCACTTCAACGGGTTGGGTTTTGAGATGACGGGCGACCTCTTCCAAAATGTCCAGCCTGTTTTCAAGGTGGCGATAGGCTTGACGACCGGTCACCGCTTCCAAGCGACGGATGCCAGAGCCAATCCCGCCTTCGCTCACCAGCTTGAATAGTCCGATCTCCCCTGTCTGTCGCACATGAGTGCCACCGCATAGTTCCAGACTGTAATCTCCCACCTGGACTACACGCACCCGATCTCCGTATTTTTCGCCAAACAGGGCCATCGCCCCCATCGCTTTGGCCTCTTCCAAGCCTTTCTCAAAGGTTTCCACCGGGAGATTGGCCCAAATCTGTTGATTGACCCGTTCTTCCACTTCCCGTCTCTCTTCCTCAGTCAAGGGCTCCATATGGCTGAAATCAAATCGGAGCCGGTCGGGGGCCACCAGGGAACCGGCTTGATTCACATGTTCCCCTACCACTTCTTTCAGTGCTTTGTGCAGCAGATGGGTGGCTGTATGGTTCTTCACCACATCTTCCCTGAATCCAGGATCAATCCGGGCATCTACCGGGTCCCCTTGCCGCAGAGTTCCGGCTTCTACCCGAACTTGATGGACATGTTCCCCGCGGGGGCCTTTTTTTACATCCTCCACGATCAACCGGGCACCGGGTGCGAGGATCTCTCCGCGATCTCCCACCTGGCCCCCGCTTTCGGCATAAAAGGGGGTTTCCTTCAGCAGAACGAAGCAATGGCTTCCTTCATCCACCTTCTCCACCAAACGCTGATCCTGAATCAGGGCCACCACCTGGGTGTCCGCCTGGCGGGAGGTATACCCGATAAAGTGAGTCTCCACATCCAAATCAGCTAGGACGCCTCCTTGGACTTGCATACTCCCTTCATCTTGGCGGGCCTTTCGTGCCCGTTCCCGCTGGCGGGCCATCGCCTGCTCAAACCCTTGGGTATCCACCGACAATCCCTTTTCTCGCGCAAAGTCTTCTGTCAGATCCAGCGGAAACCCATAGGTGTCATACAGAGTAAAGGCGTCGGAACCGCTGATCTCCTTTTTGCCTTCTTCCTGGAGTTTTGCTGTTTTCAACTCCAATAGATGCAAACCCTCAGACAAGGTTTCCAAGAACCGTTCCTCTTCCTTTTGGATCACCTGCCGGATCAGGTCTTTCTTTTGGGACGGCTCCGGATAAAATTCCTCCATCATTCCGACCACGACATCGGTCAAAGAATAAAGGAAAGCCCGTTCAATTCCCAAGGTGCGTGCATACCGAACTGCCCGACGCAACAGCCGTCTCAGGACATACCCTCGTCCCTCATTAGAAGGGGTCACTCCGTCGCCGATGGCAAATACCAGTGTGCGTATATGATCAGCGATCACCTTGAGTGCAGTGTCAGTTTTCGGGTCCACTCCGTATTTGACACCTGTGCTTTCACAGACCCTTTGAATCATCGGCTGGAAAAGATCCGTGTCAAAATTAGTGGGAACCTCTTGCATCACCGATGCCATTCGCTCTAGCCCCATCCCGGTATCGATATTCTTCTTGGGCAATGGGGTGTAGCTCCCGTCGGGATTGTGATTATATTGGGAGAAAACCAAGTTCCAAATCTCCAGAAAGCGTTCATTCTCCCCCCCGGGATAGCATTCCGGATCCTCAGGGTCCCCATAAGATTCACCCCGGTCATAGAAAATCTCCGTGTTGGGTCCACTGGGCCCTTCCCCAATATCCCAGAAATTCTCTTCCAGCTTCACGATTCGTTTTTCGGGTATCCCCACTTGTTCATGCCAAATCCGATAAGCTTCATCATCTTCAGGATGGATGGTGACTGAAAGTCGCTCCGGATCCATCCCCATCCAGGCAGGATCCGTCAAAAACTCCCACGCCCACTGGATCGCCTCCTCCTTGAAATAATCTCCAATGGAGAAGTTGCCCAGCATTTCGAAAAAAGTGTGGTGGCGAGCAGTGTATCCCACGTTTTCGATATCGTTGGTCCGGATCGATTTTTGTGCATTAACCATCCGGGGATTATCCGGTTTCACTCGACCGTCGAAGTATTTCTTTAACGTGGCCACCCCGCTGTTAATCCACAGGAGAGTCGGATCATCCACAGGCACCAGAGAGGCACTGGGTTCCACCCGATGTCCTTTCTCCTGGAAAAAATCAAGAAACTTTTTCCGAATCTCATTGCCTTTCATCGGCTTCATTCCCTTCAACCCAAATAAAAAAACCTTCCATCCCTTCAGGGACGAGAAAGGTTCCCGCGGTACCACCCCGATTACCCCCGTACTCTCGACGAAGGTCTCTTAAAAAGATAACGGCAGTAAAGGACGCCGGCGGTTTACACCCGCACTCCGGAACTGGCTTTCAACCGCCTGCATCCGCAAAAGGCCTCTCAGCCGGGGACCTTTCTCTCTGAGCGAGCATCCGGTTTACTTCGGTTCCCTCAACGCTTTTACGATATAAATCAGCAGGTTGTCCCGCCTATTATACTACGAATGATCCGCACTTCATACCTGTTAGGGGTGTTTTTTCATGTAATGAGCTGCCACATGTTCCACGATCACTTTGACAACAGCAAAGAAGGGAACCCCCAGAATCAGGCCGATGAGTCCACCGGCTTCCCCTCCCACCAAGAGGGCAAAGATAATGAACAGAGGGTGCATATGCAACGTCTTGCCCACGATCTGGGGAGAGAGGATATTTCCCTCTAAGGTTTGGACCAGTAGATTCACCACGATCACCGCGATCATCTTCTCCGGAGAGATCGCCATCGCTACCAACAAGGCGGGGATCGCTCCGAAAATGGGACCCAGGTAAGGGATCACATTGAAAACAGCCACCAGCAAGGCGAGAATCAGGGCATAGGGCAGGTGAATCACCAGATACCCGATATAGGCCAGTATACCCACACTGGCACAGACGAGCAACTGTCCCCGGATATAATTGCCCAATGCTTCATCCACATCCCGCAATAAACGATACACTTCCTTGCGCCGACGGACAGGAAGCATGGTGATCACTGATTTCTCGATCACATCCACATCTTTCAACATGTAAAAAGCGAGGAAGGGGATGATCACTGCCAAAAAAAGTTGGTTGAGGGTAGATCCCAGCGAATCCATCAGATGGTCTACCCCGTCAGTGACAGCACCTTCTACCCGATCAAGGGCTTTCTCGATCCCCAGGCGGATACTCTCGGGTAGGGAATCCTTACTGTCGTTATATTGGTCAATCCAGGACTGAACCCGGGCATTCCATTCCGGCAGATGCTCAGAAAGCTCGACCAATTGGGCATTGAGCAGGGGGACCAAATGGGTCAAAAGAATGACGATGGCACCGATAAACAAAGAATAGATGAACAGAACGGCCAGGGAACGGGGAAAAGAACGTTGGGCCAACAGATTGACCACTGGATTCAGGAGATAGGAAATGATCACTGCGACCAAAAAAGGACCCAACACGGCTTTGGTAAAGAGAAACAATCCTCGAATTAGCGGTTCAATCTGGACCAGCAAAAACAGGATTCCCAAGATCACGAGAACCAGCAAAGCCGTCCCCAGCCAGCGGCTTTGCGTCAACCGATCCATACGTCCACCCCCTAGAATTGTTAAAATAAAAGTATATATATGGATGTCAGGGCTGTTGATTAGCCATGGTGTGCGCTACTACACGACCTA
This sequence comes from Kroppenstedtia sanguinis, assembly GCF_050433445.1. Classification (NCBI taxonomy): domain Bacteria; kingdom Bacillati; phylum Bacillota; class Bacilli; order Caryophanales; family Thermoactinomycetaceae; genus Kroppenstedtia; species Kroppenstedtia sanguinis. The sequence continues at coordinate 114,655 of NZ_JBNPXF010000001.1, read as the reverse complement.
CCATCCCACAGGAAGTGAAACGGGCCGCTCCGAATCTGACCATCGGGCAGGGCAAAGCCGGAAGGTCAGCAACGCAAGAAGGAGTGTCTCCCCTAGAAGCGTTGTGAAACTCATTGATTGGACAGTTGGGATGAGATTTCACCTGTCGTTCTGTTGTTCTGGCGAGCCAAAGTCACTCCATGTGAAACCCCGTCCTCCCTGTATAGCGTAAGAAGGAGTAAACCAATCCTAGGCAGGACGGGTATCCTGTGGGTATGGTGATTTTTTCTATCTCAGGGCTTCAACCCATCAAGAGGAAGCGCCTGTGGCGCATCCTTAATTTCAGATTGTAGTGCCTGTGGCGCATCCTTAATTTCCAGATTGTTTGGCGCAACAGGTCGCTTGGGTAACACACGACTCCCTTCCGCCTATTTTCTGGTTCAATCTTGGTATTATTTTGGTATTCATCTTGATACAGTTAGGGCTGTTGATTAACCATAAAGAGGATGATGGGAACGAAACGATCCTTTCGCTCTTCCCATTGCCCCCATCGTAAAATATCGCTTGAGAGGACAGCTACGAATCTCTTGCAAAGAACGCAAAGGCTCTTCACCGTTCCACTATCCCGACCTGATTTCCTACCTAAAATATGGCTAATCAACATACCTGTGATACAGTATATGTCCAACCCCCATCATTTACCCAAGCAATCAGAAACCCCCGGAAGCCGATGCTTCCGGGGGTAAGTCACCCAGCCTAAAAAAGGCTGCCTTCATTCAAAGCTACAGAAGGGGTATCTGGTATCCACCGTATGGGGCAAAGGAATGGGTTAGCGGACGAAACGGCGCATCATTTTGTTGCCTATGGTCCGAGAGACAATCCCAGCCATTGCCGTACTCAGCTTCAGGTTACGCATCCATCGGGGAGCCCCCCGCCGGATGTTGTTCATCATCTGATCGAGTACAGTGCGCGAGCGGTTTTGACGGGAGCGACGGAACAACATGGCTGCAGCTGAACCGATGAACAGGGCGGATAGGATCGAGCGTTTCATAACAATCCCCTTCCTGGTTACATGGAAATGAAATCCTGGTTCCGATCCAGAAACAAATCGTTTAAAGAACTTAATGTGCCGTCTTCCTCCACTTGATGAACAGAAATGATCTTCCCGTCGGCTACCGACAGTTCGATAAAACACTCCCAGCAGTATAGCTGGTTAGATCCGATTTTCCCCAAATTATGGGATCGACAATTGGGACAGCGAAGCATCGGGAATCCCTACCTTCTCATAGATCCTGAGAAAGTTGTCCCTCCATGGATGCGATCAACACGTCCTCTCCCCAAGTCAGGGGGGAATCAGGGTGAAACACTTTCCGCCCTTCCCGAAGATCGCGGATGAATCCATCGGACAACTCATACCCCATCAGGATTCCCATATTTTCCATGAAGTAGACATCCTCCACCATTCCCAGTTCACGCCCGTTGGACATTACCACCGAACGCCCTTTCAGCTTACGCTGTCCGGTGAGCAGGCCGAACCAGCCCCTCTCTCCTTCTTCCAGCGAGCGGATCTCAGCATCGCTGTCTACAATCACTGCGTCGGCTCCCAAAGAGGTAATTCCTGTGAAAGGGAGATACCTCCCTTTTCGGATCCATCCCCCGTTTTCCAACAACAGTCCGACCATCCGCTGGTTCTCGTCAAACAGCAGATCCTGAACTTGCCCCAATCGTTTGCCCGTTCCCACATGAATGACCGGAAGACCGATGACATCTTGAGATTTGCGCAAGGAACCTCACTCCTTCCGCTTCTCTTAGTATGGAGCCCTAACCGGTCCCCATGCTGGGGGATCCTTACCATTCCTGTTTGAGTAGATCGGCCAGCTGGCTGTTTCGCTCTTCCCGCTCCCCTTGTCTCACGCCTTCATCCATGGCTTCTTGCTCACCGCATAAAATCAGGTAAGATTTGCTGCGTGTGATCCCAGTGTAAATCAAGTTCCGTTTCAACATGCGCCGGTATGCCTTTAACAAGGGGAAGATCACGATGGCAAACTCCGACCCCTGAGCCTTGTGCACCGAACAGGCATAGGCCAGGGCGAGTTGATTCAATTGACTCCGTTTATAAGGGACCTCCTGTCGGTCAAACTGCACCCACAACACTGGATCGTCCTTCGCCGCCTTCTCATCCATCGCCGTGATCAAACCCATATCCCCGTTGTAAACCGGATGCTCCGGATGATTCATCAATTGCAGAACTTTATCCCCATGCCGAAAGACCGACTCCCCCCAGCTGATCTCTTTGCGACCGGGCTTGGCCGGGTTGACCGCCTGGCGGATCTCTTCGTTGATCCGGTTCACTCCCACCGGACCTTTGTACAGAGGGGCCAGTACCTGTACATCAAACAGAGTGTACCCTTTATGCAGCGCCTGTTGGTAGGTCTGCAGGATCACATCTACCGCTTGATTCCGCTTGCAGGGAAAAAAACGGCGATCCGGCATCCGTTCCATCAAATTATCAGGCACTTCCCCTTTTTTCAAAGCGTGGGCCAACCCGATGATGGAGGAACCTTCCTCCTGCCGATAAATCTCCGACAGTTCCACTCGGGGAATCGCCTCCACCTGGAGCAAATCCTGCAACACCCGCCCCGGCCCTACAGAAGGGAGCTGGTCGTCGTCTCCCACCAGAATCACCTGCATCCCCCGAGGCACGGCCCGGAACAGCTGATTGGCCAACCAGATATCCAACATAGACACCTCGTCCACAATCAGTAGCGATCCTTCAATAGGGTGGTCCCCATCCCGTTCGAAAAAATCCCCCTTCCAGCCGAGCAACCGATGGATCGTCATCGCTGGCAGACCCGTCGCCTCCGACATCCGTTTAGCCGCTCGACCCGTGGGAGCCGCCAGTCGAATCGGATAAGGCTTGCCGGATGTCTCATAATCTGCGGGATCCAAAGAGCACTCGTTCAGCTTGGCAAAAAGGTGGCATATTCCGCGGATCACCGTGGTTTTCCCCGTTCCAGGGCCCCCGGTCAAAATCATCACTGGAGAATCGATGGCTGTCGTCATCGCTTCCCGTTGCCGCTCCGCATAGGAGACTTTTAACTCCTCCTCCACTTCACCTACTGCCTCAAACAATTCCCGCACAGGTGTGGGCTCCACTTTGCGTTCCAGCCAATCCCGCACTCGGATCGCCGCTCCGTGTTCCGCATAGAAGAGGGAAGGCAGATAATATTTCCCGTGATCATCGACAATCCGCTCTTCTTCATCCATCAGCTTCAGGTACTTCTCTCGTTCCGGCGCGGGAAACAACTCCTCCCCCTGGGGAGTCAACAATAAGTTGAGCTCACGAGCTAACTGCTCCTCCGTCACATAGACATGCCCCCGGGAAAGAGAAGCCTCCCGAAGGGCAAACAGGGCCGCCGCTTGGAACCGTTCCGGCGAGTCCGGTGCCAACCCGCTCTTCTGTGCAATCTCATCTGCCCGACGAAAGCCGATCCCCTCCACCTCTTCGACGAGGCGATATGGATTTTGGCGGATGGTCTCCAGCGTGGCTTCCTTGTAGGTTTGTACCACCCTGAGGGCGATGGCCGGTCCCAATCCAAACTGATACAGCTGAACCAACGCCTGTTCCAGAGATTGATGCTCCTTGAGACCGTCAGCAATCGTGTTGGCCCGTGATTCCGTGATACCCGGCACCCTTTTCAGGATTCCGGGATCCGCAGCCGCTTGGGCCAGCACGCCAGGCCCCAGAAAATCCACAATCTTCTCAGCGGTCTTCTTTCCTACACCGGGAAAGAGACCGCTGGACAAATATTTGGCGACAGCCTCCCGGGTCTGGGGAAGTTCCTTTTTCATGTGGCGAATCCGGTACTGGCGGCCATACTTGGGATGCTCCTTCCACTCCCCATAGACCACTACCATCTCCTCAGGATGGGGCAGCACCATATTCCCCACTACCACCACTTCCTCCTGATCCAGAGGTTCGGAGGATTCTGTCACCCGCAATGTAAACACGCCATATTGATTTTCCTCGTTGTAAAAGATTTCTTGCACCAAAGAGCCCTTGAGATACCCTTCCCCTGCAAAGAGATCCAGGCCCGGTTGTTGTTCCATGTCAAGCACCTCTACCGATCGAATGTTCTCTCATCCCCAGTATAGAGGGAAATGAGCGCCGATTCCATCGATTTGAGGACAAAAGGAAAAGAAGTGAAGGAAAACGTTTGACAACAACCCGATTACCATCCTCATTCGTTTTCATCTGGCATCCGGGCTATCGGGGTTGCACATCTTTATCATGCATTAGAATTTGCAATGTTTCTTGTAGCCCTTTTCTAAAGGGAGTTGCTGGAATGGGGCCGATCCGTTTCTCATATTTTTCCCCACTCAGAACAAATCCTTCTTCAGTAAGGTACATCATTTCAACAATTTCTCTCATCATCGGATCAAACCAGCCGATGCATCGAATCACATTTTTGTGTAAAGGTATGACCGGCTTACGATTTCCGGGATCTCACGAACCATTTCTATAATTTTTTCCCTGAGATCAATCCTGATCCGGGTATATTCCGGTTCTCCCCATAAGCGTCATCTCTTTCTGCTATATTCACAATCATCTTGGCTGCATCCGGTAAATAAACATATTCCCGCGGAGTTCTTAAGTTTCCGATAAAAACGGAGGTTTTATGAGCAGCCATCCTCTTTAATGTAGGTTGCAAATAAGAGTTTTGTGAGGTCCAGCAATCCGGCAACCGCACCCGGATTCTCCCCTTGTTCGTATGCGGAACTTTAGGGTGGTTTTCATCCCCTTTCGCGACTTGACGTCCATAAACGTTGATCCCATCGACAATCACAATCTCCTTTCCCAGCAGATCGGCGGCCTTCATCACATTTTCCGCCGAGCGTTCCCACCAACCTCTTTATGGTTAATCAACAGCTCTGAGGTCCTACATACGGACTTTCACTGTGGCCGTCGCCCTGCCAGACGCAGGGCATCGAGCAGAGGAACCCGTTGTTGGGTGGGATCATGGTAGAGATGGGTGCCTTGGATATGATCGATGAAGAGCACTCCGTTTAGGTGATCGATTTCGTGTTGGAAACACCTGGCCAAGTGATTCTCCCCTTCGAGAAACTGGGTTTCCCCTTGTCGGTTCAGGGTTTTCACTTTCGCATACTTGGCCCGTTTTACAATTCCCGTATATCCGGGATAAGACAAGCAAGCTTCTGGACCGACTTGTTCACCTTGCAATTCTTGAATCTCAGGGTTGATCAGCTCGATGAGTCCATCGGGGCCATCAATCACAACTACTCTCCATAGCATCCCCACCTGGGGAGCGGCCAAGGCAGCTCTCCCCGGTTGGGCATACAGGGTATCCGCCATATCATCCAGCAATTTTTCTATTTTAGGGGTGATCTCGCGGACCTCCCTGGCCCTCTTTCGGAGGATGGGGTCTCCAAAGGGTAGAATATTTCTCTCAGCCATACTTTTTCTCCTCTCCGGTTGAAGCTTTGATCGGGGTATGAACCCATAAATCATTAGGTGTACATTCTAACGCTGTGCACAAAGCATCCAAGGTTTCAGCCTTCATCTGCTTGGGGGAGCCGTTCATCAATGCGCTGATCGAGGGGGCAGATAAACGATATCCGGCCTTTTCCTCCAACAGACGCGCCAATTCCGTCCCTTTCCAAACACCTCTTTCTGCCATCACTTTTCGTAGCATCCATATAAGCACTCACACACCCCCTGCTTTAAGTTAAAGCCTAAATAATTTAGGTTGTAGTTAAATATACCATGATTTCCCCAATAAGTGAAGCGGCTAACAAAGGAAGGGCATCCTTTCAGAATTTAACTGGCTTTCTGCAACAAAAAACCGGCGAATCATCGCCGGTTTGCATTAGACCCGATAGATCTCCTTCCTTAAACTATGCCGCCGTGAGCCGCCGGATCACTTCAGCCACTCTCTGGGCTGCAACCCGCACTTCTTCCTCGGTGTTCCCTCTGCCGAAGCTAAACCGGATGGCAGAGCCCAGGCGCTCCTCCGGAAGTCCCATCGCTTCCAACACATGGGAGACCTCCAGCGTGCCAGAGGTGCAAGCGGAGCCACTGGCGCAGGCCACCCCCTCCAGGTCCAGGTTCATCAGTATCATTTCCGTATCGGCTCCTGGAAAGCTGAGGTTGAGAATATGGGGCAGGTGTTGCTCCGGATGGCCGTTAATATGATAGCGAATCTCTGCGGCATCCAGTTTCTCCAGCATCGCTTGACGATAGCGAGCGGTCCGTTGCCGGTGCTCTTCCCGATGGAGAGTGGCTAACTCTGCAGCTACACCCAAGCCGACGATGCCGGGGACATTTTCCGTTCCCGCTCGACGCCGTTTCTCTTGCAATCCCCCATGCTGAAGGGGTTGCAGGGGAACATCGCCTCCGATCCAAAGGGCACCCACGCCCTTGGGGCCGTTGATCTTGTGGCCGGTTATCGTCAAGAGGTCCACAGGCAAACTCTTCAGATCGATCTGCTCCGTGCCGAAAGCTTGGACCGCATCGGTATGAAAGAAAACCCCGCGCTCCCGGGCGATCTCTCCGATTTCCGCCACGGGCTGCAGTGTGCCCACTTCATTGTTTCCGTACATGATACTGAGGATCGCCGTCTCTTCGCTCAACGCTTCTTGCACCTGTTTCGGAGACACTTGACCCCTTTCATCCACGGGTAGCCAAGTGACACGAAAGCCCATCCGTTCCAAAAATCTGCAGGTATCCCGGACCGCATGGTGTTCCACCTGAGAGGTGATCACATGATCTTTCCCTTGTTCCCTCAAGGCGAGGGCGACCCCTATCAATGCCAGATTATCCGCCTCCGTGCCGCCACTGGTAAAGATCAGCTCCCCGGAATCGGCATTTAATCCGCGTGCCACTTGATCCCGAGCTCGATCGACCGCATTGCGGATCTCCCGTCCAAAACCATGGATACTGGAGGGGTTCCCGTATTTTTCACTCAGAAAAGGAAGCATCGCTTCTTTGACCTGGGGATGCACCGGAGTGGTTGCCGCATGGTCCAGATAGATAGCCATCATCCTTCACCTTCATCCTGTCAAATGTAAAACATGTAAGAGTCCATTTTTCCTCCGTCAGAGGAGTGGCTGTTCAGATCTGCCAGGGTGGTATTGTCCAACACTTCCACGATCGCATCCTGGATTCTACGCCACAGTTCCCGCCGGCCGGGATCTTCTTCCTCCGTGAATTCCACCGGGCTGATCGGTCCTTCCAACACCCGGATCACATCTCCCGCCGTGATTTCCTCGGGTGAACGGGAAAGTTTATATCCTCCGTAAGCCCCCCGCACACTTTTAACCAGTCCGGCATTTCGCAGAGGAGCCACCAACTGTTCCAGGTAGTGTTCAGACAGATTGTGTCGCTCGGCTACGCTTTTCAGCGAAATGGGCTTTTCCCCGAATCGAGCCGCCAAATCCATCATGATCGTCAGTCCGTACCTTCCTTTGGTGGATACCTTCAAATCGTGTCACCTCTTCTCAACCGCTGTTTCCTCATTTTATCCCACAACTGCATGGAAAGTTGCATCCGCAGCAAAAAAGTAGCCTGTTGGCTCTGACCAGTCCCCAACAATCCACCTATCAGCTGGCTTTTCCGCCAACACCATGGAACCGACACTCCAGTCATTAAAAAAGAGCCGCCACTCCATGTGGACTTGGGGTGGGCTTTTCCATCGATTCAGCCTCCGCACAGGACGTCATCACCCATTAGTGTAACATAAGTCGGCAGAGAGGAAGCAACGGGTAGACGGAAGGCCCCTCCCTTCAAAAGCCGGTCTATTGTATTGTACAATACCCTCAGAATGCACTACAGAAAGGAGGAAGACGCTTCTTCCTGCAGACTCCTGTCGGCGGCTGGCGTCTAACCTTCCATGAATCTTTTCGATTACGGACATGAGCAAGAAAAAGAAAAAACAGCCCCGTTGGCAGCGCGCATGCGCCCCCGTACTCTGGATGAAATCGTGGGCCAATCCCACATCCTAGGACGCGGTAAATTGTTGCGCCGCTCCATCGAGGCGGACCAACTCTCCTCTATTCTTCTTTACGGTCCACCTGGAACAGGAAAAACGACCCTGGCCAAAGTGATCGCCAACACGACGCAAGCCCGTTTCGAACAGTTGAACGCAGTAATCGCCGGAGTCGCCGAAATCCGCCGCATCACCCAGGACGCAAAAGAACAGCTGGGAATGTATGATCTGCGTACCTTGCTGTTTATCGACGAAATCCATCGTTTCAACAAATCACAACAGGATGCCCTGCTTCCCTTCGTAGAAGATGGAACCATTATCTTGATCGGAGCAACCACGGAAAACCCCTCTTTTGAAGTCAATTCCGCTCTTCTCTCCCGTTCCCGGCTCTTTCAGTTACATCCCCTGACGGAGGAAGATCTGAAATCCTTAGCCCATCGTGCCCTCACAGATGAGGAACGCGGCCTCGGAAACTTCCGGACTCAGGTAGAAGAGGAGGCGATGGATCACATGGTTCGGGCCGCCGGCGGAGATGCCCGCAACATGCTCAACGCCTTGGAGCTGGCGGTCACCACCACCCCTCCAGAGGAAAACGGCATTCGCCGGATCACTCCGGAGGTGGCGGAGGAATCGATCCAGCGCAAAATCATCCGTTACGACAAAGGGGGAGACAATCACTATGACACCATCTCCGCTTTTATCAAAAGCATGCGGGGGTCCGACCCCGATGCCGCTTTGTATTACTTGGCCAAGATGATTCAAGCCGGCGAAGATCCCCGCTTTATCGCCCGGCGCGTTTTTATCCATGCTGCCGAAGACGTGGGTATGGCTGATCCACGAGCTCTCTTGATCGCCTCTGCCGCAGCCCAGGCCGTAGATCACATCGGTCTTCCTGAAGCCCAAATTCCCTTGGCGGAAGCGGTAATCTATATCGCCACAGCACCCAAAAGCAATGCCGTCTATGAAGGAATCGCCCAAGCGATGGATGCAGTGAAACAAGAAGTCGGAGGGGAAGTTCCCCCTCATCTGCGGGACACTCATTTCAAGGGAGCCCCATCCCAAGGACGGGGAGTCGGTTATCTGTATCCTCACAACTTCCCCAAGGGATACGTGGATCAACAGTACCTGCCCGATGAACACCTGGGGCAAACTTTCTACCACCCCACCGACATCGGCTATGAAAAGAAGCTGAAGGACTTTATCCAGTGGGTAAAACAGCCTCCCGCTGAAAAATAGAATTCGCCACCCTTTATGGGTGGCGAATTCTATTTATGATCAACTGGACTAGAAGTGTTGTGAAAAAATCGTCATACCTATAGGACACATATCATGCTTAGGGTCGCTTCGCTCCCCCCACACTATGCAGAGAGTTAGGTTTCACATGAGTGATTTTGAATCGGTAGAACAACGATAAGGTCATATGAAACCCAAATCCGACCCTCTGTAAACGCAGGTAATACTTATTTGACAGGGCTGTTGATGAACCATAAAGTGGATGACGGGAACCAAACGACCCTTTCACTCTTCCCATTGCCTCCATCGTAAAATATGGCTTGAGAGGACGGGGATGGAGGGGCGGCTACGATCTCTTACAAAGAGCGCATAGCGAGACCCGGGAGCGGAAAGCGACCCTGGCGAGACTTGTGCCCTATGGGTGCAAAGGCTCTTCACCGCCCCACCATCCCGACCTGATTTCCTACCTAACATATGGTGAATCAACAGGTGCCTGCTTGTTTGAATATTGCATCAAATATTTTTAAATAAAACCGCCTCACACTGGCGGAATCATAACAAATTACTCCAACAGTCCATCGCCATGGTCTCTGTTTTGCTCCTCCATCTGCTGAATCAACGGTTCTACTTCGTCCCAGCTCGTGATACGAGGCAGTCCACCCCGATAGTTTCGGTTATAGGCCGCATCCATCACCACCGTCGGAATCCCCGCCGCCACCAGTCGGTCCAAATGTTGCGGCGCATCTTCAAAAAAGAGCTCCACGCCAAGTTTTTGGGCCACCTTTGCTTTATCCTGTGAACCCATAAACAGGTTTTCCCCATCATACGGGAACTTGTATTTACGAAGCCAATCCTTCGTCACCTGGGTGATTTCCGGAAGCCCGGGACGAGCAGTGATAAAATAGATGTCATGCCCTTTTTCCTTCAGATCACGAAGGACAGAAGCTGCATTCTCCATAGGAACCCCCAGGGCGTAGATTCGGGCTTCCAATTTTCGCCACAACCTTCTGCCCTCTTTCCGGTTCAGGCCATAGGCCCGATCCAACTGAAACTCCTTAATATCCTCATAACGGACGGAGCGGTCCAGTTCTTCGTTAAAACAGTGAACTGCCGCCTCTTGTGTCCTTTTGATCGTTCCGTCAATATCCACACCAAGTTTCATGATCAACATCCTTCAAACATTTCTGTGGACGATTGCCTTCATTAGTATCCAAGATCCAGCAAGATTTAAACAGATATAAAAAAGGAGAGCCCCATTATGCCGTGGCTCCCTAAGTTTTGAACCTGCTCATGGCAGGTGGGTGCCCTGCATCCACGTTAACAAGTCCCGTGAAGGGCATTTGCGCTCACAGATGACGCAGGCTCCCGCATAAAAGGTGTTGGCTCAAAACTGTCGGTGGTTCACGAACATCTCAGGGCTCTTTTGTGTTCTTATATTAACACATGGATCGGCTCTTTATCAAGCCGTAGTTCGACCTATTTCTCTCCGGTGGGTAGTTGCGGGGTGATATGAAGCTCATCCAATTGATGTTGTGAAACCGGTGCCGGGGCCCCCGTCATGAGACAAGTGGCGCTGGCGGTCTTGGGGAAAGCGATCGTATCCCGCAGGTTACTCCGCCCCGCCAACAGCATCACCAGACGATCCAAGCCGAAGGCGATTCCCCCATGGGGCGGCGCTCCGTACTCAAATGCCTCCAACAGATAGCCAAACTGCTCCTTCGCCTCTTCCATGGTGAAACCCAAGGCTTTAAACATCATTTCCTGGATCTCGCGACGATGGATGCGTCGACTGCCTCCACCTACTTCATACCCATTCAACACCATATCATAAGCTTTGGCTCGCACTTGGGAGGGATCACTCTTCAACAGCGGGATATCCTCATCCACCGGACTGGTGAAGGGATGGTGTTCCGCATAATAGCGACCCTCTTCCTCATCGTATGAGAGTAAGGGGAAGTGGGTCACCCAAGCGAACTTGTAAACCCCGGACGGAATCCGATCCAGCTCCTTGGCCAAGCGGATCCGCAGTTCTCCCAGCACCTCATTCACCACCTGGGGACGATCAGCAACAAACAGGAGAAGATCCCCCATCTCCGCTTCTGTCGCCTTCATGATGGACTGCCATTCGCTGTCCGAGAGAAATTTAGCCACCGGCCCCTTAATCCCCTCTCCCCGAAGGCTGAGCCAGGCTAATCCCTTGGCTCCCAACTGCTGGGCGACTTCACCCCAGGAATCGATGACTTTGCGGCTCCAGTCCGCCTTCCCTTTCACATTAATCGCCTTGACCCGTCCGCCCTGGGCCACGGTAGAGGCGAATACCTTAAAGGAGCTCTCTTTGACCGTCTCCGACAGGTCCACCAGTTCCATACCGAAACGAAGGTCTGGACGGTCACTGCCAAACCGTTCCATCGCCTCCTGGTACGGAATCCGACGAAAAGGAAGTTCCACTTCGACATCGATCGTTTCCCGGAACAACCGGGCCACCATCTCTTCCATCATTGTCATCAAATCATCCGTCTCCAAAAAGGAAGCCTCGATATCGATCTGAGTAAATTCCGGCTGGCGATCCGCCCGCAGATCCTCATCCCGGAAACAGCGGACGATTTGGAAGTAGCGCTCCATACCTGAGACCATCAGCAGTTGTTTGAAGATCTGCGGAGATTGGGGCAAAGCGTAAAACTCCCCTTCGTGCACCCGACTCGGCACCAGATAATCTCGAGCCCCTTCTGGGCTGCTCTTGGTCAACATCGGAGTCTCCACTTCGATAAATCCCTGTTCATCGAGAAACCTGCGCACGATCTGCATCGCCCGATGTCTGAGGAGCAACGTCTCTTGCATCACCGGACGGCGCAGATCCAGATACCGATACTTCAACCGCGTGGTCTCCTCCACTTCCGTAGCATCGGCCACTGTAAAGGGCGGCGTTTTGGAAGCGTTCAGAATTTCCACTTCCTGTGCCAGCACCTCGATTTCCCCGGTCTGCATTTTGCGGTTAATCGTCTCTTTGGATCGGGCTACCACTTTCCCTTGCACCGCCAGCACATATTCGCTCCGGACCTTGTCAGCGATCTTTGCCGCTTGGGGGGAAACTTCCGGATTGATCACCACCTGAACTGCTCCGGAACGATCTCTCAGATCCAGGAAAATCAGGCCCCCCAGGTTCCTCCACTTGCGGACCCAGCCGTTGAGCGTGACCGTCGCGCCCACCTGTTCCTTGGTTAACCGCCCGCAATCATGGTTCTTGAAACTGGACTCCATGGATATCCCTCTCTTCTCAAGCTATCTTCTGGTACATGCACGAATATGATCCGTCAATTGATCCAGCTGGATCGTCTCCTGTTCACCGGTGGCCAGGTTTTTAACCACGATCCGGTCCGCCTCCAGTTCATTCTCCCCCAAGATGGCCACATAAGCGGCACCGGAGCGATCTGCAGCTTTCAGCTGGGCTTTGAGCTTGCGATCCAAGTAGTCCCGTTCAGCGGAGAGACCCGCCTGCCGGAGATCCTTCAACAGGGAGACGCCCCGTTTTTTGCTTGCGGCACCCAACGTGATGAGGAAGCAGTCCACTCCCCTGCGGATCGGGAGATTCACCTCTTGTTGCCTCAAGGCCAAGATCACCCGCTCCAAGCCAAGACCAAAGCCGATTCCCGGCATGTCAGCCGGTCCTCCCACTTCTTCCACCAGGCCATTGTAACGGCCACCTCCACCTAGCGAGCCCCCCTCTGCCTCTTCCAGCACGTATTCAAAAGCAGTCTGGGTATAATAGTCCAACCCGCGCACCAGCCGGGGATTAACTTCATAGGGAACTCCCAGGAGATCAAGATTTTCTTTCACTGTCTCAAAGTGAGGGGCACAATCCTCGCAGAGGAATTGGATCATTTTCGGAGCCTCCTCAATCAGCCGGTTGCAAGACTCCTTTTTGCAATCCAACACCCGCATCGGATTCCGTTCCAGCCGGGACTGACAATCTTTGCAAAGCTCCTCCCGATGGGGGGTGAGAAACTTCACCAGCGCCTCCCGATGAACCGGCCGGCAGCGGTGACAACCGACACTATTCACTTCCACCCGCACTTTCTTCAAACCGACCGCAGTGTAAAACCGGTAACCCAGATCTATAATCTCCGCATCCAGCTCGGGTTCCCGCGTCCCGAATACTTCCACGCCGAACTGATGAAATTGCCGCTGTCGGCCGGCTTGGGGACGTTCATACCGAAACATGGGTCCCAGGTAATATAGCTTGGTCGGTTGTGGGCCGGCATACATCTTGTTTTCCACAAAGGAGCGGACGACAGATGCGGTCCCTTCCGGTCGCAAGGTGAGACTGCGTCCCCCCCGATCTTCAAATGTGTACATTTCTTTCTCTACGATATCCGTGGTTTCCCCCACCCCGCGCTGAAACAGCTCCGTCTGTTCAAACATCGGGGTGCGGATTTCGGAAAAGTGATAGAGACGGCAGAGCTCCCGAGCCTTCTCTTCCATGTACTGCCACTTCTCCACTTCACCAGGTAATAAGTCCGACGTTCCACGGGGGATCCGATAGTTCACTTTCTCCCGCCTCCTTTAAATGGATATAAAAAATCTCCCGCCACTGACTTACTGTCAGGGACGAGAGATTGGTTCACATTTTCCCGCGGTGCCACCCTTTTTTGGAAATGGATTTCCACTCCATTTCCCACTCAGGCCAGGTATCGTCTGGCAGACGTCCAGATCTACCAACCCCATGGGGTCTTCGGTCCAGAGCCTCCAGGTGTCTTTCTCCGGGGCGAGACGGAGGAGCGCTTGCAGCCGGTTGACGCTCCCTCTCTGGCTGCCCGATTCCCGGGTACTTTTCCCATCATCGGCGGATTCAGTTCAAATTGTTGTATAAGATAGCATTCTACGGGATGGTTAGACAAAAGTCAAGATTTTTGTAAGAAACGACACAAATACGCCGGATTCACATCACATTCCGACGCCAAAATTCTGGCGCGTCTAATCACTCCATGTCAACCACAGCGAGATTTTGTTATGTAACAATCCAGAGACAACTTCGCCTAAATTTAAAATTGTTGTATCACAGATGTTTACTTTTCATATTCTGTTATAGTATAATGACATCAACCTGATCGGGAGGGATTCCCATGCACACCAACCCTCAACCACAGGACATGTGTCCGGTTTGTGGGAGTACCATTGAGGATAACCGTGATGTGGCATTGAATGAATGTTGCTCCAACCATTGGGTGAAGCAACAGATCGACAACTGCTACTGTTGAGGAGTACTTTCCGACACTCATTCCTTTTCCTGTGATCCACTTTGAGGCCTCCATCTGTGAGGCTTTTTTTGTTTTATAACAGAAGGGAAACATTCAGACGGGCATAATTCTGATCCGCATACTTGATGGCCAAAAAAATCCTTCCTTTTCCCCAGATCCGGCCCACCTCCCTCACATCCGCCTCCCCCGTTGCCAATGGTGCTGTTTGGCGCTTCCCTTTACTATTACTTTGAAAACAAACAAAGCATTTTTCAGGTATTGGCGGAGCAGGTAGCGAAAGAAACACTATCATCCACCAGCAAGGAAGGGGACTGGAAAGAACAACTGAAGCAATTTGCAGTCAATCTGCAGAGCTGCTTAAAGAAACGCCCCTATTCTGCTCAACTTTTAATGCAGACGGTACCGCTGGAACAACATTATCTCAGTCTCATCAATTTTTTACTAAACATTATGGATCAAGTGCCAATCAGTGATAAGAAAAAGTCTTCTTCTGCTGTATGTCTATTAAACTATGTGATTTCATTTGAGTTGGATCGAAATGAGCGGGATAAAATCAATAAAAGAATGGAGAAGAAAGGACAGGATGTTCAGGAATTATTCCGACAGTCCATTGACAGCTTACAAAGTGAGAATAAGAATGTTCTGCAACGGATTTACCAAGAACAACTTCTTAGCGGAATGGGTTCTGATCAAATGTTTCAAATTGGACTAGCCATATTGATTTTAGGGATCGAACAATTAGCCAAGGAATAAATTAAGAAATCCTAGAGAATGCAAGTGATTCAAGAGGGTTTAAAAGATTTCTCAGTGGGGGAATCATCACGAATAATCAACCTAAAGAAATGAGGATTGCTGTCTATATCTTTTCCTGGAAGTGGTAGATTACAAAAGGCGAGCGAAAAAAAACAGCCCTCTAGGGTTAGGATGGAAGTGAGCGTCGTTCGATATCCCCCTTGTGGGGAATTGTAACCGAAAAATTCTGAAGAGTCATTTACAAATGTGCGTTCTATGTTAAACTAAGCATAGTTGCTCTTTGAAAAGTGGATGCATATGGGGTTGTGCAAGCCTATTTTCTTGCATGTAGCCTTCATGGCTGGAATGAAATGTGAAAACCAAGCAGTCATTCAGCCTATGACATGGTACCTAAACTCTGTTTGAACCGTGGGGGCATACAGGCTTCCCTTGGTTCATCTCTCCAGGTTACTAGGGATTACCCAAGCGACCATCGGTACGTGCCTGTGGTGAATCCCACTCTTCAGGCGTGTGGAGTGTCAATGGGTCAACCTCGATTACATCCGGGCAGGGGCTGTTGATTAACCAGGAAATGGGCGGGAGAAACAAAATTGACCTTTCGCTCTTCCCATTGCCCCCATCACAAAATATTGCTTGAAGGGACGGGGATGGTGGGACGGCTCCGATCTCTTGCAAAGAACGCATAGCGAGACCCGGGAGCAGAAAGCGACCCTGGCGAGACTTGTGCCCTATGGGTGCAAAGGCTCTTCACCCTCCCACCATCCCGACCTTAAAAATTCAGATAATCAACACGCCTGCATCCGGGGTTTAACATGTCTAAAATGTGTTGAAGGACGAAAAGCAAAACCGGGTCCCGGACAACCGTTCAGCGTCCAAACGAACTGTTCATCCCTGTCTTTTCTATCAAGTCGTTTGCAACCGTTTTTCGGCATTTCGGGCGTATGAATGTAGTCGTCGCTCCTTTTTTCAGAATAGTTCATCACGTTTATCTATTCAACCCGAAAGCTATAAATACAGAAAAAATCTGGAGGTGGGTGGATGGACAAGTACACAGAAATCGCCCGTTCCCAAGAATTCAAGAAGTTTAAACGGGCCAAGTTGGTCTTTATCTGGCCGATTGTGATTCTGTTCCTACTCTATTACATGACATTGCCTCTGTTGGCAGGCTATGCCCGTCCTTTGATGAGTTCATATGTCACAGGTTATATCACCTTCGGCTATCTGTACGGGGTCCTCTGCTATGTGGTCGCCTGGGCTTTAGCCTATCTGTATGTCAGGAAGGCCCGCAAATTTGATCAGCAGGCCCAAGCCATCATCGAATCCTATACCCGCAAGAAGGGGGCCTGATTATGAGTGTCCATCTGTTTGGCATTGTTCTGTTTGTAGCGATCGTCGGACTGACGATGTTTATCACCTATCGTGCCTCCAAACAGAACAAGAGCACCACAGATTTTTATGCGGCGGGACGCTCCCTGACCGGCTGGCAAAATGGCTTGGCTATCGCAGGGGATTACTTGAGTGCAGCCTCCTTTTTAGGAATCGCGGGGTTGGTCGCTCTCAATGGCTACGACGGTTTCATGTATGCTGTCGGTTGGTTGATGGGCTATATCGTGGTTCTCTATATCGTGGCCGAACCCTTACGCAACTCGGGAAAATACACGATGGCCGATGTGTTGGCGTACCGGTTGAAGCCAGTCCCGGTGCGGACAACAGCGGCCCTGGTCACCATCGTGATCTCCCTTTTTTATATGGTGGCCCAGATGGTCGGGGCCGGGGTGATCATACAACTTTTGGTGGGCATTCCCTATGAAGTGTCGGTTCTGATCATCGGGGTGCTGATGATCATCTATGTACTCTTCGGAGGGATGCTAGCCACCAGCTGGGTGCAGATTATCAAGGCGGTTCTGTTGATGTTCGCCACCCTGACCGTGATTCTGTTTTTGGCTTTCCTCTACGGTTTCAACCCGTCACAACTGTTTGAGGCCGTAGCCGAAACCCAGGGTGTGAAGTTTTTACAGCCAGGATTGTTGTACAAAAATCCCATTGACCTGCTCTCCCTCGGGATCGCACTCGTTCTTGGAACAGCAGGTTTGCCCCACATCCTGATTCGCTTCTACACCGTGCCGACCGCCCAGGAGGCACGAAAATCCGTCATTTGGGCGATGGTGTTGATCGGCACTTTTTATCTCATGATCACCTTTATCGGCTTTGGGGCAGCTATCCACGTGGGGCCTGACGTGATCCGGGCCGCCGACCCCGGTGGAAACATGGCGGCTCCGTTGCTGGCGCAATATCTGGGCGGTGGAGCCGGAACCTTGGGTGGTGAGTTTTTCATGGCTACGATCGCCGCCGTCTCCTTTGCCACGATCGTAGCCGTGGTAGCCGGTCTGGTAATCACCGCCTCCGGGGCCTTTGCCCATGACATTTACACCAATGTCATCAAACGGGGCCAAGCTGACGAGAAAAAGCAATTTCGCGTCGCCCGCAATACTGCACTGGTGGTGGGTGCTGTTTCCATCCTGATCGGAGTGTTAGCCAAAGGGCAGAACGTGGCTTACTTAGTGGCTCTCGCCTTCGCCGTCGCCGCCAGTGCCAATCTACCCGTGATCATCTTCTCTATCTATTGGAAACGATTCAACACCACTGGAGCCGTGGCGGGAATGCTGGTCGGTTTAATCAGTGCGGTTACACTGGTCATTCTGGGTCCCAGCGTCATGCAGGAGAACGCCATTTTCCCCTTGGCAAACCCTGGGATCATCAGCGTCCCCCTCGGCTTTATCACCTCCGTCCTCTTTACATTGTGGAGCAAACCGGATCCCCTCGAAAAAGAGTATGACGAACTCTCGGTCAAATCCAATACCGGACTGGGAACTGAGTAATCCATGATTGAAATGAACCATCCCTTCTGAAAATAGAGAGGGGATGGTTTTTGATTGATGGAGCACTCACCGGTCCATTGATGATTCTGGTCTGGATTCCGTTGATGGTTGCGTAGCCACTTGGTTGTTCAGGATTTGGCGATAGTCGTCGTAGGAGGTGACGAGCGGAGGTGGAGTCGGAGATTGCCAAGGAAGATACTTTAAAGCGTGGGCCGTGTTAAATAGGACCACCCGTTCTCCTGGGTGTAGATCTCCCCGGTCCCGTAACTGAAGCAGACCCGCCCAGACCGCTGCCCCCTCCGGTGCAACGGAGATCCCTTCCCCACCCAAGGTTTGGCTGGCGGCATCGATCTCATCTGCTGTGACCGCCACCGCCGTCCCTCCCGTTTCCCGGAGGATAGACAAGATCAGCTGGCCTGCCGGCGGCTGGGGAACGCGTATCCCGGTCGGGTTGGCGCAGGTGGCATCTTCTTTGGGAGTGATCTCCTCGGCCCCTGCTTCCAGCGCATCCACAATCGGGGTGCACCCTCTTTCCTGTACACTGACCAAACGCGGAAGCTCCCCCTGAACCCAGCCCAGCTCTTTCAATTCGCAGAAAGCCTTCCAGATCCCAATCAAGCCGGAGCCACCCCCTGTGGGATAGATCACCACATCAGGCAACTGCCAACCCAGTTGCTCAGCCAACTCCAGCCCCATCGTCTTTTTCCCTTCCACCCTGCCAGGTTCTCGGGCAGTTCCTATGGAGACCCATCCCATCTCCCGTGCTCCCTCCTGAATGATTCGACCCGCATCGTGGATCAACCCATCTACTAAGTAGGTTCGGGCTCCATATTGCATCGCCTCCTCCACCATCAAGGCCGGACAATCCCGAGGAATAAAGACAAATCCCTCCATTCCTGCACGAGCCGCATAGGCAGCCAAGGCGGCGGCAGCATTTCCATTGGAATTTACTGCCACCCGAGAAGTTCCCCGCTCTTGTTGAAGAGAGAGGGCCACAGAGAATCCCCGGGCTTTAAAGCTACCTGTTGGATTCTGTTCCTCCCTCTTCACCCAGACCTCACCTAAGCCCAGTTGTTTCTCCCAGCGTTCCAGTCGAATCAGCGGGGTCCATCCCTCCCCCAAGGAGACGATCGAATCCGTCATTTTCAAAGGGAGAAATTCATGGTAACGCCACAGGGTGGCCGGACGTTCTCGCAACTTTTCCCGGCTCAGATGGTGTTTCACTTCCTCCAGGTCGTATTGGACCAACCAAGCGCCTCCACAGCCACAGAGGCCACCATCATAGCGAAAGGGAATTCTTCGGGAACACCCGCTGCAAACCATCCAACGCCTCTTCACCTCTCCCCCTCCTCCACATCTACTTTGGATCCACTAGCCATTCGCTTTTTCAAATCCAGTGGGAGCCCCTACTGCAGGATATGTATACAGAGTTGTACGTCGTGCTTCCACACAACTCATGCCATCCCCCCAGAAAATGGAGACAGTCCACTCGGTACCAGATTCCTTTAAGTGGGGGAGGAAAAAGAATCATCTCAAATCTACGCATAGATCGAAGGGAGGGGTTCACATGGAATGACTTTGGCTCACTAAAACAACGGAACGACAGGTGAAACCCCATCCCGACCGTCCTCAAACGCAGGAGGGCACAACACTTCTAGGAATACCGGGCTTCCCTCCAGCTGGACTCCTGCCATGCTCTGGTAAATACACAGTTTGAAGGAGTCCCCCACAATTCCTTAACAATTTTTTACCAGCCCGTTAAAATTGTATATATAAATATGCTCTATTATGCAATGGAAAGGGGAGAGTGCTGTGAATCCGAGAAAGTGCAGAAGGCCTTCTTTTCGCCTATGGGGAGTCCTGTGTCTTGCGGTCATACTGTTGGTGGGTTTGCATCCCGGTCAAGCAGCGGCGGAGCCCAAAGGGAAAGTCCCCTCTAAGTTTATCAATGTAGCCCATCGGGGAGCCTCTGGACATGCACCGGAGAACACCATCGCCGCCTTTGATTTAGCCGTGAAGATGAAGGCGGATTACTTTGAAGTGGATGTACAGCGGAGCAAAGATGGTCGTCTAGTGATCATGCACGATACCTCAGTGGACCGAACCACCGACGGGACAGGGGAGATCCGAGACCTCACCCTAGCTCAATTAAAACAGTTGGATGCCGGTAGCTGGTTCAGTCCTGCCTATGCTGGAGAAAGAGTCCCCACCCTAGAAGAAGTGCTGGATCGATACCGTGGAAAGGGAATCAAGATTCTGATTGAGCTGAAAGACCCCGCTCGCTATCCTGGAATTGAACGGCAGGTAGCGAAGGCCCTCGCAAAGCGAAACTTGGATAAACGCGACAAAGTGGTAGTTCAATCCTTTGATCTCAAATCGATTCAACGTTTTCATCGATGGTTGCCGAGAGTCCCCATCGGCGTTCTTCTCAGCAAGGGGGATTACCAAGAGACAGGGGTAACCAACGCACACCTACGCTCCTTCGCCGTTTACGCCGATTATGTCAATCCAGATAAAGATCTGGTGAATGCCGATCTGGTCCAACGGGTACACCGGCACGGGATGAAAATCCTTCCCTATACGATTCGTGATCAATCGGCGGCAAATCTGTTGTTTGCAGCGGGAGTTGATGGATTTATCACGGATTTCCCGGAATTGGGATACCCCCCTTATCATCCATAAATCCCTTTATCGATCGGGCACGAAATCCGTGCTCTTTTTTTGTACTTGTCATTTCCTATCGATTCCATGAGCAAATGTGTTATAGTGGTTTTGTAAAACGAAATTGTTTTTCATTAGGTGAAACACAAAAGGAGTGAACCCTATGGATGCTACCAAAAAACAGGTGCAGGATCAGTACCGGCGTTCTGGCGATGGGTACCGGACGAGTGTCATTCATGCCCAGGGGCCAGACCTGGAGTGGATCGCAGCAGAGATCGGGATGTCCTCTCCACCTCTCCTCGCCCTCGACATCGCCACCGGAGCCGGTCATACCGCCTTTGTGTTGAGTCGGGTCTGCCAACGAGTGGTAGGTTTAGATCTTACTCCCCGCATGCTGGAAATCGCCGCAGAAGAGGCGAGCCGGCGCGGGCTGGACCATGTCACTTGGTTGGAGGGGGATGCGGAGAACCTCCCGCTTCCCGATCGACTGTTTGACTGGGTCACCTCCCGGATCGCTTCCCATCACTTTCCTCATCCAGAGAAAGCCTTCGCTGAGGCCCGGCGGGTGCTGGTTCCCGGCGGCAGGTTGATCTTGGTGGATAACACCCTTCCCGACGACTCCGCAACGGATCAGATCCTGAATGAGGTGGAAACCCTGCGGGATCCCTCTCATCAGCGAGTATTCCCCCTTGCTGATTGGACGCGGCTGTTAGAAGCTGCCGGCTTCTCCTCCGTCACCCATGTCCGAAGTTGGGAGACTCCGGTTCAGTGGCAGGAATGGATGGACCGAGCTCAGACACCCGCTTCCTCCCGAGAACAAGCCTGGAAACTGTTGCAGACTGCACCGGCGTCGGTGCAACAAAACCTTGGGTTTGATCCCACCGCCGAGGATCCTACCCTGATCCTCCGCAAAGGGATGTGGATCTGCCAAAAATAACATGATCCTTCTCAGAAATCTGCACAAGGGGGCTTAAACCATGTCCATCGATTTTTCTCATCCGAAGAACAAACACACCTACGCCACCCGTACCGCTTCACCGGAGTGGAAAGAACAGGTGCGGAAGATACTGGATCCCCAGGGAATGGAGGTGGCCGACATCGGATGCGGTGGGGGAATCTACTCTCGGGCGCTGGCAGAGATGGGAGCCCAAGTGACCGGGGTGGATCCCTCTCCCATCATGCTGGAAGCTGCCCAGGAACAGAGCGACTCCTTTCCCCAGATTCGATGGATTCAGGGAAGTGCAGAGCAGACGGGACTTCCCGCAGGGAGCTTCCACTTCCTCTTGATGCGGGCGGTCATCCACCACCTGCGGGACCTTCTGTCCTGCTTCCACGAAGCAGCCCGAATCCTGCGACCCGGCGGCATACTCCTCATTCAGGATCGAACCCCCGCGGATTGCCTTCTTCCCGCCACTCCCGACCATCTGCGAGGATTCATCTTTGAGATGTTTCCCAGATTAAAAGAGAAGGAAATCGCACGGCGCCATCCCTCTGTTGAGATCCACCGTGCCCTGAAAGCGGCAGGCTTCTACGCCCCGTGGGAACATCCTCTGTGGGAGACCCGCAGGATTCACCGCAACCTGCAGGATTTAGAGCAAGATATTTTGCAACGGCAGGGACGCTCCATTCTCCATGAGCTACATGATGAAGAGCTTCATCGCTTAATGCGGCATATCCGCCATCGGCTGACCGCAACCGATGTCACTACCGATATCCCGGATCGGGACCGCTGGACCCTATGGACGACCCGTAAAGGCGGATCTGACACCCAACGTTAACCAAAACCCAGACGATAGGCCAGATTTATAACAATTCAAGAAGCAGTCTGTGAAATTACTTCCTTTTTCTCCAAATACAAAATCACTGCGATCACAACGGAGGCGAAATACTCACGCGCCAGCAGGCGTAACAGGGAGTGACTTGAACATGAACTGTACCGATGGGATGCAGATCGCTATTATTTGGCTTACGAAAACACACGAACCAAGAAGGGCAGACCCTTCGGCGCGGTCATCGTGAAAGACGGGAAATTGTGGGCAAAGGCGTGAACAACATACTTGCCACTCCAGGCGTGTGATTAGCCCTATGTTAGGTAGGAACTAAGGTCGGGATGGCGGGAGGGTGAAGAGCCTTTGCACCCATAGGGCACAAGTCTCGCCAGGGTCGCTTTCTGCTCCCGGGTCTAGCTATGCGCTCTTTGCAAGAGATCGGAGCCTCCCACCATCCCGCCCCCGCCTTGCTGAAAAACAAGATCAAAGTTGCCTGAAGGGGCACTAGGTGTAACCGCTGAATAAAAACACAAAGATAAAAAACTCCTAGGCTCTTTGGAAAGAAATAAACAGGTGAATAAGGGCTCATATTGGAGTTTCAAGAAAAAAAGCGACTCCATTCAGTGTTGGAGTCGCATCATCAGTTTCCATCTTCATTCCCGGGAGCACCGTTTCAAGCTACCTGGGGCAGATCCTTGGGACGAATCCGCTCATAACGATATTGAATGAGCAAGCATGCAACAGCCAGGGAGAGAGGAAATACGATCACCACGTAGGCCAGACCCAAGGGAATCCCTGCCACCATCGTCAACACAACAAATCCCTCATGGACTAAAAACTGCAACAGGATGCAGAAGCCGACGATCAAACCGGCGACTAGCAGAAAAGCCACGTTGACCACCAGACCGGCCACACCGGCTAACAAGGTGGAAAGACAGACAGAACCAAAGGAAGAGGAAAAAAAGAGGCGAAAAGTCCACTTCATCGATTCCAGAACCCGCAGATCGTCTCGGACCAGGATGGCAGGTGCGTGTAAAAACAGCGCGATCACCAAAAAGAAGAATGCCGCTAAAAAAGGTAACAGGAACAACACCACCCATTCCCCGATCAGCTCACTGGCGATCGCGAATGGAATAATCATAAGAAAATACAACGGTGCCCAACACAGGCAGAACAGCAGGTATTGGCCCGTGAGACGCCACATGTATCGGAAACCCTGGCTGAAGAAAGTTCCGATCTCCGATCTGTTTTCCAGCAGGACCTCCTTCCCCATGCCGAAGATTCCACCCATTGTAAAGGATTGCACCAGATAGGAAGCGGCGATGATCACCAGGTACGCAAGGATAAGCAGAATGACCCCGATCACCCCGAATCCGAACAGCGCCTCGGGCGTGAGGGAGTTCTCAAAAGAAGCCACTCCGCCGATCGACATCAGGAGGATCAAGAACAGGATCAACACCCCCCCGTAAACAACGGCATTAGAAGCCGCAATACCAAGAAAAGTGGTCAAAGCCAATTTCAACCCATGTTTCCGCGCCAGTGTAAAAAAAGAAGCCAACGAAATTTTTCCTCCCTGATCAAATAATTGAAAGTATAAAACAACTCCATTGTACAATAAAACAAAGGAGAAAGAATAGAGATTTCATATAAAAAAGCAACCGATGATTCGGTTGCCTGCTTCATATCTCCATTCCATTTTTCTCACATGACCGACTCTACACCGTAGGCACGATCCAAGACCTCTAATTTTTTCCGGATGTGTTCCCGGTAGGTGTTAATATAAGCCTGAGGCTCTTTCGGGTTGGGTACACGATGGATCCGACCTGTTCCCGGAGGAATAATTTTGCTGACTGCGCCACAACCCAGCCCGATAATGGTCTGCCGTTCCTCCATAATGATGATATTGTACAAATTCTCTTCGCCGGGAAAGGAGTAACCCACATTCTCCTGATTCCCCAGGATATTTTTTTGACGGTACAGATAGTAGGGGACATACCCCATCCTACGGGTCCAGTCCCGGGCGTCGTTGACCATCTTCGTGATTTCATCCCGGTCGGCGGTCTTGTACTTTTCCGGATCGCGAGTCATATGGGAGCCACGTTTAAAGGAAAGAGTATGGACCGTGAGCGACTCCGGCTTCAGTTCCTCCATCACTTGGAGGGAGCGACGGAAAGTGTCCAGCCCTTCTCCCGGTAACCCGATGATCAGATCCATATTAATATTATGCAAGCCCATGGACCGGGCCAGTTCATATTTCTCCAAGGTTTCTTGAACTGTGTGGTGGCGACCGATCAATTTCAAAGTGTTTTCCTCAAAACTTTGAGGGTTAATGCTGATGCGATCTACTTTCCACCGCCGAAGAAGATCCAACTTTTCCGCATCCAGCGTGTCGGGACGCCCGGCCTCCACCGTCAGCTCTCGGACCCCCTCATAACCCGGGAGACTTGTTTTCATCTTCACAAACAGATCCTCCATCTGGCGAGCAGTGATCGAAGTAGGCGTTCCCCCGCCGAAATAGATGGAGGTCACCGGGAGCCCCCGCCTTTCCAACCAGGCACCGATCGCCTCCATTTCCTCATGGAGGCCGGCCAAAAACTCCTCCACGGAACCGTTGCGCCCCCGGATCGCATAGGCGGGAAAGGTGCAGTATGCACATTTGGTAGGGCAAAAAGGAATTCCGATATACAGACTTACCTCCCGATCCAACTCATAGAGATCAGGTAATACTCGGGTCTGCCTGTCTACGATTTCTTGCAAAAGTTCAATTTTAACAGGCATCAGTCGGTAATCCCGTTCCAGGACAGCAGCGGCCGCATCCGGGGTGAGTCCGTCCAACCGCATACGATGGAGCAATTTGGTCGGGCGGACCCCGGTCAAAACTCCCCAGGGTTGCCGGATTCCCGTCGCCTCCTCCATCACTTGCAACAGAGCACGGTTGACCACTTGCTTGATCCCTTTGCGCTCTTCTTTCTCTGAAGCCGAAGGGGGTGCAGGCCATTCATGAGTGCCATGCCAAACCTGATCCCGGTTGGAGTCGGTCAGCGTCACATCCACCCGAATCTGTCCTGCCCGCTGAATCTCAAAGTGGAAGAGTGTATCCGCTTCTTCCCGTACCTCCACCACTTTGGCCTTGGGAAAGAACAAACCGACGATCAATTCAATATCACGATAAAAGTTCGGGGAAACCCCCGAGACATGGAGCTTTTTCATAAAAAAACCGTGCAGGCCGGTGCCGCACGTACCTCCCTTGGATCCACCGTTGATTTTTTCTCCCCCAGTCTAACCGACTCCCCTGTAGATTTCAATAGCCATGAGGAACCTGGGTTAGGGTTTTCACTACGCTTCCGCCTAAGCCTTCCGGCGGGCAGCTATGTAGGAATTCATTACGGGTCCACAGCTTTCTTTTGCATATCTTTTCTTCTGAGAAAATCTTCCCCTCCCCTTCTACCGAAAGGGATTTCCCCATCTCGCCGATCCCACCAGTCAGTAAAACCGTGCTCTGCCGACTGGATTCTTACTCGCTGTTCCTTTTCCGTTCTGCGCATCTGTTTTCCCTCCCGTGATCCGTTCTTCTATAGTGTGTCCACGGAAGGAGACCAAAAGATGTATCCAGAATCATTTATTACGTGCTTTTAGTGAAAAAAAGCAAAAAACTCACCGATCATCCAAAAAGGTTCCCAGAAAGTTAACCTCTCGCTTTGGGCAGCACACGAATCATCCCTCCGACACCCATTTTTCTAATTAATCCTCAATCCCGATATCAACAGCTGAAGTCCCTTCAAAAGCGTTGGATAGTTCTAAACCCTTCTGTGGTAACTCGCATTTCGAAAATATGCAATGGTGAAATTGTCTCATGTGAATAAAACCCCTGGGTGAGGTGAGATCCAGTGAATGGAGAACAATCTGCGGATTATGATCCCTTTGCCGATGTCTATGCCCGACATTGGAGCCACCTGATCGAATCCAGGCGGTGCTGAAATCGGAAGTGTTGTCCGAGTTGGAACCGGGAGATCGGATCCTGGATCTGTGTTGCGGCACTGGCGGATTGGCAGAAAAACTCACGGAAGCGGAGTGACGGGGATCGACCATTCAAAGGCGATGCTCGTCCATGCCCGTCAGCGAGCCCCCAGGGCGCGCTTCCTATGGGTTGACGCCCGTTCCTTCACAGTGGAACAACCCCAACACGCCATCCTCTCTACCTTTGATAGTCTGAATCATATCCTGGATTCATCAGAGTTGGAGCAAGTTTTCCACCAGGTTCGGCAGGCTTTGGTGCCTAGAGGGATCTTCTACTTTGATTTGAATATGCATGAAGGTTATTTGAAACGGTGGAAAGGCTCCTTTCACATCACAGAGAAAGACTTGGTCTGTGTGATGGATGCCCATTATGACTCCGAGCGGAGGTTAGCCTATAACGAACGATTTCACTCTATTCACCCCAGAGGATCAGGGATGGAAACGGAGTGATTTCACTCTGACCCAAAAAGCTTACTATAAAGAGGAAGTTTTCCGGATGCTTTCTTCCGCCGGTTTTCGGGACATCCACGCCAAGACTTCCGAAGAAGTCGGTTTCGACTCCTGGGGCCGCATGTTTTTCAAATGCAGAAAATAGGATCTCAAGAACAGAGTGAGTCTCCTCCATCCATCGCTGGGATCGAGACAAGCGGGATCAAATGGCAAGCCTTGATCCCTTCAGCCCATCAGATAAGTAGTACCTGTGGTTGAGTGAATCCACATCCCTGATCGACTTTATGGGTGCACTCCACAGATTGACAGTTCCCACATCGCAAAAGATGTGGTATTTTTATGAGGTATTTGTTTTAAATATTCATTTGCATCCGTGCTTCGATGAATCAACAGATAAGGTGGAATTAAGAATGAACTCCCGTAAATTTTCTCCGTCATCATCAGACTATCTGAAGTTCCTCATTCCCTCTCTGATCGGAATCTTCCTGTTTATGATCCCGATTCCTTCTGAGGCGGGAATCACGATCCCGGTGGCATGGTTAGCAGAAATAGTACAAAATGGCTTATCTGAGATCCTGCCTCACATCGTGACGGGGATCCTTCTCATCGCCCTCATCGGCTCTCTGATCGCCAAATGGGTTCAACCTGCCTGGATGATCAATCACGCCTTCCTGAAGGGTCTCCTGGATGTGAAACCCATGTGGCTGATCGCCCGGATTTTGAGTTTCATCTTTGCCTTCATCACCCTGTTCCAGATCGGACCTGAAGGGATCTGGTCCGAGGAGACAGGGGGGACGCTCCTGTACGACTTGCTACCGGTGCTGTTTTCTGTATTCCTGTTCGCCGGCTTCTTTCTACCGTTATTGATGGATTTCGGTCTGTTGGAGCTGTTCGGCGCTCTGCTCACCCCCTTGATGCGTCCCCTGTTCAAACTGCCGGGCCGCTCTTCCATCGATTGTTTTGCCTCCTGGTTAGGAGACGGCACTGTCGGAGTCTTGCTGACCAGTAAACAGTACGAAGATGGATTTTACACCCGGCGGGAGGCGGCGGTGATTGGCACCACCTTTTCAGTGGTCTCGATCACCTTCTCCATCGTGGTGTTGGCCCAGATGAATCTGGCAGACCTATTCATTCCTTACTATCTGACCATTTGTCTCGCGGGTCTGGTGGCAGCCATTGTGATGCCTCGCATCCCTCCCTTGTCCCGCAAACCGGATACCTACAGCGATGGATCTGCCAATCGTTTGGATGAATCCATCCCTGCCGGTTACTCCGCTCTTCGCTGGGGTTTGCAACAGGCCGCCACTCGGGCCCAAAAGCAACGGTTCCGCAATATTTTCAAGGGAGGTGCCCAAAATGTCCTCGACATGTGGATTGGGGTGATTCCCGTCGTCATGTCCCTGGGAACGATCGCTCTGATCATCGCCGAGTATACTCCGCTCTTCGTTTGGCTGGGTAAACCCTTTGTGCCTCTGTTAACCCTGCTCCAGGTTCCAGAGGCCGGAGCCGCAGCTCAAACCATGGTGATCGGGTTTGCTGACATGTTCCTCCCCTCTGTCGTCGGCAGTGGGATTGAAAATGAAATGACTCGGTTTATCATCGCTTGTGTCTCCGTGACCCAACTGATCTACATGTCGGAAGTGGGTGGGCTCCTCCTCGGTTCCAAAATCCCCGTCGACTTCAAGGACTTGGTGATCATCTTTCTCCTGCGTACCTTGATCACTCTCCCGGTGATCGTCTTGATGGCAAATCTCATCTTTTAAACAAAACACCCGCTCCCTGAGGAAGCGGGTGTTTTTTCGTTCAAGCCTGTAACACTTTTTTCGCATGTTGAATGACATTTTCCACGGTGAATCCATACTGCTCCATCACCACGGGTCCTGGGGCGGAAGCTCCAAAAGTGTCGATGCCGATCACTGCACCCCGGTCACCGGTATACTTTTCCCAACCGGAGGGATGTGCCGCTTCGATTGCCACCCGGGCTTTCACCCTGGAGGGCAACACCTCATCACGGTAGGCTTCCGGTTGCTCATCAAAGAGTTCGCGACAGGGCATGCTGACCACCCGTGCTTGGATCCCTTCCTTGCCCAGCTCCTTTTGTGCTTCCACGGCAAGATGAACCTCCGAGCCGGTGGCGATCAGGATCACATCAGGATCTTTCTCTGTATCGACGAGGACATATCCTCCCTGCAGAGTCCCCTCTTGTCCCCGATCCGCTGTTCCCTCCAGCACCGGCAACCCTTGCCGACTGAGTGCCAAGGCCACTGGACCATCCTTTTTCATCAGGGAATAGCGGTAGGCCGCCACGGTTTCATTGGCATCGCCGGGACGGAACACTTTCAGATGGGGAATCAAGCGCAGGGAAGGAATCTGTTCCACTGGTTCATGAGTGGGGCCGTCCTCCCCGACAGAGATGCTGTCATGGGTGAGCACGTACAACACCGGCAGTCTCGACAGAGCCGACAGGCGGATCGCCCCCCGCATATAGTCAGAGAAGACCAGGAAGGTTCCGCCATAAGGACGCAGTCCGCCATGATAGGCCATCCCGTTCAGTGCAGCACCCATTGCGTGTTCCCGCACACCAAACCAGAAATTGCGACCGGCATAATTCCCCGCCTGAAAGTCTTTTTCCTCTTTCAGCATCGTCTGGTTGGAGGAAGCAAGGTCGGCAGAACCACCTACCAACTGGGGAAGAGTTGGGGCCAAAGCGTTCAAGACATCGCCTGAGGCGGCACGGGTGGCAATTTTCTTGCTCCCTGCCTCATAGACCGGTAGCTGATCCTCCCAACCGGCAGGAAGTTCGCCGCGAATCGCCATTTCCAACTGCTCAGCCAGAGCTGGATGGGCCTGCTTATAGCTTTCGAAAAGTTTTTGCCACTCCGCTTCAGCTTGAATCCCTTTTTCTTTCAATGTCCGGAAGTGGCTTCTCACTTCTTCAGGCACATAAAAGGACTCGTCCCATGGCCAGCCATAAGCTTTGCGTACTTGGGCTGCTTCCTCGGATCCGATGGCTTTCCCGTGCACCTCGGAAGTACCAGCCAGATTGGGGCTACCGTAACCGATCGTGGTTTTCACCTCGATCAGGGTAGGTTGAGCGGTCTCGCGCTGGGCTTCTTCAATGGCAGAGGCGATCCCATCCAGATCGTTTTCCCCTTCCACCCGGAGCACCTGCCAGCCATAGGCCTCAAAACGCTGTTGCACATTCTCTGTGAAAGAACGGTTCGTCTCCCCATCCAAGGAAATATCGTTGGAATCATACAGGACGATCAGTTTGCCCAAGTGGAGATGCCCCGCCAGGGAAGCCGCTTCCGCCGAAACCCCTTCCATCAGATCTCCATCACCACAAAGGGTATAAGTATAATGGTCGATCACCGGATAGCCGTCGCGATTGAAAACGGTAGCCAAATGGGCTTCCGCCATCGCCATGCCAACAGCATTGGAGATTCCCTGCCCCAGGGGGCCCGTGGTCGCTTCCACACCAGGGGTGTGACCAAACTCTGGATGGCCCGGGGTTTGGCTTCCCCACTGCCGGAAATTTTTCAGTTCTTCCAGGGATAGATCATAGCCGAAGAGATGCAACAGACTGTATAAAAGCATGGAGCCATGGCCTGCAGACAGGATGAATCGATCTCTGTCAAACCAATCCGGGTGATCCGGGTTGTGTTTCATGTAGCGAGACCAGAGTGTGTAGGCCATGGGTGCAGCACCCATGGGCATCCCTGGATGGCCTGATTTGGCCTGTTCCACCCCATCGATGGACAGCATCCGAATCGTGTTGACAGCCAAATTTTCAATGGACTGGCTGGTATTGGGCATAAACTTGGAGTCCTCCTTGTCCTCTGCTTTCTCATTCAAGCGTATTATAGCACAGCCAAACAAAAAAACCCTTCACGAATTCAGCAGAACACTTGAAGCATGTGATACCCTGCGATTGCAGGGGGCGGTATGGGATTCACATTTCGTTCCGTTGTTCTGGCGGCTCAAGTCGGGGGGCGAAGACCCTGGGCACGTCAGGCATCCTGTTCCTGTGGGGATGACAACTTTTTCACAACGCTTCGAGTGCCCGTAGGGATTCAGTCATTGGGTGTCCGCTCCAAAATCAAGGTCACGGGGCCATCATTGGTCAGTTTCACCTGCATCATGGCACCGAAAATCCCCGTTTCCACCTGAACTCCGTGGGACTCTAACTGCTGATTAAATCGCTGATAGAGGCCCTCAGCCACCTCTGGCCGCGCTGCCGCCAAGAAATTGGGGCGCCTTCCTTTGCGACAGTCTCCGTAAAGAGTAAATTGGGAAACCGAGAGAATGGCTCCCCCTACATCCAGTAAGGAGCGGTTCATCTTCCCCTTCTCATCTTCAAAAATCCGCAGGTGGACCAGCTTTTCTGCCAGGTAACGGATCTCTTCCTCTCCGTCCCCCTCTGTAAATCCCACCAGGCAGACGAGGCCGTGATCGATCGCTCCAGTTTTCTCCCCTTCTACGGAAACACTAGCATCTTTGGCACGTTGCACCACCACACGCACATTTTTCCCTCCCAGACTGATTTATTGCATGATGCGCCGTACACTGTAGATATCAGGCACTCTTTTGATTTTATCCACCACGGACTGCAGATGATTGATATTGCGAATGGAGATGGAGATACTGACCTTGGCCAAGCCCCGTCGATCCGCCTTGCCGCTGACCGCGGACAAGGCGACCTTGGTTTCAGCCACTGCTTGCAAAATTTCGTTCAACAAGCCATTTCGGTCCAGACCCGACACCTCGAGATCCACCTGGTAGGACTGATCCGGTCCCCCTTCCCACTCCACCGGGATCATTCGGTTCTCTTCTACCCCCTCCAGATTGGGACAATCCGCTCGATGTACGGACACGCCCCTACCCTGGGTGACAAAACCCTTGATCTCATCTCCGGGAACCGGATGACAACAGCGGGACAGACGCACCAGCAGGTTATCCACTCCTTTGACCCGGACCCCGTGATCCAGTTGTTTCCGCCGAGTGGGCATCGCTTTCACATCGGGGAGAACCAAGGGTGGCTCCTCTTCCAGACGCATCCCTTCCGTCAAGCGGTTCACCACCTGTTGCGTGGACAATCCTCCGTATCCGACGGCGGCATACATATCCGTTTCATCAGAAAAATTGAAGTTGTGAGCCACTTTCTGAACCCGATCCCCTCCCATGACCGAGGAAGGATCGTAATCTTGCTTTTTCAGCGCACTCTCAATCATTTCCTGTCCCTTGGCTACACTCTCTTCTCTCCGCTCTTTCTTAAACCAGTTGCGGATTTTGCTGCGAGCTTGGGAGGACTTGACCAATTTCAACCAGTCCCGGCTCGGACCGTAACTGTGTTTGGAGGTGAGAATCTCCACAATATCCCCTGTCCTCAAGCGATGATCCAAGGGAACAATTTTGTTGTTCACCTTCGCCCCGATACAGCGGTTCCCTACCTCCGTATGGATGCGGTAAGCAAAGTCCAGCGGAACGGAACCTGAGGGCAACTCCAACACATCTCCCTTGGGCGTGAAGACAAACACGGAATCGGAAAACCAATCCACCTTCAAATTTTCGACAAACTCTCGGGCATCATGGGTCTCCTGTTGCATCTCCAATATTTCCCTGAACAATTTCAACTTTTCATTGAAAGAACCTTCGAGCTGGGCTCCTTCTTTGTATGCCCAGTGAGCAGCGATCCCGTATTCGGCGATCCGGTGCATTTCCCGGGTACGGATCTGCACCTCGATCGGCTCTCCTTTAGGGCCGATCACTGTGGTGTGAAGAGATTGGTACATGTTGGCTTTGGGCATGGCGATATAATCTTTGAATCGACCCGGCATCGGTTTCCAGATGGTGTGGATGATCCCTAGGACGGCATAGCAGTCCCGGATCGAGTCTACGATCACTCGCACAGCCAACAGATCGTAAATTTCATTAAACTGTTTGTGATCCTTTATCATCTTGCGGTAGATGCTGTAGATGTGTTTCGGCCGCCCGGAGAGATCCGCAGACAGATTCATCCCCGCAAGGCGATCCCGAATGGTGGCAATCACTTCATCTAGATATTTCTCCCGTTCCGCCCGTTTCTGCTTCATCAGATGAACAATTCGGTAATACTGCTGCGGATTGAGATTCCGCAGGGAGCTGTCCTCCAACTCCCATTTAATGGTCGAAATCCCCAGACGATGGGCCAAGGGAGCGAATATCTCCAGTGTCTCCTTGGAGATCCGGCGCCGTTTTGCCTCAGGCAGATATTTTAAGGTTCGCATGTTATGGAGACGATCCGCCAGTTTGATCAAGATCACCCGGATATCCTGAGCCATGGCTACAAACATTTTGCGATGGTTTTCCGCCTGGTGCTCAGCCGAGGATTTATATTTCATCCGCTGTTTCAATTTGGTCAGACCGTCCACGATTTGGGCGACTGTCTCGCCAAATTCAGCCTCCAAAACCTCCAGGGTGACCCCGGTATCCTCTACCACATCGTGGAGAATCGCGGAGATCAGGGTGGTGGCATCCATCTGAAGTTCGGCTAAGATCCCAGCGACCGCCACCGGGTGATGAATATATTCCTCACCGGATTTTCGGGTCTGACCCCTGTGGGCCTCCTCGGCAAAGAGATAGGCCTTTTCCACCTGCTCCAAGTCTTCTTTATTTAAATAGCGACCCGCTTGATCCAACAGTTCCTCAATTGGCATATTCCACTCACCTAAAATCATGTATTTAAAATAATTTTTCCTTATATTATCTCCAATCCCCCCTGTGAAGTAAAGGGAAAAGAAGATATAAAAAGGCCCGGCGAAGCCGGGTTCCTCCTTCCCTTCCGAAGCCGGAGCCGCTGGATCCAATCAACCGCGGCGACGACGCCGAAAGCCTATCTTAAAACGGATATAAAGAAAAAGTGCTGAAAACAGGATGGCCAAAATCAACATCATCATATATCGAGTCACATCATCCTCTTCCGCTTTATTCATCAAATACGGCACCACTACGATTCCACCGTAGGCCGTAACCTCGAAAGAGAACAGAAACCTCTTCCAGACCCGATAAAGATAATCCCTCACTTGAATATCGCCAGGGGTGAACAGCTCTTTAAAAAACATAATTACAATAAGCACCATCCAAATCACAAAACCAAATACAACCAACGTGGCAAATGCGGCAACTAATTCGGTGAAAAAATCGCCGAACAAGAGGATTCCCCCCTTTTCTCAATGTCTTTTCCAGAATAGCAAAAACCATTCCTAATCAAAAGGGGGACTTGGGAAGATGGGCCAAGTTGTCCCCCTTTGCTGACAGGAATTCAGTTTCTCCATTCCTTCCATTTCTCTTCCCATTCTTCTTTTTTCTTTTTCCATCGATTCTCTATCTTTTCTCTTTCCCGTTCCCATCCCTTTTTCAGATCATCCCCCAGGTTCCCTTTCTCGTCGTCTTTCTTCTTCTCTTCTTCCTTCTCTTTACTCTCCTCTTCCGGAGGTGTCCGATCTATTTTGGGTGGAGTCTTCCACTTGACCTCGGATAGATCGAACTGTTTTACGGGGCGCCCCTGCAGAGCACCGCTCATCAGTTCCCGAAAGATCGGAGCAGCCGTACTTCCGCTGGAGGTGGTCAGGAAGTGTTCGCTATCGGTTTTGTCATAACCGACCCAGACGGCTCCCACCAGCTCTGGGGTATAGCCGACAAACCAGTTATCCTTCGCTCCGTCCCGCCCGTCAGGCAGTTGGGTAGTCCCCGTCTTCCCGGCAGTGGGTCGACCGGGAATTTGTGCCTTGCGACCGGTTCCTTCTTGCACCACGCCTCGCAGCATATAAGTAATGTGTTGCGAAACAGTGGGTTGGGAGACACGAACCGATTTCTTATACCATTTTCCCAATACCTCTCCGTCCGCCGTCTCCACCCGCCGAATGGCATGGGCATCCACTACAATTCCATTGTTGGCAAAGGCGGAATAAGCCTGAGCCATCTGGAGGGGAGAGGCTCCTTCCTGCAAACCTCCCAATGCAAGCCCCAACTGCCGATCTTCATCGGTCAAGGGAATCCCTGAAGTTTTGGAGTAGCGAATTCCCTTATCTACTCCGATTTGATCCAACAACCAGACCGCTGGCACATTGAGAGAATCGATCACCGCTTCATACATGGTGACCTCCCCCAAATACTGTCCACTTTGATTTTTGGGTGCGTACTTCCCGAAGGAGATCGGTTCGTCCACCAGTCGTGCATCCAGACCATATCCTTGAATGAGAGCGGGAGCATAAACCGAGATCGGCTTCATCGACGAACCGGGCTGTCTCTTCAGCTGGGTTGCCCGATTGAACCCCCGAAAAACATGGTCTCCACGACCGCCTACCAAAGCTCGGAGCCCTCCTGTTTGAGGATCCACCAAGACACTGCCGCTTTGTACCAGAGTATCTCCCTTTCCCTGGGGAAACAGATCATCCCGAGCATACACATCCTCTGCAGCCTGTTGCATACGGGGATCCAACTCTGTATAGATTCGCAGGCCGCCGGAGAGCACCTCTTTCTCTGTCAGATCGTAGCGTTCGATCGCTTCTTGGATGATGGCATCCACATAGGAAGGATATCGTCCTTTGTAGTCGTCGGCATCTTGTCCTTCCAGGACAATGTCTGTCTCTTTCGCTTTTTGTGCCGTCTTTTTATCGATAAACCCTTCCGCCTCCATCTTGGAGAGGACGATATCCCGACGGGTCATCGCTTTGTTGAAGTTTTTGAAAGGCGACAAAGCGGAAGGGGCTTGGATCATCCCAGCCAACAGGGCTGACTCGCCGACGGTCAGATCCTTGGGTTCTTTGCCGAAATAGGTTCGGGCCGCCTTTTTCAATCCCCAGGCACCCTCTCCGAAGTAGATGGTGTTGAGATACACTTCCATGATCTCATCTTTGGTATAATTGCGTTCCATCTTTTTGGCCAAGAGCACCTCTTTGATTTTTCGTTTGTAAGTACGCTCATGGGTGAGGAACACATTTTTAGCCAATTGTTGTGTCAGGGTGCTCCCCCCCTGTACCGTGTGGCCCGCCCGCAAGTTGGAGACAGCAGCCCGGATGGAACCCCAGTAGTCCACACCGGAATGGTTGTAAAAACGATGATCCTCGATGGCCACCACCGCTTGAATCATATGGGTGGGAATCTCTTTTCTCCCCACTGCCTCGGTTTTGGATGCGGAGATCCTGCTGGCCACTTTTCCGTTTTGATCGATGATCACCGTCGGTTGGGGGGCTGCTCGATCCATCGCGCTGACATCCTGAGTTCCAACCAACACATTAAAAGTGATGATAGAGATTAAAATCAGTGCAGTCAGGGTCCAGACCGTTTTTCGGACCCATGCTATTCGCCACCAGCCGGCAACCACATCTTTCAAGGAATTTTTCGTTTGTGTCTTCATCTCAGACGACTCCTTCAAAAAAGGCCCTCCCGGGCCGCTGTCGTTTCCCATGGATTTTAATGGCGAAGATGATCCTATCATACCACAGAAGTTTCTAGGGAAGTGGAAAAGTTTACAACCCCGCCCCTCCCTCGCAAATATTGCGGAAATCGCAGTAGCTGCATCGTCTTCCCGGGCGAAGTGGGAAATCTTGCATCTCTTGTCCTTGTTGCAACAGATAAGCAGCTTCTCGCAATGTCTTCTCCGCCTGCTCCATCCACTCCGGGTCCGTCTGATATTCCACACACCGGTTGGGTTTCAGGAAAAAGAGAATCGCCCGTCCGGCTTGGATTCCCCACTCTTCCCGGGCGGCCAGAGCATAGAGTTGTAGCTGGGGCAGATACTCCTGAGCCACCTCTTCCACTCTCTCTTCCGAAATATCGTTGGTTTTATAATCTACCAACTCCCATACTCCATCCGGGGTGCAATGAATCCGGTCTAGCACCCCTTCCACCTCCAGCCCGTCAGAACGCCGGATAAAGCGACATTCATTTTTCAGTCCGGCCTGTCGCCCTTGCTCCAGATAAAAGCGACTGTTCAGGTAGGATACCAACAAGGGCCGAATTTCCTCCCAAGCCCGGGATTGCCATTCCCCAGGAACTCGCCACTCTTCCAACACTTCCAAGCACCGCAGTTTCCAATCTTCTCCATCAGCAAGGGATTCGTTACACTTTTCCAGTAATCGGTGCACGATCTGACCTTTGATCCGAGGATCCAGAACCAAGCCTTCCGCCCCTCCCTCCGAACTCCCAGAGGAAAAAGGCTCCCTCTCTTCCATAGCGGGCATTCCAGCCACCTGTTCAAAATAATAACGACGTGGACAGCCGATAAGTGTAACCAGATCGGTAACACTCACCTCCAGCCGATCCCGGTCCGTAAATCCCCGGGGGAGAAGCATCTGCTCCACAAACGAAGGGGACTGTGAAGGCGAATCCTCAGTCAGATCCTCGAGGAGTGGAGAAGATTTATCCCTCTCTTTGAACTGGCTGTCCCCACATAGTCGGACGGCCACCTCGGCATTTTCATCAGCCAGGTTCCAGATCCCACGCTCCCAGTCAATCCGGTGGAAACCTAGCACCCCATCCAACCATTTGGACCAGGTGTTGGCCGTTAGAGGTTCTTCTCCTTTTTGCACCCCTTTGTGTTCCTCGGGGATCCCACTCAAGATCAAGCGCTGTTCCGCTCGAGTCGTCGCCACATAGAAGAGCCGAACCCATTCCTCCCGCGACCGTGCCTGCTCTCTTTCCATCACCTGTTGCCAGCGAAAGGGATCTCTTTTTTCCCCTGTCTCATCCACCAACCGAGCCACCAATCCCGCCTCCCGGTCCAACTTCAAGTCCGGAATATCGATGAGGGGTTTCCGGGAAAGATCTGGTATAAAGACAACTGGAAATTCCAACCCTTTGGACTGATGAATACTCATCAGTCGGACACTATTCCCACCTTCCACTTCCACCGACGCCTCGGTTTCCCGGTCCCCTATTTCGGTCAGTCGTTCCACCTTTTCCAGGATCGATCGCAAGGAGGTAGCCTCCACATCCTTCCACTGTCGCAACAATAGCAAAAACTTGTCCAGATTGGCTCGAGCCTGTTTTCCCTGGGGCGTCGACCAGATCACATGGATGTATCCACTTTGCTCCAGAAAATCGGACAACAGATCCGCCACAGGAACCTGGCCTTTGATGCGCCGAGATCGCTCCAACTGATGCAGAAAGAGTTCCAGTTTCCGGCTTTCTTCCAGGGGAAGCCCTTCCCGTTTCATCCAGTCCTCCCGGTGCAGGACCCACCTTTCCTCTTGGGCGAGGCGAAGCAGAGTCTCATCGGACACCCCACAAAAAGGGGAGCGGAGAACCCCCACCATCGCCAGCGTATCTGTCGGATCTTCCAGGACGCGCATCAAATGGAGCATATCTAAAATCTCCTGTTGTGCAAAAAAGCCGCTTCCTCCCACCACATGACAGGGGATCCCTTCCTGGATCAGGGCCTCCTCCATCCCTTTCACATGGGTCATCGCCTGAAACAAAACGGCTATCCCCCCATAGGGAATCCCCTCCTCCGCCAATTCGCAAATCCGTCGGGCGATCGCGGCAGCCTCCACTTTTCGCGGGTCGCTCTTGGCAACCTCCACCGCCAAAAATTCTACCCGAGGTCCGTCACCGACGGGGCGGCTGGCGCGAGCAGGTGGATAGTGATTGGCTTCCCCTGGTGCTCCAGTCATCAACTTGCTGAAAAGCCCGTTGATAAACTCCACCAGAGCGCCATCAGAGCGGAAATTGTCCACCAGAGCGACTTCTTTCCCACCGGATTGTAAAATCTCATCTCGGGTGCGACCAAATACTGCCACTTCAGCTCCGCGGAAGCGATAGATCGACTGTTTCGGGTCACCGACAACGAACAGTTTTCCCGGGATCCTCTCCCCCTCCGGTCCAAGACGGAGGAGGTCGATCAGCTGTTTCTGCGCCTCATTGGTATCTTGATATTCATCCACCATCAGATAACGGATCCGGGAGCGGACTTCCCGGCAAATCCGGGGATGTTCCCGCAGGAGGGTGACCGCACGGAATTGAAGCTCATCAAAATCCAGGCGATTCCGCTCTTCTTTTTTTCCCTTGTACTTGGCATCTACCTCTTCCATCACCTGGATCACCCAGCGGAGGATAGACTCTTCTTCCAAGGAGAAAGCAAGACTGCCAGCGATTTGCCAAGCTCGTGACACCGCCTCTTTCATCTGATCGCGGGGAAGGATCACTTCCTCCTTCCGTCCCCAATTGCCCCCGAGCAGGCCCGAGATTTCCTCCAGTAGCGGAAGCACCTCCATCGCTGTCGCTTCTCCCTCCAAGCCGACTGCGAAGCGGGACCATTCCCTTTGGAAATCCGTCGCTTTTTTCCCGCCCTTCACTTGCTGGAGAGCCTCTCCCGACCTCTTCACCTCTGCCAGCGCCTTCGGAAACTCCCTTTGCAACTGCTCCACTGTGGCGGAAAAATGCTGAAAAGTCCGGTCTGACAGGGTGGCCGGATCCCAACCGTTGCCCGCCATCTCCGTATAGATGGAAGAGAAACGGGTTCGCAATCCAGATAGGCCCCATAGGGTTGCCAGGGATGCAGGAGCGTTCCCCTCCATCGCCTTCACAGCGGAGACGAGCCTTTCTGCCACCGCTTCCCGAAGCAAAAGCGCCGCCTCCCGTTCATCCAAGACTCCGAAGGCGGGATCCACATCCGCCTCCACCGGGTGCTCACGCAACAGTGTCGTGCAGAAGGAATGGATAGTGGAGACGCGGATCCGTTCAGCTGAAACCAAAAATCGATACCAACCAGCCGCCTCTTCCGAATCCTCCCGGATCTGGGCTGCCTCCATCCGCTGCCGAATGCCCAACCGGATGCGGTCTTTCATCTCCGTCGCCGCCTTTTCCGTAAAGGTGATCGCGACAATCCAGTCTACACACTCCGGTTCTGAGCGATGCCGGTCGAGAATCGCGAGATACCGTTCCACCAACACCCGCGTTTTCCCGGAACCGGCTCCGGCGGATACGATGCAATCCTGATCCAGGGAATGGATCGCTTGATGTTGTTCCGCTGTCATTGAAAAGGGAGTGCTCAACTCCGTTCCCTCCCTGGACCATTTTTCCAAGCTAGCCGTTGTTCATCCACCCGGCAGACCCCTCGATGGGGACAATGGGCCGGACAGCTTCCACCAGCGGGATCCACAGCAAAATCCCCCTGTTCCAATCGCTCCAATTGTTTTGCCAATGCATTGCGAATCTCCTCCAGCCTTTCTTCCCAGATACCTGTCTCCAGCAACCCCTTGATCCGAGAGCTGATCCCCGCCCGGCTGGCCTCTTCTTTGCGCCAGATTCCCCGGTTGCGGTGATCCCCTGGAGACTTCCCCTTCCGGGTTCCCGGAGTGAAATAGGCGGCTCCCACCGCCTTCCCAGGATCCAAGCCGAAGGTTTCCTGAAGGACCCATAGATAGAGTGGGAGTTGCAGATGGATCCCTTGCAACACTTCCTTCAAATCGGGAGCAGATCCGGATTTGTAATCATAGACCATATAGTAGCCTTCTTCATCCTGATCCACCCGGTCCACCTTCCCCCGCAGACGCAGGAAGCGACCTTCCCCCAGGGGGATCTCTGCAACCTCTTCCCTGCTGGCAGGATCCATCTCCCGCCGGTCCACCCATACCGGATTTTTGGTCAATCCGAAGGAAAGCTCCAGATAACGGGGACGGACCTCCCCGCCGACACCCTCTCGCCAGGCCAGATCATGATCGAGAATAGACAGGAGCAAACCTTCTAGTCGTTTCTGCTCCACCCTCAGCAACGCAGGTTCGCGGATCTCTCCTTTGGCTTGGACAAACTCGGAGAAAATCGATTCCGTCACCGCGATCAGATGTTCCCGGGCACTCTCTGCACCAGAAACAGTCGGTAGCTGTTCACGATAACGGTCCCAAAACCGGCAAAGAATTTGATGCATCAGCTCCCCTCTTTCCAACGGCGACAAGGGATCCTCCCCCACATCCTGGGGTTGTGCGCCCAGAATCCGTCCGGCAAAGAAATGAAAACGGCAACGAGCCACCTCATGGAGCACCGAGGCGCTCCAAACTCTCTCCCGCAGTTTCGCTCCCAAGCTGGAGGTCAGAGAAGAAGAAGGGAGCACTCCATCAAAGGGGGTCAAACCTTCGCTCCTCCGTTTCTCTTCCGCCTGGATCCGGGCGGAGAGGGTGTTAAACCAGGCGGGATGATCTTCGTGCAAGCGATGTAAAATCCTTTTTGCCCCCGCGTCAGATTCCGATCCGAGGGCAAGGGTCGCGACAGCCCATTCGGCACCCCGTGACAGAAAAGTACAATCCTCTCTAAGCAGAGGAAGCCGGTCTCCGATCCCCCTGTCCCACCTTTGCACTCCCTCTTTTCCAAACACCTGCAACAATTCCTGCAGATAAGGGGAGGCGAGTTGTCTCTTGCCCTCTGCAGAGGCCGAAGAATAGGAGAAGACCAATTTTTCCGTCGCCGCCGTCGCACACAGGAAAAAGGGAAGGAGCTGTTGCTCTCTCAATTCCTCCGCCAAATGAAGGAATACCCCTTCCTTTCTCAGACGAAGCCGCTCCCGATCCGGGATGAGCCAGTCCTCCCGGAAAAAGCGGGGCCATTTCCCTTCTGTACATCCCAGCATAAAGACTGCCCGATAACGGTCGCCCCGGATGTGGTTGGGTTCCAGCAGACGGATCCCACCCCGACGGGCGGGACGCTTCACCACTTGGATCCCCCGTGCCGCCTGTTCTAGAACGGAGGCGAAGGTGGCCAGATGACACTCCTTTTCCCCTAGGTGGCTTTCTGTGAACACTGCTGCCCACTCTTCTGCGATGGAACACAAGCTTTTCCATGCTTTCACTTCAACAGCCCAGAGCTCCATTCTCTTCGGGTCCCCTGCCACCTGCCTGGACCGGGGCCGGGGGTCCAAGGGGCGAAGCCAGTCCATCATCCACACCACCCACTCTCTCCAACTCCGCTCTGTCGGGACCGCCTCCAACCAGCGGTATAAACTTTGCAGACGGGCTAGAGAACCTTTCGTACAGCCGTAGTGTTCCGGCTGGATCCGGGCCAGCCCTTGTTGGAGAGCGACAAGGTTTTGTGGGTAGCCCATCTCTCGCAAAATTTCCCTCCAGATCCCCCCTTCCTCCTCATCCGTGATCCAAGGCAGGCAGGGATGATCCAACAGACCGGGACGCAGCTCTTCTCTTCCCATTCCCAGAGCCAAAACCGACCGGACCAGCCCCATCAGAGGATGCTGGCTCAGAGGCATCGTTTCCGGCCGGTCACAGGGGATTCCCGCCTTTTTCAAGGCAGTGAACAACAGCGGATGATATTCCTCGGCCTGATGGGTCACCAGTGCCACATCGGAGAGAGCCGCCCCGGATTTGAGAAGCCACTGTTTCACTCTGGCCACCACCACTTCCACCTCGTGAGCTTCCCCTGACGCAGACAGCACCTCCACGTTCCCTTTTCCCGTCCCCGTCTTCGGAGAAGGATGAAAAGCTTCCGCCTCCAACCGGAGCAGAGCTTCTGTTTTCCCTGTTACTGGAGGAAGGGAAGACCGCCTTCGGATGTGAAAGCCCCGCCGAGACATCCGCTCCGCCAACCGTCGCGTCTCCGAAAAAAGCCGGGGACGACGATCGTCCCATCCCAGATGGAAGGAGACCGGCACCCCCACACTGACCAATTGCACCAGAAGCTGTTCCTGTAGGTGAGAAAGATCCACAAAGTGTTCTGCCACCACTCCTTCGGGCAATCGGCATTCTCCTTTGCGTATCCGTTCCATGGCGATCAGGAAAGGTTCTTCATGATCCAGCAGACTAAATTCACAGAGCAGTTCCTGATAGACTGCATAGATCCTGACCATCTCCCTGTACTTTTTCTCTGCATGATCCCCCCACAGCTGACGAAGACGGGCCGGACGAACCCCCGCCCGCTTCAACTCACCGATAGTCACTTCCATCCATTTCAGCCAGCCGGGACGTTCCTCCATCCGCCGGAAATAGCTGAATCCTCCTTCTTCCATGACACGGGATACCGCCTGTTGCACCAGCAACTCCTGTTCCACCGGTGTCATGAACCGAGCCGACCGCCCTGGTAGCAGCCCCATGACAAAGGAATCAAAGCTTTGCACAGTCACCTGCTCTTCCGGAATTTGTTGCTCATAGATCCGCCTCCGATAATCTCGCACCGCGGCGGAACCTGGGACTAGGTAGACCGTCCTGCCCTGTCCCCGCGGCAGATGGGTCAACCCTACTCCCCGGATCGCCTGGGAGACTGGATGCAAAACCACTTCACCGGTCATCGGTGTCACCTCCATTGGCAGACGTGTGGATTCGTCCTTTTTCAAGTGGGGAGATCGTGTTCACCCCCTGCTCCGATCCACCCTCAAGCACAAGGTTTCGCCAGGGATAAAGCCTCGAAGCGTTGTGAAAAAGTCGTCCTAGCTACAGGACACCCGTCGTGCCCTTCGTTCCCCACGCGCACAGTAAATCACAACGCTTCGAGCGGGGAGCAGATATCCTTTTCTCTACGGACCGGTAGTCTGTTTTTTCATGCCTTTCCAACCTTGTGATACAATAGAGAGCATCCCAAATGGGAAGTTGCATAGATGTTGGAGTGAAATAAGTATGAAAGATATCGAAATCGATGCGGCTCTCCACGAAGCAGGAATCTGCTGGATTGACGTCCGATCCCCCGGAGAATTTCAGACCGCCACCATTCCCGGTGCGGCCAATGTTCCTTTATTTGATAACGAAGAGCGTGCTCAGATCGGGACCTTATATAAACAGCAAGGAAAGAAAGAAGCTATTCACCTGGGGATGGAGATCGTCTCTCCTAAAATCCCCCACCTAGTGAAATCAGTGCAGGAGGTGTCCCAAGGACGGACCCCGCTCCTCTTTTGTTGGCGCGGAGGGATGCGCAGCCGTTCCATGGCTGTCTTTCTCGATTTGGTAGAAATGCCTGTCCTCCGCCTGAAGGGGGGATACCGGGCCTATCGAGAAAATGTGGTCCAGCGCTTATCCAACTACTGCTTACAGCCCCGTCTGATTGTCCTACACGGGCTCACCGGAGTGGGAAAAACTGCCCTTCTCCACCGTTTGCGGACATCGGGCCTACCTGTATTGGATTTAGAAGGATTGGCAGGGCACCG
Organism: Kroppenstedtia sanguinis; assembly: GCF_050433445.1. Classification (NCBI taxonomy): domain Bacteria; kingdom Bacillati; phylum Bacillota; class Bacilli; order Caryophanales; family Thermoactinomycetaceae; genus Kroppenstedtia; species Kroppenstedtia sanguinis. The sequence goes on along the minus strand of NZ_JBNPXF010000001.1, from coordinate 70,537 downwards.
CGGGTCCGCCTTTGGTAGCCTCGGGGAAATTCACCCACGGAATCAGCGCATGTTCGACTCCCTGCTCCTCCGCACCTTGGAGGAGTATTCCGAAGCACCTTATCTATTTATGGAAGCGGAAAGCAGGCGTATCGGCCGGGTTCATATGCCCGACTTTCTGGAAGAGGCCAAAGAAGCCGGAATCTCCGTTCTCGTGGAAGCCTCCATGGAGACCCGGGTGCATCACATTCTGGATAGTTATTTGGCAGATGCCGGGAATCACGAGACGTTCCACCAGGATGTTTTGGACGCTTTGGCCCGCATTGACAGACGATTCCCTCCGGAGACCCGCACACAGCTCCATGAGTGGGCCCAACGGGAAGAGTACGCCCCCATGGTGCAAACCCTGCTTCAGGAATACTATGATCCTCGTTACCGGCACACTCAGGATCCATATGAAAAAACCTGTGCCCTTCGCATCTGTTCAAATGATTTGGATCGAGCGACCGAGGATCTGAAGCGTTTTTATCGGCAACTTCAACCGGCGCGAGCCCACACTTGAGGGTTCACCGGTTTTCTTTATGAAAACTCCTCTCGCGCAGAATCTCAAAAAAGGGTCTGAGATGTAAAAGGGATCCCTTCCTCCTCCAACAATCGACGTTCCCGACTTTGACAGGTACACAAAATCACTTGGTGCTCTGTGGCGATCTCCCCCAGAATGCGAAGTGCTTCTCGAATCCGCTTCCCATCAAAATGAACCAAGCTGTCGTCGAGAATCACTGGAAGCGACAGATGACCATGTTCTGCAAAAAAACGGATCAAAGCGAGACGCATCGCAAAATACATCTGATCCACCGTCCCCCGACTCAACTGCTCAATCGGTTGCCGTTCACCGGTTTCCGGTACAAAGACACTGAGATTGATCCCCTCGGCGGGATCAATCAAAAGATCTCGGTAACGGCCTCCTGTCACCTCTTCAATCCACTGGGAAGCATGGGGAGACAGACGGGGAGACAGATCTTCCCGCAACTCCCGGGTGGCCTCTTCCAAGACGCCCTTCGCTGATTCCACAACAGTCCGCTCCCGCTCCAACCGTTCCTTTTCCATTCGGGCCTCTGCTAGCTGCGTCTCTCGCTCTGCCAGGGAAGCTGTCCCGGAAAGCATGGTTTGCAGGCGCTCCTCCAAGCGAAGGATTCCTGTCTCTTTTTCCCGATGCTGATCACGGACGCGCTCCAACTCCTGTTCTAACTCTTGAAGACCGTCGGCGAGTTCAGCCACACTCTCCTGTCCCTCGCCTTCCTTTTCAGCCAGTCGTTTCCGGACGCTTTCCAACTCCAGATCCCAAGCTTGGGCCTCTTTCCGTTCGGTTTCCTTTCTCAAGGCAGAACGGGCCGACTCCAGTCTGTCATCCAGGCGACGAACATGTTCACTAGCCAAGATCCACTCTGTCCATAACGTCGGATCGTCGTTGCCCAGCTTCTCTTTCCAATAGGCCAACCGTTGCTTCCGGTGTTCCATTTCCGGAATCAAACGGTGTAACTCCTTCTCCAGGGTACTCGATTCCAATTTGAGGCGATTCAATTTATCCCGGGCTTGTTGGGCTTCTTCCCCGATGGCGGACCACTCCTTCAGCCAGGAGCGAAATTCAAAGTCCCCCAGGCGATCACGGAAAACCGTTGCTCTTTCCTCCGCTTCTTGGCGGATCTCCTCCAAACGTTCCCGGCGTTCCCGATCCTGTCGACGCTCCTCCTCCTGTTCTCGGATCTTCTGAAATTGTTGTTCCACCCGTTGTCTTAATTCCGCACTGGAGTCGGCTTTCCAACGGTTTAGGAGGGATTCCTGTTCCTGAATCACCGTCGCCAGAGACTGATGGACTTCATTCAAATTTTCTTCTGTTTTAGCCAGCTCCTTCTGCAGGTAATCGGTGTCAGAGAGGGATTCCCCGCCCGATTCCAGTTGTCTCCGTTCCCGCCGAAGTCGTTCCCGATCCCGCTTCAGACCCTCCTGTCGTTCGTCCCACTCTTGGCGCACCTGGCGATCCACCTGTCGTAAGCGCCAATACCGGACATAGGCAAAGATCGAGAAAATCGGGCCTGCTATGGAAAGTCCCGGCACCAGGAAGACCATCAACAGGAAGTAAATCAGTCCTGCCCCCGTCAACCAAAGCCAACGGGAACTGGAACGGGCCGGCGCTACCTGAGCATCCACCACCTGAGTGAGGAACTTTTCCCGTTCAATCAGATCCAGTCTCATCCGCCAATTGCGCCGACGATCCTCTAGATCCCCTCGTTCTTTTCGCAGTTTCTCTTCCCGTTGTTGAAGAGCGGTCAGACTTTTGTAATCCTTCTCCATCTGGATTCCCTTGACCCGGTCGTCAATGGTTTCCTGGAAGTCCGGAGTTTTCAGATTCTCTTGCAATCGACAGCCCGCTTCCAGGTCGGAGAGTTGCTTTTGCAGTTCTCTTTCATCGATCTCCAGAAGTAAGGCTTTCTTTTCCTCCCAGTCCTGAATCTCCTTCGCCAAGGAACGCATCCGTTCTTCCATCCGATCCGCCCGGTCTTCCGGCCGGTTATTTCCATCCATCAAGCCGCGAATCTCCTCCACCTCTTCAGGTGACAGCAGATAGGGCGGCTTCACTTCCTCCCTCTCCTTTTCCAGCCGGTTCACTTGCTCCACTGATTCAGTCCAGCGCTCCTGGATATACTCTAGATGTTTTTGTTTTTCCAACAAAGCCGCCCGTTCTTTTGCCTGATCGAGAGCATTTTGCAACTTTTTTACCTGACCGGAAAGTAATTCTTCTCTTTCAGCCAATTCCGCCCCTATTTTTTTCATCTCCGCCAACCGGGCCTGATCCTCACGGATACTTCGATAAGTCTCTCTCAGTGTGGCGACTTCAGCTTCCAACTCCGCACATTTGGCTGCGATCATTCCATAGGGCTTGTTTTTGGCTGCCGTGGTTTTTCCGATCCCTTGAAGCTCCTTTTCCAAGTATTCCAAGGCGGGACGGACATTCATTTCCTCTCCTTGGTGAACCAACTGGCGAATTTTATCTACCACCTGATGATCTCCAGACATAGGAAACGATCGGATCCAAGCCATCTGCTGAAACAAATTCCGGGAGAGTCCGGTCAATCCCTCCATCAAATTCCGATCCTTTCGCCTATCCATTGGGTAATGATCGGAAAAATCCCTGCCGGTCACAGGATCCACCAGTTGCTCCCGCTCCTCTTCCCATTGCAGAGTACGGATCAAGCGATATTCCTTCTCCCCGACGGAGAAATCCACTTCCCCTCCGTATTCCTTTCCGTTCCAGGGTTGGTAAGCATCCAGCCAATCCTCTCGAGACCGCCGGCCCACGCCTTCCTTCTTGCCGCCATACAGAAGAGCCGTCAAACCCCGAATCAGAGTCGATTTACCCGATTCATTAGGGGCTTCAATCAGATTAAGACCCTCCTGAAACTGGAATTCCCGGTCCACCCAACGGCCAAATCCCCGGAAATAGACACGTTTCAATTTCATGACCGATTTCCCTCCACCATAAGCGCATCCAATCCTTTATAAAGGGCTTGACGCAAGAGATCTGCTTCCTCGGAATCCGCTCCATCGATCCGTTCTTCCATTTTCCGCACAAACCGACCCGCCAAACTCTCCCTCTCTCGAATCTGATCCAAATCATAATCAGGCAGGGTTTCATCCGCAAGCTCCACATAATGGAATCCTTCGTCCTTCAACCGATGCAAAATCCATTCTCCCTGTAGAGAGAGATCGGCAGATCGGCGCCCGCAGAGATGGAGGCGGCGACATGCATTCCGCTCCTCTCCCGGAGGGACCCTTTCAAGGATCCGTCGGATCACCTGCTCCTCCGTGTCACATCCTTGTACATCCACAGAATCCACTTCATAGCGACGGGTCTGCACAGCTATCTGTTCCAGCTGGAGCCCCTCCGTTCCAAATGTTCCCACCGACACCGTCCGCTCCCCGGTCTCTTTCCAGCGCAGGCTTTCCGGAGATCCGGGATAACAAATCCAGGTGCGACGCTGATTGTTCAGTCGGTGAAGAGAGGGCAGGTGGATATGACCCAAAGCCACATAATCCAGTTCCAGGGGGAGCAGGTCCTGATCGCACAAGGGGAAATAAGGGGATTCACTGCGATGGGAGGTGTAAGTTCCGTGCGCCAACAGGATCCGCCTTTCCCCCTCCTTCGGGGAAGAAATGGTAGGAAGACAGCTTTCAGGTTCTTCATACTCTGCAAAGCCTCTCCCATAAACACGAAGAGAAAACTCCTCGTATTGAATTTCCTCCCACTTTGCATCGAAGATGTGGACATGGGAGGGCCAGTCGAGAGTGTTGTAAAAGGAATCTGGACGTAAGGGATCATGATTACCTGGTGCAATCAATACCTGAGTCCCGGGGATTTGTCGCATCTGTTCGATCACCCATTGTGCCGTGGAGCGGCTGACGGTCTCATGCTCCAAGAAATCGCCGGCAATCAATAAAAATGCGGCCTTTCGCTCTTTCACCAAGCCAATGATGGTCTGCAAAGTCTGTCTCTGTTCCTGCCATCGAGCTCCTCCTTGTCCCTCTGTTCCCTTCCATCCCTGAAAGGGGAGATCCAGGTGGAGGTCCGCAGTATGTATAAATGTGAAAGATTTCATCTGAATCACCTTGACCTGATTGCCCCATCGTAGGGGTGTGGTATGTTCTGACGCTGTTTATCTCAAACTATCGTAAGATGAAAATTTCGCATCAAAGGGGAAAATGCTACATGGTACCTTTTAAAAAATGGATCATTGCCGCCTGCTTCATCCCGATCTTCCTCGGGTTCTCTCTCCAAATGACAGAGGCTCAAATAGCTCTTCGTCCACCGGCAAAAATCTCCCAGGTGGAAGGCTATCGCATCCTCCATCAAAAACAGATCCCCTTCCGGGTGAATCGGGGGATACAAGCAGAATTGGAGCAAGTGCTGACTGGAATTCATCAGATGGCCGGGATGAAGTCCTTTGACCTTCCGAGCCAATATATTCTATTCCGGTTTCCCCATCCTGTCGCCTTGCCCACCTCACCTCCCGGTCACCCGATCCGGGAGATGATCATCACGCCCCCCACCAACCTTTGGGATCCACCAAGGTTATTGTTGAAAAATCCGCAAAATCAGTGGGTGGAGTACAAAACCAACCGATCCCTCCTCCCACTGGCAAACCAATTGAAGACCCAGATCAAACCTCGCAGTCATTGAAAAAAGGGCGGCCCCTCACAGGGCCGTCGATCTGTTGAGAGGCCACATCGGGCTCAATTCCTTTCCGAGATTTGCACCGCTTCCTGCGACAAGGGACGCAGTGTATCTAGCTGAAGGTTCCCACCGACGGAAAGGGCGGTTCTCCTTGCCGATAATACTCCATAAAAATGCGCCACATTTCGTCCTTCCACACTTCTGTCTGACACAGAATTTCCGATGCTGTGGACACCGACACTTCCAGTTCCCCAGTGGGGGTGGATTCCATCTGTAGAAGGAGACCCTTTTCCCCCGATCCTGTCAACCATCGACTCGCCTCCTGCGCTTCCGCATCTGTGTCGAAGTCTCTCGCTACCAGGGGATGGGGTTGCCTTTCTTCATGTTCATAACCGCCGACGAAGAGACTGACACTTGGATAACGTGCAGACACGAGCATCTCTCCCGCCCTATTTCCATTCCAGAATACCACAAGTTCTGTGGCCTGTGGATTTTCCAGTCCCATTTCCTTGTCGAATGATAGAGAAAGCTGCCACAGCAGAGGTGGCAGCCCTAGGATTTAGTGAATGGATATAATTTTAAATTCAAAGGTTCCCGAAGGGGCGGGAACCTTCACAGTCTCACCTTCCCGTTTTCCGATCAGTTCTGCACCGATCGGAGATTCATTGGAGATTTTGCCGGAGATGGGATCGGACTCGGCGCTTCCCACGATGGTATAAGTCTCTTCTTCCCCATCGGGAATCTCTTGGATCGTCACCTTTGCACCCACACTAACAAAGTGTTTGTTTTGTATATCCTGGTCAATAATTTTGGCGTTGCGAACCATATTTTCAAGGCTCATAATACGAGATTCCACAAAAGCCTGTTCTTCTTTGGCCGCATCGTATTCAGCGTTTTCACTCAGATCTCCCTGGGCGATGGCATCCTTCAACCGGTTCGCCACATCTTGGCGGCGTTTCGTCCTGTATTGCTCCAATTCTTCTTTTACCTTTGCCAAACCCTCTTCGGTCAGAAGGACTTCTTTTTTCTGTGCCATACCGATTCCTCCTTGAAAGACAAGCGAGTTTTATGACTTCACCGTTTTTTTGTAAGCCCTTTCACCTCGATAATTGCGTAAAAGGGCTCATCTTAAATAGGATTGTATGTCACTCGATACCCGGCCAGCACAGCACATAGAGAGGAAAACAGGCGTTGTGCTCCACATCCGGCGAGGACTGAAAGATATATTATCACAAATCCTTCCACCATAAAAGGGACTCCCCTAGCAGCGGCACCCTAGAAAAAATGTGACCCAGAACCTCATACCCATCGTGCTTACGGCTACGTTGCTCCCCGCCCATGCAGGGAGGGTGGGGTTTCACAGGGAGCGATTTTGACTCGCAGGAACAATGTAAAACCCCATCCCGACTGTCTGCAAACGCAGTCATCTCGTCTATATAATGGGGGATCCCTGGGCTTCTTAACTACCATGAATTTTCCCCAGCATCCGCCTCCTTCTTGTTGATACCATCCAAAATTCAATACCTTTCTTGCAAAAACCTTTAAGCACCTGACGGTTTCCGCTTACCACTAAATTGTGAAAAAGCGGTCATACCCACAGGGGTCACTTCACTCCCCCACGCTATGCAGGGGGGATAAGGTTTCAATCGGTAGAACAACGAAAGCGGAATGGAAAATCCCATTCCGACCCTCCAAGATCGATGTAAATCACAACGCTTCTCAAAATACATTAAGGATTGATGCGTTTGGCCACCCCGATACCGCATAATTCCGCAACAATATTTTGTGCTGCCGTCACAGCCATCTGGCCTCGGGTTTCCCAGGTGGCACTGCCTAGATGGGGAGCCAGCACTACCGAATTCAGATCGGCCAACCCGGAAGTGAGCCGGGGTTCATCCTCATACACATCCAAACCAGCACCGGCGATTTCCCCCTGTTGCAAAGCTTTTACTAACGCCGGTTCATCCACCAGTGCCCCGCGGGAGGTATTGATGAGATAAGCACTCTTTTTCATCTGAGAGAGCGCCTCCCATCCGATCAGATGATGGGTCTGGTGATTGTATGGGGCATGCAGGGAAACAAAGTCTGCTTGTTGCAACAGTTCCTGCAGAGGCAGATAACGAATCCCCAGCTTTTCTTCCACTGAGGGAAGCTGGGTTCGAGAATGATAAACCACCTTCATCTCAAAACCTCGGGCCCGTTTGGCTACAGCTTGTCCGATGCGCCCCAACCCGATGATGCCCAGGGTAGATCCCGACACATTCTTTCCCAGATGAAATAAAGGAGCCCACTCTTTCCACTGCCCCGCCCGGATGAGCCGATCCCCCTCCGTGACACGGCGGGCTACATCCAGTAACAGAGCGAAAGCCAGGTCCGCCGTCGCATCCGTTAACACTTCTGGTGTGTGGGTGACGGCGATCCCCCGACGGGTCGCTTCCTCCACATCGATATTGTCAAAACCGACAGCCAAGTTGCTGACCACTTTCAGGTCCGTTGCAATCTCCATCAATTCCCCATCCACCCGGTCGGTTAACATGGATAACAAGGCCTCTTTTCCCCTCACCAAGTCGAGTAATTCTTCCCGACTCAACATGCGATCCCAAGCACCCACCGTCACTTCAAAATATTTGTTCAGCAAATCGAGCCCTTTCGGGGGAATTCCCCGTGTGACAAGAACCTGGGGTTTTTCCTTTATCAATTGGTTCACACTCCCTGATCCACTGATTCAGGGCTCCTGTTCCAACAATGGGACCCGACGAATGGCCAGCCAGGCAAATAGTTGGACAAAGCCCACAGACAGAACCAACCATCGCAATTCAGAGGGATCGGACATCCCCTGCACCCACCACAGGAAAATGGCGACGCTGAAGACCCGCCCCACATTGAAAGCCAGTTCTCTGGCTACCACATATTCGACACGAAGACGTGCTGTCTCCTGGTTTTCTCCGATGACATCAAACACTACCGATGTGAAGGGAACCAAGTACAGTGGATAAAAAAGAGCGATTCCCCAGCCCAACACCACCAACGCCCAAGTATTTACATCCCAGAGGAGAGGAAGAGCCACCACCCCCAACATCACCGCGCCAATCAAAATACTTTCATCCCGCCAGCGGATCTTTATAAACCGACCGACCATAAAATACGCGATGAAGGCGATGGCAGAGGAGGCTGTCAGATACCCGCCCAAGGACAATTCATTGCCTGTAGCCACAAATATCAGCAGACTGATCAGAAAAGCGAACAAACCTTCTCGGATTCCTTGGGCCACCATCGCCAGGTTGACCCAATACCAGTGGTTTTGTCGATCGAAGGCCAAGCATAGGATTTCCTTAAGCCGATAGACCCCGCTGGCACTTCTCCGACTCAACATAAAACTGACCGCCACTGCAACCAGAAAAACCACTAAGGACAAAGCGAATATCCATCGGTAACCGGTAAAATGATCAATCCGCGTGATAATCCAGCCGGAGATCACCGGCGCCAAGATTCCTGCCCCTGATGTGATCAGTCCATGGATTCCATTATAAATATCCCGGTTGTTCCGTTCAGTGATCTCAAAATAGAGTACATGATAGGACAACCAAAAGAACCCGGAACCCACACCGAGAAACAACCCTAGCAGGAAAACCCATTCCACCGACCGATTTCCCAGCAGAAGCACGGCCAAATAAAAAAGGGCCTGTAACGCCACCCCGATCCGGATCGCAATCACCCGATCCACTTGTTTGGTCAGTCTGCCAGCCAAGACAAAGGTGATCGCTACCGCCAGATAATTCGCCAGGTTGTAATAGCCGATGATCGCGAAATTCGGCTGCAATTTCCAGAGATAAACATTGACAAAGGTATTGGACAGCGCAGTGGATATGGCATATAAACCGCTAATAACTAAAAGAAGCCATGCCGGGCGGTCCAAGCGATCGATATGATCCCATAAGCGCATAAGACCTCACCAAGCATAGCTTAACCAATTCACTCGTGATTTTACTCCGATTAAAAGTTAATTGTGATCAGGTGTGTTGATTCGCCCTATGTTAGGTAGGAACTAAGGTCGGGAGGTGGGACGGTGAAGAGCCTTTCGCTCTTTGCAAGAGATCGGAGCCGTCCCCCCATTCCCGTCCCCCCAAGCCATATTTTACGATGGGGCGATGTCGTTTCGTTCCCATCATCCACTTTATGGTTAACCAACAGCCCTGTTTCTTTACATCTTTCGCCTCATCAGGGGACCAGCTAGTAAGAAACCTGCAATTAGCCCTCCCAAATGCGCTGTAAGATTGATGGTAGGCGTGATGATACTGATCACCAGGTTGATCCCCACCAAAGCCAGCAACCCTTTTCCTGTATCCGGATCCATGGACCCCCTGCGAAACAGGAATAGATAAACATAAACTCCCAACAGTCCATAAATGGCACCGGAAGCTCCGGCGCTGATTCCTGCTGTTCCTAGATAAACAGTGGCTAAATTCCCCATGACCCCTGTCAACAGATACAGAATGATGAACCGCCACCGTCCGAATAGCCATTCCAATTGGGGACCCAACAGGTAGAGGGAAAAACTATTAAAAAGAAAATGAGTGATTCCAATATGCAAAAACACAGGAGTAACCAGCCTCCACCATTCCCCATCGATCAACAATGCTGTGTTCTCCAAAGCGCCAAAACGCAACAAAACCAATGGATGGGTCGACCCACCGCTAATGCTCATCAATAAAAAGAGGAGGGTCTGGATCACCAAGATCCCGGTCACCACCGGGAAATAAGATTTAAAACGCCTGAAAGGAAGTTGCGTATGCTGAAACACCGGGTTTCCCCCTTCTTCAACCTGTCTAATCCCTTCGAATCGTTGCAATCGGCTCGCCCATCCGGACCATAGTTCCTGGAGAAAGATCGCCGACCCAATCGGTGCGATCCACTTCAAAAAGGAGGATCACCGTAGAGCCAAATTCAAATCGGCCCAGTTCCTCTCCCTTGTCCAACGCCTCCGTCCCTGGATAGTCCCGACTGAGAATCCGCCTCCTCCCCCGACAATTGGTTACGATGTCCTGATCATAGACCACCCGAATGCTCCCGACATTGGTTGCCCCTACTTTTACCAGAGCGACTTTCCCTGCTAGACTTTCCAAAAAAGTGATCAAACGTTCATTTCTAGCAAAAAGTCCGCGTACCCGTTTCACACCCAGGGCATTCACTGGAAAGAGGGAGCCAGGAATATAAGTTAGTCCGATCACCCGCCCCTGAATCGGTGTATGAATCCGATGGTAATCCCGTGGGCTTAGATAAAGGGTGATAAATCTGCCCCCCTCGAATTGGCTCACTTTTTTCCTGTCGCCTCCGAGAAGAGCTTCCAGGGTATAGGTGACTCCCTTCGCCTGTAGAAGTGTCCCCTCATGGATTTCTCCCATCTGAGAAATCGTCCCATCCACCGGACTGACGATTCGCTCAGGATCGGGATCCACCGGTCTCGCCCCTTCCTTGAGACCCCTCACAAAAAAATCGAGCAAAGTTTTGTATTGAGAGACCGGTTTTTCCACTTGGCTCAAATCTACATCAAAACGGCGGATAAAATAGGGAATCAGTCTCCGGCTCTTTGGAGACCGAGCCAGGCGCCCCATCCAACGGGATACTGATTTTTTTGGCATGCAGTTTAACATTGCCACCAAGATACGATCTTTCATGATACCTCCTCAGGCAATAAATAGTACTTTTCTTTGAGAGTGAATCCCTCGTTTTCGGACACAATACATAGCACGGAGGTGATACAAATGGCTTTTCAACCAAAAGGCCCTGCCAAAACTAACGCCCAAAGAATTCGACAGCAAAACCAACAGGCTGCCCAGGGCGCTCAAGGTCAAAAATACGGAAGTGAATTTGCTTCCGAGACCAACGCCCAACAAGTTCGGCAGCAGAATCAACAGTCTGCTCAATCTGCTCAGGCTGGCCAACAACAGCAGAAACAGTTTGGTACCGAATTTGCTTCCGAAACCAACGCTCAGCGGGTTCGGCAGCAAAACCAACAGGCTGCTCAATCTGCTCAGGCCGGTCAACAACAGCAGAAGCAGTTTGGTACCGAATTTGCTTCCGAAACCAACGCCCAGCGGGTTCGGCAGCAAAACCAAAAGGCCGAAACCCAGAAACAACAAAACCAAAAATAATTTCCTGCATAACGGATCCCATCCTGTCCAACAGGATGGGATCTTTTTCATCTCCGCCCCACTTGCAGGACCACGGTGGTGAGGAAACAGCCATCCACATTTTCCCCTGACAGGTTAAGTCCTAAACCACCTCTCGGGATTAATGTTCCATAAATTCCCTGTGATACAATTCCACCATCTTCTCTGCAATCGGTCCGGCGGCAACCCCTCCGTAACCCCCTTCGGGCACGATCACCGCCACTGCGATCTCAGGATCCTTTGCAGGGGCAAAAGCGATAAAAACGGAATTTTCCACCCGTCCCCGTCCCGGAATATCCTGCTCCGAGGTCCCGGTTTTGGCTGCCACCTGAAACGGAAGTTTTTTGAATAGATGGGGTGCAGTTCCCCCCGGTTGGGTAGCTAGGACCATCCCTCCCTTCACGGTTTGAAAATGACGGGAAGCGATTTTGCTCCGATTCAGCACTTCCGGTTTGTACTCCTGGATCACTTTACCCTTTGGATTCCGGATCTCCTCTGTCAGCAAAGGCTTCATCCGTTTTCCATCGTTAGCCAGTGTCGCAGTGTACTGAGCTAGTTGCATGGCTGTATAACGCTGGGCTTGGCCGAAGGAGCCCAAGACCATGGCTCCCAGTCCGGAGAAGTTCTTCGACATGGCCAGGTAATCTTCCGTCCCGTCCTGTTCCCCTTTTAAAGGAACCTCCGTGGGAACCCCCAGGCCAAACTGATGGGTATAGTCCTGATACCGCTGCACACTCTTCTTCCCATTCTGTTGATACCAACGGTTGGCCGTCCAAGCAAAAAACGTATTGGCTGACTTTTGTAAGGCCCGATCCACATCCAATCCCCCATAGTTATGATTTCCCGAATTCCTTACCGGGGGAGTCGCCCGAGCATAATAATAACTTCCGGGATCTTGAAACTGGGTGTAGGGGTGAATTATCCCTTCATTTAATGCCATCAAAGCCATCATCGGCTTAAATGTAGAACCCGGTGGTAAAGTGGAAAAGGGATGCCGTTGGGTCTCCTTCTCTGGATCATTCGAACCGCGGGCATCATAGGGGGCTTCCATGATCGTTCCATTACGGATGGTATACATCAGTTTTTTGTAGTCTTTAGAGGTGACAGATCCGTTCCAAATGTTTGGATCGTAATCGGGATAACTGACCATGGTGCGAATTTTTCCCGTTTTCACTTCCATCGCCACAGCGTATGCGTTTCGTGCATAGGGCGCGTGCTCACGACCGGCTTGGTTTCTCAGACGCTGGAGATGTTTTTCCACAAAATCCTCTGTCTCCAGTTGCATTTTTTCATCCAGGGTCAAAACCAAATTGTTCCCCGGCTGGGGTTTCACTTCCTTGATCACTTCCACAGGTTTACCAGTGGAATTGACACGGACCAGTTTATATCCGTGTTGCCCCCGAATCTGATCTTGGAAACTATACTCAATCCCATCCATCCCCACCTGTTCCCAATCCAGATATCCTCCCTCTTCCGCTGTTCCGGCAGCTTTTTTATATTTTTCAAGGGATGATTTGGCTCCAGCAAAGGGACGGACATAGCCAATGGTTTGAACTGCAAAGGAATCCTCCCGATACTTGCGGAGCGGTTCCAGAAATACGTTCATTCCTTTATAGTCGGAGGGATGCTCTGAGAGCCTCACCACTTCTTTCTCGCTCAAACGGTCCTTTATTTTCTTGGGATAATAGGGAGGTTGCTTGCGGGGGACTGGATTCCCTTTTTTATCTATCCCTACATCCATTTTTTCCAGAACTTCCTTCACTGGAATGTCCAGCAGTTTGGAAAGTTTCTTCGCAGTGGCTAATTTTTCTTCATTGCTTTCATCGGTTTCCAGGTAAACCGCCGTAAACAGGGATTCATTCCCCACCAAGAGTTTGCCCCTGGTATCATAGATCTCGCCACGGGGCGCCACCACGGAAATCTGCTTGAAATTATTTTCCTCCGCCAGTTTGCGGTACTTTTCTCCTCCTCCCAATTGCACCCATGACAGGCGGAGAATAAGGGCCACAAACAACAAAAAGACGATCAGCCACAAAATGTGCAAACGCTGAAAGGTAAGTTCCCCATCTCTGACATTCCGTTTCCCGGGTTTGATCATTGACTTTATTCCAACCTTTCCACCCGAACCCTATAAGTGATTGCTCCTCACTTCTCCAGACAGCGGAATGGTTTTCTGCGGTGGTGTCCTACAGGTTCACCTCAAGGCACTCCGCAAATTTCTCCACCCTCCCTGCTTTCCATTCCAAGCACAATTCCGGTTCATCCTTTAAGATACCAAAAACTTGTCATGCTTGCGAGAGGGTGACGAATCCACTGTGAAAAAGTCGTCATACCTACAGGACACAAGTCGTGTTAGGGTCTCTTCACTCCCTCACGCTACGCAGGGAGGGTGGGGTTTCCCATGGAGTGCCTTGGGCTCGCAAGAACAACAGAACGAAATTGTGTAGAAAATCACAGAAAGGAAAGGACGTGAGGAGGTGGAGAGCCTTTGCGCTCTTTGCAAGAGACCGGAGCCGCCTCACCACCCTGTTCCCACCCGCTGAAAAACAAGAGCAATGTCGTCTGAAAGGGCACTAGAAACATTGTGAAAAAACCGTGAAGAAATGGTATTCATCGCTTAGGCCATAGCGGTGACCCCTGAATTCTATGAAACATATTTTACTATAAACATGATTTCATAGAAGAGAGGTTGAGCCATGGCCCAATCCCCTTATCATTGGATTAGGGAATACGGACGTCGGATGGACTCCAGTCTCAGAAGTTTACTGATCCAACGCCTGCAATTGCTTCGATATGTACCCTGCATCTTCCATCGAACCACACAGTCCCTGATCCATCGTTTGTCACGAGTACCTGTTTTGGTCCAGCTTGAGCAAAATCTTCAGCCGGATAGCCTTCTGGGAAATACCTTATTTGCGATGCAATCCCCCCGAAATTACTTCAGCAGTATTCACACTATTCGTATGAATATCACCTTATCCCAACTAAAAAAAATGATTTCGCTCCCCGAGGTAAAGCGGATTTACCTCGACCGCAAGATTTATGCCCTATTGGATACGGTGGTTCCCGCTGTGGGCGCCCCTTTGGCATGGTCGATGGGAAACCAGGGAGAAGGGGCCACCATCGCTATCATTGACACTGGCATCCATCCCCACCCCGATCTGGTCCATCCGCAGTCCCGTATCCTCGCTTTCAAAGATTATGTCAAAGGGAAGACCAAACCCTATGATGACAACGGACATGGGACCCATTGCGCCGGAGATGCCGCCGGCAACGGCCACTCCTCCGGCGGAAAATATAAAGGCCCCGCTCCAGGGGCAAACCTGGTCGGGGTAAAAGTTCTCAATAAAATGGGGTCTGGAAATCTCTCGGATGTGATCGGCGGCATTGAATGGTGCATCACCCATCGGGCTCAATACAATATCCGAGTTCTCTCCCTCTCCCTGGGCAGCCGGACACAAACCTCCTACCGAGACGACCCTGTCGCCCAAGCCGCCGAGCAAGCTTGGAAACAAGGAATCACCGTGGTCGCAGCTGCGGGAAACGACGGCCCCGACCCTGGGACTATTTCAAGCCCAGGCATCCACCCCCATGTGATCACAGTAGGGGCCTCCAATGATAATGGAACCCCCACCCTCTCTGATGATGATGTCACCCCTTTTTCCAGCCGTGGTCCCACGATCGACCATATCGCCAAACCGGATGTGCTAGCCCCTGGTGCTGGGATCACTTCTCTGCGTGCTCCCCGTTCCTTTATCGACAAGACCGCTCCCGACAGCCGGGATGGCCGGTATTATATCTCCCTTTCCGGCACCTCGATGGCTACCCCGATCGTTGCTGGCTTGGTGGCTGTACTGTTGACCCGTAATCCAAAATGGACACCGGATCAAGTGAAAAAAGAATTGCTTCAATCAGCCAAAAGCTTGGGGTTACCATCTGACGTACAGGGGAAAGGGGTCGTTCAAATCCATCCTCGCTGGTTTAAGGGATAAAGCGCCCCATATGACGGGCAAGCAGCTGCACCGACTGAAAAGAACTCACTTTTCCATAGCTCCGATTTTCCTGAATAGGTATCGTGGACTCCACCATGAGCCGCCGGATCAGATCCGGCTTGAGATCCGACCGCAAATAAAGGAGAAGGGCCACCGTCCCGCTAACATGGGGCACGGCCATCGATGTTCCGCTCATCTCCCGGGTGGTTCCATTCAACCAGGCGGATCTGATTTGGTCTCCGGGAGCGGCCAGATCTACCCCGTCTCCCACATTGCTGAAGGGGGCCAACCGTCCATCGTTTGAAACGGCTGTAACTCCAATCGTTTCATCAAATCGGGCTGGATAGTCCACATTGCCGGAATTTCCCTGATTTCCCGCCGCCGCCACCATTGTAATACCTTGTCGATGAGCGGTTCGGATGGCTTCAAGAAGTGTGTCGCTCACTTTGGGCATTCCGAAACTCATATTGACTACGTCCATCCGGTTCTCGATGCACCAGTTAATAGCACTCAGCAAATCGGATAGGTTGGCACTCCCTTTACGATTAAAAGCCTTGACCCCGTAGATGTGAACCCGCGGAGCCACTCCCATCACATTTAAATCAGTAGCCCGACCGGCGATGGTAGCCGCCACATGAGTCCCATGGCCATTATAATCATAGGGAGTGAACATCGGAGAGAGGATGTTGACACCTCCGCTGTAGTTCTTCTGAACAGCCGGATGATCATTGGCGACTCCCGTATCGATCACCGCCACCTTAACTCCTCTTCCCTTAGTATAGGGCCAAACTCGGGTAGCCTCAACATCCTGAATCCCCCAGGGAAGACCCTCTGCTGCCCCCTCGGTGATTTCCCCTGCGATCGGATCGGTGATCGTCACCTGAGAATCATACTCCCAATGGACCACATCCGGATGTCCTTCCAAACTGTATAGACCTTCTTTTCTTACAAATTCACCCACAATAACTCCCAGATGGGGCAAAACCCGCACAGGCCGTCCTCCGCATCGATTGATCTCACGGATGCAATTCTTGGGATTGCTGTAATCCTTTAAATACAAAATTTTGCGAACGTAATTCATACTCCGATTCACCCATGGCAGAGGTCCTTGAAACCATTCCGGCCTAGTAGACATGATTGTCCCAACTCCTTCTCTCACTGACCGACCCCGGCCTGAATATATTGAGCAAGACTTCAACCCCAAGGAGCGAGTTCATGATGAAATCACCCAGGGATAATCACCAAGGAAACAAGAGAAAATCCGCCCGTCCCTCTCCGTTGTCCCCTTCTGTCCAATCCCGACAGATCCAAGAGATCCGCCACCTTTCCCAAGAGATCACCGCCGCCACTTCCAAGATTGAAAGATGGATGGAGACGATGATGCGACTGAGCCATGCCATGGAAGACAAGAAAGGCTTGCAGGAGTTGATTGAGACCCTCTCCAAAATAAAGTCAAAAGTCGATTCCAAATCTAACGACTCCACCGAGGAAAGAAAAGGTAACGATCCTGATAGAAGTGCAACGCCCCATTCCAACAGCGAAGGAAAAACGAGTTCAAAATCATCCAAAACCTCTGGCGGAGAGAAAGAAGGGGAGGCTGCTGACGGACATAAGCCCTTTTCTCAGGACGGCGACAGCCTTTACGATCTGATCAATGCACCGGGGATGACCAAAATCGTGGATAATGTGATGAAGGTCAGGCAGACACGACAACAGAACCGAAAAAGAAACCAGAACTGAGTGCTTTAAACCGGGCTGCTCTTCGGCGGCCCGGTTCTATCGTGGAGGCCTTTTCTTTTTTCCTTTTTCCCGCTCTTTTTTCACCGGCGCTGTCTTTAATCCTTGGCTAATCCTGCGTGCCTGTTCTTCTGAGATCCATTCCCGGCCGACCAGTCCATTTAATGCTTGGTCCGGGCGCCCTGCAGACCTAACCATATCCATCAGTTCTTTCATCTCCTGGTTTCCCAAAGGAACACCGGTCAATCGGCGGATATATTCAAAAAATCCATCCAACCCTTGCCGGTGATAATTTTTTTTCGCATCTTCCAAAATCCCATCCAGCATCTTGTCATTTACCACACGATATCCAACCAAACCGTTGATCAAGTCAGCGAAATCCTTCTTTGACGGACCCGTGTTTGTCAAAGATCCGCACCTCCTCGGATGGATGCAATCTGTGTGCCGGCGTCCCATATATCATAGTTGTATGTGGAGATACAGGCTTTGCACATGACAAACACCCAATATCCCAAAAAAGGGGCAGACGCCTAGACGCGGGGTTGTCCCAGCTAGGCTGTTGATGAACCAAAACGAGCGGTGGGGAGGGGCAAGGGAGTCCTGTGCTACCCAAGCGATCTTTATGCGCCACAGGCACTACAACCTGGAATGAAGGAAGCGCCACAGGCACTACAACCTGGAATGAAGGAAGCGCCACAGGCACTACAACCTGGAATGAAGGAAGCGCCGCAGGCACTACAATCTGGAATGAAGGAAGCGCCACAGGCACTACAATCTGGAATCAAGGAAGCGCCGCAGACACTACAATCTAATATGTGCCCCTTCAGGCAACCTGATCTTGTTTTTCGGCGGGGTGGGACAGGATGGTGAGGTGGCTCCGATCTCTTGCAAAGAGCGCAAAGGCTCTCCGCCTCCTCACCTTCCTTTCCCTTCTGTGATTTTCCACACAATGATCGCTGAGGGGGGGACTAGGTTGCGCCAAGGGCACTACAATCTGATATCAAGGAAGCGCCGCAGACACTACAATTTCGATGGACTGAAGCTCTAGAAGCGTTGTGAAAAAATCTTTCACAGGGAGGGTGGGGTTTCACATGGAGTGACTTGGGCTTGCAAGAACAACGTAACGACATATGAATCCCCATCCCAACCTCGCAAACGCAAGTAATCACAATGTTTTCTAGACACGGGATGATTGTCTCAATAAAAAAAGCTGTTGGCTTTTGGATGCCAACAGCTTTTTATTAACGGGATCGATCCGATTTGAGCAATTCCTTGAAATCGGGAGGGACACTGCAACCTGAGCCGATAAAATCCACGTCCCGTCCGACCTCCCCCGCCTGTTGCCAAAATTCCACCACACACTCCAAGGGGTGGGGCATCTTTTGGGCCGGAGCCAAAAACAGGGTGACTTCTCGGGATGGCTCTCCTTCTTCCGCAAAGGTGGCATAATAAACAGGGTAGCTGACCACCTGACCCTCCTTCACCTCGATGTCAAAACGCATCTCATGGCTGATGACCAACTGGGAGAAAGGCCGGGAGAAGGATTGTGGTTCTCCCTCCTCGGAACAGGCCGTCACCTCCACCTGATCCTCTTCCTCGTCCACATTGACAGATTCTGCTTTTCCGTAAATGTATACCGCTTCTTCGGACATATCGATGATCCCCGTCATAATCGGGGCTTCATTCGTCATCATCTTTTGTAGCAGACGCTCCAGTTCAGGTGCAGTCATCTCACGTATAGAAGCCTGAAAATTGATTACGTTTGCATGGGGAAAAATACGCATGGGTCTGCTCCTCTCTGCGATTCCCCCAGATTATAACGCAATCGGACACCCCATTCAAGGTTGCGGGCGTTTCTGCTCATATTCCCGATGGCGAAGCTCCACCCGCCGAATCTTGCCACTGGTCGTTTTGGGAAGTTCGGTGACAAACTCGATCTCCCGGGGGTATTTATAAGGAGCAGTCACCTTTTTCACATGTTCCTGCAACTGATTCGCCATTTCATCAGAAGCGCCCCGTCCTTCTTTCAACACGACGAAGGCTTTCACAATGGTACCTCGGACGGGGTCCGGGCTGGCCACTACGGCACATTCCTGGACTGCGGGGTGTTTGACCAGCGCATCCTCCACTTCAAAGGGACCAATGGTATAACCTGAACTGATAATAATGTCATCGGAACGGCCTTCAAACCAAAAGTATCCCTCTTCATCTTGTCGAGCCCGATCACCCGTCAGATACCATTCCCCGTGGAAAGCTCTCTCGGTTCGTTCAGGGTCTCGGTAATATCCCTTGAACAGGGTGGGGGCATCCTTGTGAACAGCAATATCCCCCACTTCTCCCACCGGCACCGGATCGCCTTTCTCATCCAGCAAGGTCACCCGGTTTCCCGGGGTGGGTTTCCCCATCGAACCCGGTTTGATCTCCATTCCCTCCAAAGTTGCCGTGAGGAGAGTATTTTCTGTCTGTCCATATCCATCCCGAACATCAATGTCAAAATAGCGTCGAAAGGTGTCAATCACCTCTCGGTTCAGAGGTTCTCCCGCACTGACGGCACTCCGGAGGCTACTTAAACGATACCGCTCTAAGTCATCCACCTTGGCCATCATCCGATACTCTGTCGGCGTGCAGCAAAAAACATTCACTTGATACTCCTCGATCAGAGAAAGATACTTAGAAGCATCGAAGCGCCCTTGATATACCAATCCGGTCGCTCCACTTCCCAGTGTGGACATAAAAGGACTCCATATCCACTTGGCCCACCCCGGACCCGCAGTCGCCCACACCATATCTCCCGGCTGGATCCCCATCCACTTTCGGGCAGCGACCTCCTGATGGGCAATCGCCCAGCTGTGATGGTGGATCACTCCCTTTGGCCCGCCTGTGGTGCCTGAAGTGTAGGAAATAAAAGCGATATCATCGCTTCGTGTATGCGGCAACTCCACATCCTTCACTCCTACACCCAGTTGACCGAAGGATTCCCATCCTTCCACGTCTCCCCCATGTACCCATCCATACCGAAGGCTCCTGCAATTCTCCCTTGCGGTCTCCACCCGTCCTCCCAGGGAAGAATCAAAAATGATCGCCTGGGCCTGCGCATGATGGATGCGATAGGATATATCCGAAGACTGGAGCATTTCCGATCCCGGCATCACAGCCAAACCCGCTTTCAAAGCCCCTAGATAAGCCACATAGGCTTCGGGAATCCGCGGGAGCAGAATCATGATCCGATCTCCTTTTTGCAGACCGGATGACAATAATCCTCGCGCGACCCGATCGGACTCTTCCTTCAATTTCGAATAAGATACTTCCCGCTTTTCTCCCCGATCGTTTTCCCAACGGATCGCTACCCGTCCCGTCTCTGCATGACGATCCACATCCCATGCCGTGTTGTAATATTCAGGAATTACCCATTGCAAGCTGACTCCCCCCCAGAAGTGGTTTGTCCCGGGGTCTGTCGATTTTTTGAGCGGGAAGACCCTGTAAGAGCCATGTGAACGTTGTACCCGCAGGAGCCGAGTCACCGTCACAGGTCACAACATTCCTGTTCAACGTCGATTTTCCGGCTCATCAACAACCCTGGGGTCATCTACTTTTTCGACATTCTTCCCTGTATTCCTTTGACTCGGCAATGGAAAAGGCAGCGGTAAACCCGCTGCCCGTATTTCATACCAGGTTATTCAGTTCAAAAATACTTTACTTCATTCCGCCACCCAGTTGCTGTTCGGCCAGAGACACCAAGCGTTTGGTAATTTCACCACCAACAGAACCGTTGGCACGGGAGGTGGTATCGGCACCCAGTTGAACGCCGAACTCAGAAGCGATTTCGTACTTCATTTGGTCAAGAGCCTGTGCAGCACCAGCAACCAGCAGTTGGTTGGAGTTACGCTCGCGGTTGTTTTGTTGTTGCATCCTCGGTTTCACCTCCTTGTGGATGGTACTCTTATATTGCTTAGAATCCGAAATTGCAATGCGTGTGAAATTCTGGAATGGGGGAACGTCGGGGTTTTCGGGGGTTCCAAGGATCAATCTGGGGAGTTTCCGCATAGAATATCGTAAAAACGGAAGCCATATAGAGGAAGCAGCGAGGTGTTGTCCGGTGACTCAAGATGTTTATCGGTTGCTCGGCGAACTTCAAACCATCGATTTTTTTCTGACAGAAATCAATATGTATCTGGACAGCCATCCTCAGGATGCCACTGCCCTTGAACGTCAACAACGATACCAGCAGATCCGACAGGAACTCGACAGGGAATACCAGGGAAGTATCCGCCTTTTACATGCCGCACAGCAGCAATTAGCCGCTAAAAAATAAAAATAGCGCCATTTCGGCGCTTTGCAATGGTTGGAAACAGGCCGTCCACCCCCGGACCGCCTGTTTTTTTATTCTCGATTCGCCCTGTCTTGTCTTTCATTTTTCTTTCTCATGAGTTTGTCTCATTTTGCGAACTAAGACGGAAGAGCGGAAAGTCCGGTACATTTGCGATGCATCCACCGCAGTCCATAGCCGGGTCCCTGCACGAACGAAATTTTGATTCTCAGCAAAACGTATGTAATCGTATGTCTCCAAACGCTTTAGAACTTGTTTCCACTGGTGTGTGGTCCCCAAATGTTCATTGAAGAGATGGTATACCTGATCCAAACTCACCCCCGACGTCTCCTGATTCTCCAAGTCGGGGTCCAGACGGGGATAAATAAGCAACCCCCACAGAATGACGAGAGAAGCCCTGGAAATTTCATCCCAGTCTTGATGAGCGGTGGGTCGGGAAAGCGAATTCGGTTCCGGACTGACAGACCGAGAGGTCAACAAAGAACTGAATTCCTTGGCAGATGATTGGGACATTTCCTTGTACACCTTCTTTCTTCAATCCCGACAATTATTTATCATCATCTCTGCTCTTATTCCCTTTATGCCCATAATAATGTATGTATATACTAAAAATGGTTAAAATAAGCTCCCTATGTTTACTACCCAAGTCCAATAAACCCCCTAACATAACACGAGCCCCGATGAGAGTAGCGAGCACTATCCAAACCAATCTACCGCCAAATTCAGGAAAGTATTTCTTCCTATTCCCTTCGTTTTTTATGAGATTTTGGTGGATATTGATATTTCATTTTTGTTATATTATTTAGTATAGAATATCATGGAGAGGAGAATCTCTTTGTTCGATACAAAAAAAGGAAAGTACACAGATGAGGAGAATGAACAGATTATTCGAAAGGTTAACGAAGGGATTGAAAAAGGAATTCGCGAGCGGGTCATTTTAAAAGAATTATCTGATGAACTGAATCGCGGTTTCGCTGGGGTGATGTCGCATGCACGAAAACTGCGCAAGCAATATCCGGAAAAATTCGCTTCAAAGCAGGAACTGTCTACAGAGCAACGCTTAAACAGTTGGACGGAAAAAGAGGAGGAAATTGTGATTGAAAGGGTGAATCACTTTCTGGATCAAGGGCAGCCACTTACAGCCGCGATCACCCAGCTGGAAAAAGAATTGAATCGTACCCAAGGGGCTGTCTATCAGCGTATCTACACTCTTCGTCATAAATCTCCCGAACGTTTCAACCGGATGCCCACACCACGTGTTAAACATAAAAAAGAATGGCAATACCAACGATCCCTTGTACAAAACTTAGGCGGCAATGAATCCATCGATCCAGAGAAGACCGCAGTCTCTTTAGAAAAGATTCCATCCTCCTCTCCATCCTCAGCCTCTCTTTCCGAGGAAAAGTTGGTAATCCAGGCTTTTGAGAATCGGTTTGGCAAATTGAACAATTTTACCCGCAACAAACTGCTCACCTTGATGAAACAATACGGGCATACCCGAGTTTCTATCGCCCTGTTCAGTATCCAGGAGGACAAAGAGTTTCCGACCGTTATCGCTGAATTTTTGGAACAGTATCTAAAACGAGACTCCATTTAAAAAAAGTACGGATTCCCCGATTAGGAATCCGTGCTTTTTTCTTCTTTATTTTCCCTCAAACGAACTGGAATACTGGCATTCAAAACCGTCGTGTTGTCCCGTTGTCTGGATTGCGGTCGGATCTCCACCTCGCCGACCACATCATAACCAAATTCGTCACACAGCTCGATCAGACGAGTCTGAAACATTTTCAGTTTACGCTCATCAATATCGGATCGTTGATAACTGAGGACCAAGGACAGACGGTCATCCGCCGTCGCCGCAGTCGGCCGTTCTTTCTCTTTATTGAAGATATTAAAGACCACTTCACTTCACCTCATCTCAGGGCTATGCTGATTAACTGGAAATCCGACACCGGAAACAAAACCCGAGCTTCGCTTCCCTGCATCTCGTAAACAGCCAATCAACACGCCTGACCTCGTCTTCCCTCAAGCAATGTGAAAAATGCGCTTGATCCGATTGATGAGACTGGACTCCTCCAACTCCAAGAAAGGCACATCCTCCCCGTTGAGCCTGCGGGCGATGTTGTTGAAAGACCGGCCCGCCATCGATTTATCATCCAGTACAACCGGCTCCCCCGTATTGGAAGAGCGGATGATTCGGCGATCCTCAGGTACGATTCCCAACAGGTTGATCGCCAGGTGGTTCTGTACACGCTCCACGCTCAACATATCTCCATCTCTCACCATTCCCGGTTGAACCCGGTTAACCACCAAATCGATTTGATCCAGATTAGCGGACTCCAGAAGACCGATCACCCGATCGGAATCCCGAACAGAGGGGATTTCTGGATTTACCACCAGAATCGCCCGATCTGCCGGAGCGATCGCATTACGGAATCCGCCTTCAATCCCTGCTGGGGAGTCAATCAAGATAAATTCAAAATCATTTCTAAGCTCGTCCACCAAATATTTGACCTGAGCCGGGGCGACCTCCTCTTTGTACCGTGTCTGGGCAGCGGGCAGGAGAGCCAGATTGTCATATTCCTTATGATTGACCAAAGATTGGCGGAGCTTGCTGGTCCCCTCAATCACATCCACAAGATCGTATACGATCCGGTTTTCCAAACCCAACATCAGATCCAGCTTCCGCAGACCGATATCGGTATCCATCACACAAACCCGTCTTCCCAACTGGGCCAATGCCAAGCCAACCGAAGCGACAGTCGTCGATTTGCCTACACCGCCTTTGCCGCTAGTCACGGTGATCGCCACGGATTTCTGCTCCATCACTCGTTGCCCCTTTCCCAGCCTGTCTATCTCTCCAACATATATAGATCTTTACACCTATCGGGCACAAGTCTCGCCTGTGGTAGCTCGCTCTGGGTGGCGGAAGTTCCCAGCATCCCGACCCTACTCCCTACTCAAAATATAGCTACTTCACAGGCTTAATCAGCATTTCTGAGACGTCACAATCCGTGCCAAAGTTCTGACGGCACAGACTCCACGCCTCCTGCAAACCAATTTTTGCAGATCCACATCCCTAATTTTCGCAAAAAGGTCAGGCATTTCCGTATTTTGAAATCGAAAGGTTGAATTCCAGTTTAAATCGCTTACTCTCAATTTGTAATAATTGACACTCTGCAACAATTTTCTATGTTATTGTATCAGATATCGGTCACCAAAAGAAGGGAGTCGGTGGAATTTCTGTTTTTACCCCTTTTTTTGATGAATTTTCTTCTTTTCCTCAAACTTGCTTAACTCCTCGCTGAGTAGCTTCCAGACAAAAGCCACCGCCGCTGCATCATCGATATAACCAATCACCGGGATCACATCGGGGATGACATCCGCAGGAAGGATAAAATAAAGGAGCGCGGCCCCCGCCAGTGTTTTTTTCGTGCGGCTGTTTTCCGGATCGCGAAAATAGTCGTACAGAGTTTTCAACTTGTCGATCACCTGTTGAATTCCGCCAACACGACGGACCTTGCTATTGAACTCATCGAGGATTCTTCGTTGTCCTTCCGGACTAGCCGCCTTTTTTTGCAGAGGACCGAGAGCTTTTTTCACTCGATGATTCAGTCGATCGGAGGACATAGCAGAACCCCCTTTATTCATAGATATTTCTTCTGCAGTGCGGGCAAATGACAGTCTGTTCATCCACTTGGTTCCCGCAGTGGGGACAGAAGAAAATCGCCTGTCCCTCTGCCCAATTCTCATCGGGGACCTGGGAGGGCTCGGGAGCTGATTCCGACAGATCCCGGGAGGGGGCAGAAGTCGATATAGATGTACCTTCCTGATTTTCTTGACTTTCTTTACTTTCCCTTTCGGAAGGTGTCCCCTGATCTGTCGTCAGTTCCTTCTCCGCCTCCTCGGCGGGTTCTCCCGATTCGGCCGCCTCCCGTTTTTTCAACTCCTCCACTGCCTGTTCCAACTCTTCAATCTTATCCCTGATTTCTTTGATCTGTCCCATCGTCGACCGGGTCAAATCTGTCAGCTCTAGTCGGCCTTTCAAGTCCCAATACCGGTATACTTCCCTTCCCAGCCGTGTGTACAACTCTTCTTCGGTCTCTTTTGCATTGCGGATGAGCAAAGTGATCCGACTGATATCCAAAACTTTTTTGGAACGTTGGCTTGTGGATTCAATCCCTTTTTCCAGCTTCTGTTTCAGATCTGTCAACAAACCCATTTCAAACGCTCCCTTATCCGGGTCAAAAATTCCCGGCTTTTGTTGTTATTGTACCGTGATCCGAATCAATCTTCCAGAACAGAACTCTATTTTGGACAAGAAAAAAAATACAGCCCTCGCAAGGGCTGCAAAGTTAGAATGGGCCAGGGCCTCCTGGCGGGCCAAATCCCGGACCGGGTCCCGGCCCGAATCCTGCTGGACCTGGACCAGGTCCAAATCCCGGACCGGGTCCCCACCCGGGGCCACCCAGTCCACCCGGCGGCGGTCCCGGAGGAGGTCCCAGGGGCGGTCCGGGAGGTGGCCCCGGCGGCCCTCCAAAGCCTCGGGCCCAAGGGCCTGGGCCTCCAGGACCTTTGGGACCTCCAAATCGCTTAGGTCCTTTAAAACCCCTTTTGCCAGGCCCCCTGGGTCCTCCGAAACCTCCTTTTCCCCGACGACCCAGGATTCTTTTCAAAAAAAATCCGACCATGTTTTCGCCTCCTGAGGTGCATATTCGAAATGCCTGCCAATGAGTCTGTTACATCCTATGCTGGCTGTCCCTCGTAAGGAAGGACACCCTGCCCCGGACAAAAGCGGATTTCGAGAAAAGAAAAAGACGTCCGGGTGGACGTCTTAAATTAACGGGCTGAAGGCATTTTTCCCGAGGTGTACTGATGAGTGCGTGAACTGTTGGCGGCCACTCGCCGCAAACCGCTTTTAAGCCATAAGGCACCGATCAACAGCATTGCTGCGGTCAGCAGGAACAGACCTCGGATGCCGATGAATCCGGTGAGATAGCCGCCGATGATCGGACCAAACATATTTCCCAAGAAGGTAGCACTGGTACTGTATCCGTAAGCCGTACTCTCTTTCCCCGCAGGCGCGTTTTTCTGGATTAAGTTATTGAGGGAAGGTAACAATCCGCCCATGCACAATCCAAGTAAGAAACGGAAAATCAATAGCTGCCAGATGGAAGTGACGAAGGCGTGGGGGATAAAGACGAGGGCGGCACCCAGCATAGCAAAAAACAGCACCCGCTCTGAACCATGTCGGTCCCCCAATTTACCCAATCGCGGTGCGGAAAGCAGATTGGCCATTCCGGTAACTGCAGTCACCAATCCAGCAAAGAATGCGATATATCCTCCCGGTGCCCCTAGTTGATCCACAAACAGGGACATCTGCGGCATCGATGCCAACATGGCAAATTGAAGCATAAAACCAACGGAGAACAAAATAAGAAGTGGCTTTTCGTGCAGAATTTGAGAACCGTCGGCGAAAAAACTCGCCTTTTTTTCAGAGGGCTCCGGCTTCACCTCTTCTTTAACCGCAAAGAAAACCACCAAAGTGGCCAAGGTGGTCGTAATCCCCGTAAGCAAGAAGATCATCCTGAAACCGACCACTTCCGCCAAAGCACCCCCGATGAAGGGGCCCATGATGTTTCCGGCCACCGCCCCGGACTGCAACATTCCCAGGGCATACCCCCTCCGCTCTTTGGGGGTGTTGGTCGCTGTCAGGGAGATGGCTGCGGGAATAAAACCGGATACTGTCCCGTTTAAAAGACGGAGCAACAAAAGTTGAAACGGGCTCATAGCCAATCCCATCAGCGCCGTCACGATCGACATGCCAAATCCTGAACGGAGCACCATGATCTTCCGGCCCATTTTGTCCGCCAGGCTTCCCCAGATCGGAGCCATCACAAAAGCAGACAAAAAGTTGATACCGAAGATCAGCCCCGCCCACCACTGCATCTCTTTGGGATCCGTCATCCCCATGTCCTTCAGGTACAGCGGCAGAAACGGCATGATCATGCTCATGCCACTCATCACCAAAAATTGGGCCACCATCAAGATGTACAAATTTCTTTTCCAGGTTTCCATTGTTAGTAGGCGCTCCCTCCCATTAGATCCAAATTTCATTTTCTATTTCGGAAAACGAAGTAATAAACCAAAAAAAGCTGCCTCGTTTTCACCAGGCAGCACACCTTGTTTTTTTATCCAATCGAAGTCGGTTAGTGAAATTCGGTGGTCCATTCCCGGCGTAGAGAGCGATCCACACGTGTAACAAAGTGCATGCGCTCAATTCGCCGAATCAACTGGTCAGCCTTTTTCCCATCGATGTATAGAAAAACGTATTTCAGCCGCTTGGATACGTAATGAATGTTTCCCACTCGTCCAAGTGTCCGAGCTGCCTTGAGATCCTTCACCCAAACAGCCAAACCGAGTCGTTCCGCGATCTCAAAAGACATCAGGGAACTCTCCTTTATTCCCGGGTTGGGTGGGCGATGTGCACCAAACCGTGAACATCGTCCAAAAGATCTACATTTATGTTATCACGATTCTCACCCTGAAGCAAATGCTTCAAATACCTGTTGTGTGGCGACCTTCGTCAGTTTAGATGCGATAGGCGGGCTCCTTCTTAGTGTACCTAAAAAAAGTGGATCGGATGGTTTCGTGGCTTGCCGGAACGTCTGCGGACAGTGTCGGTGACGACCTAACCGCAGTGGTCGCGCCGGTTGCGGTTGGCCTTTCGCAATTCCCGGGGATCATGAATCGGCACTTTGACCGTATCTGAGACTGCCTCGGCAATCCGCCGGCTCACTTCAGCCAACAGATGATCCAACCATTCCTCCAGGTCCAGATACTCTCCGATCAGAGGATGCTCTCTCATTGCCCGTCGAAATCGTTGTGCCTCTTTCTTGGCTGCATGATAATCCGGATGAAAATGTCCAAACCGCTGACAATCCTCAAAAATATCCTTCTTTTTTTGGAACTCCTGGATCAGACTTTGAGCTGTGGGATCCTCCGCGATCAACCTCTGCAATTCCAAATATCGTTTAACTTCTTTTGAATCATTGATCTGATCTGCCAATCTATAAGTTTCGAGTAACATCTCGGTCATATCAAGTGATTGCACTGTAAATCCCTCCAGTTATTATCATAACATACAGAAGGGAAAAACAAGAAAAAAGCTTCCCGTGCCAAATGGAAGCTTATGAGAGAGCCATATGCCCTCCTTCGCCTTATGAATCTGCCTGCCAGGGAGTGAGGATCTGCACTTCCTGTAAATCTTCCAAGGTGTAGTTGCGTGAACGCCCTTCCTCATCAGATCCTGTCACATGCCAGTATCCTTCTTTTTGAAACATCTGGAGAGGAGTCAGACGCAGAGGTGGATTTTCACCGGAGCGAATCAACAAATCCAGATTCATCTCCGTCGCTTGCCGCAATAAGTTGCGAAGGGTTCCCAGGTGATAGGAACGCAGCCCGGCCGTCCATACTTTCGGCAGTCGATTAAATCCCGGAACCGCCTCTTCCAGTGAAGGAAACCTGCTTTCCACCGTAACCCCTGCTCTCACTTCTTCCGCCGGCTCCAGCAAGGGCGAGGTCGAAGTCCACCAGTGGGTTGCTGCCGGTTCCAAGGGGGGATGTCCTTCCTCCACCAACTGTTTTCGAATGGAATCCACCTCGTCCTCTGGAAGCAAAAAGACTCCCTCGGCTATCCTCTCCAGATGTGGATTCAACTCTTTGATCCCTTGGGAAGACAAATCTTCTGCAGGAAATTGCAAAACCCAGCCCTTTTTCAGCACAGGTCGGTTTTCCTTCGCCCAGAGACGAATTGTTTCCACCACAGCCTCCGGAACGAGTCCACCGGAGATCTCCCGAAGCGTATCCAACATTCGCTCCGCCGACAACCCCCACTTTGCTCCCCTACGGACAGAATCCGGAGTTAGCATATAGGAGAACAGAGTCTCCCCTCCCATGTAATCGGCAAACTGGGCCAGCAGGAAACGGTGAGTCAAAGGGGAGAAAGGTGGGAGAAGCACCTCCAGATCCGGTTTCACATAGCCCTTCATCATGGGTAGCGCTTCACCCCCTCGGAACCATGGAGCCCACCTCCAACGTTCTCCCCCGCCTTCTGATTGCGCTTCGATCCATCCCATCGCTGCCAATGGATACAACCAGCGTTCCTCCACCTCTTTTACCCATCCGGGACGGGGGGGCTCGCCGATTTCTCCTAACCAACCCCGACAGATTTCCTGCGCGGAAATCCAATCGGTAAGCTGTCGTTCCATCCACCACCAAAGTCCATCCCATTTCGGACGATCCTTCAGGAGAAATTCCTCGGTGAGATGAAACAATTCGTCGATCCGTTCAGGCCACGACTTCTGCAACCACCGCCGAAAGGGAACCCGTTGAATCCGCCATTGCCTGCCTTTCTCTTGCAAAATATCCAAGGCCCGAAGAAAATCTGCGACCAATTTCAGGGCAGGCGAGCCCACCCCCTCCCCCCACCGGGAAGGAGCAAGCCATTTCTCTTCCAGTTCCAGTTCGGCATCCAACTTTCGCTCTTCTCGCCGGGGCACCCTACCTTCCCGGGTCAGAGTCAGCCCCTTACCCTCGAGGAGAACTGAAAAATGAAACAGGGGATCCCACAACCCCCGAAACCCTTGACTTGCCTCTGCATCCCTCTCCACAGATGGCGAGGGGAGTGAAACCCTTGCCTGGAGAAAGGAGCGCCGTACATCTCGGGGGCACCAAAGCACCCACCCCAACCCAGGTTGGCGCAGTCGGAACAGGAGACCTTTTCTTCGCAAAAGTACGGTGGCGATTCGGGAGCGAGACGGAGAAAGAGGCGCCTGTTCAGACAGTCTCTCCTCCGTAACCACCTGATCCCCCCAGTGAAAACTGAGAAACTCCATCAGGGTCCGCTCCCAAGGATGGGCCCTTTTCATAAACGATCCCGTCTTCAAGTTTTGCAGGATCGTATCGGTCAATCGCTCCGGCTCAGCAGCACACTTGTAAACATCAGCCACCTGTTGGCAAACTTCCTGGGACAATCCCTTCACACAAGCTGCCAATGACAGTTTCACTTGGTTTCTCCCCATGTTTTCTCATCAGCAATCCCATAGCGATAGCCCCGCTCCATCAGGAAAAGCTGACGATTGCGGGCATACTCCTGATCCAAGGTATCCTTGGAAACAATCGTGTAAAAATAGGCTTCATTCTCCTCTTTCTTAGGTCTGAGAATTCGTCCCAGTCTCTGGGCTTCCTCTTGGCGGGACCCGAAGGTTCCTGAAAGTTGTATGGCTACTGAGGCGTCTGGAAGATCTACTGCAAAATTGGCCACCTTGGAAACCACCAATATCCGCTCCTTTCCTTGTCGAAATCGTTCATACAGCTCTTCCCTTTCCGCTTCTGCTGTCTCTCCCGTGATCAGAGGGGCCTTCAATCGGTCAGCCACTTCCCTCAATTGAGAAAGGTACTGTCCGATCACCAAGACACTCTCTTCCCGATGTCGCTCCAACACTTCCTGTAAGATCGCTAATTTTTCCGGATTTTCCGCTGCGATCCGATACTTGTTTTTGGGAGGAGCCTGCTCATACTTCCGCCTGCGTCTGTCATCCATTCCGGTCTGAATTTCAGTGCATACCGCCTTGGCAATCCACCCTTCCTCCTCCATTTCCCGCCAGGACACTTCCAACTTTTTGGGTCCGATCAGGGAAAAAACATCTGCCGCCCGTCCATCTTCTCGAATCAAGGTCGCGGTCAATCCCAGACGACGCCGAGCCTGAATATCGGCAGTGGCACGAAAAACCGGTGCCGGGAGCAGATGGACTTCATCATAGATCACTAGACCCCAGTCCCGTTTCTCAAACAACTCCATGTGATGCAAAGCGGCTTTTTCCGGATCCCGTGTGGTGATAATCTGATATGTGGCAACAGTAACCGGACGGACTTCTTTGGCTTGTCCTGTATACTCCCCCACCTCATTTTCTGTCAGACAGGTCTTATCCAGTAATTCCCGGATCCATTGACGGACAGATGTGGCATTGGGAGTAAGGATCAAAGAGGCGCGCCCCACTTTTTCCATCACGGCCATCCCGATCACCGTCTTCCCTGCCCCACAAGGAAGAACCAGCACACCGCTACCCCCTGTTGTATCTGCCTTTTGATAAAAAGAGTCCACTGCTCGCTTTTGGTAGTCTCGAAGCTGAAAAGGTTTCCCTTCACTCACGGTCCGCTTTCGCAGGCGGATATCCAAGACCTCCCCTTCAGTGAAACCGGCCACATCTTCCACCGGATAGCCCCATTGGATCAATTCCTGTTTCAACAGCCCCCGCAGGTGGGAGGGAACCTGAAAACGTTGTCCAGATAAAGGCACTAGTTGATTGGTGGGATATCTCTCCTTTATTCTTTGATAAAGAGATACATCTTCCACAGACAGCACCAAGCCCTGATCTGATGTCTCCAATTTGAGCAAACCGTATCGGGCCAGGATCTCCTCCACTTCTTTTTTTAAAGAGGCAGGCAGACCGAATTTGCTTTCGTTCTCCAAGAAAGAGAGGATCCACTGGGTATCTATACCGGATGCTGCCGCATTCCACAGGGAGAGCGGGGTAATCCGGTAGGTGTGAAGGAAATCCGGCGATTTGATCAACTCGGCGAAGCTTGACAAGTCATCCCGTACTCGCTGAAAGGAAGGATGATCCGCTTCCAGCAATACAGTTTGGTCTCCTTGTATAATCAGAGGGCATTCCCTGCGAAAGATCATGGAGACACCTCCCGTGTTCATAGGTTCCACCCTTACTTTTTACAGATGACTGGGATTCCATGACACGATTGGACATTCTATGGTAAAATAAACTGAAAAGTCCCCTTCAAATTTGACCCCTTTTGTCTCTGTATCCCGTCCCATAAGTAAGTGAGTCCATCTGACGGGAGGCACCAGAATGCGAAACTGGAAGGTGACCCTTCTCATGTTTACGATGTTTGCCTTGATTGCAAGTGCTTGTGGCATCCCTTTTCTGTCCGACAATGCCCAAGGAGGAAAAGGAGAATCCTGGGAACCCCTTTCCTTTCGGAAGGAATCCCCAAGTAACCTGCCCGACGAGGTGAAACAGCGACAGGAGAAAGTGAGGCACGCCACTAGAGATTCTTTTTCCCACACTGAAGTCATCTCCGGCGACAGAACCTACTTGATCCTGGCTCTCGGCCAGCGCCCCACCGGCGGCTATTCCATTCAGATCGAACAAGTGGTGCAAAGAGGGAATGTGATTCAGGTTCACGGCCAGGAGGTCCCCCCGGCTGAAGATGCCTTCACCACCCAAGCCTTCTCTACTCCCAGCACCGTGATCTCCCTTTCCACACCCAAAGAAGAGGTAAAATTCGATTATCAGATCGAAGAGACGGAAAAGCCGCAGTCCCCCTCCTCGAAAAAAAACACCTCCGCTGTTCCCGTTGATGATCCAGAGACCCGAAAACTGGATGTCCGCTCAGAGCCCCAGCTATCTTTCCTGCCAGATCCGGTAAAACAAAAGGTGGAGGAATTCCGTTCCCGGATCCATGGCGGGGAAACCGTAATCCATCACGAGCATCAAACCTACTTGATCATCGCTCTCGGCCAGCGCCCTTCCGGCGGATACGGAGTCGCATTGGACAGTGTGTTGCAAAAGGAGCGAAAGATCCATGTCTATGCGCGGGAAACCACCCCCGCTCCAGATTCCTTCTCCCTGTCCGCTTTAACACACCCGGTACATGTCTTTTCACTGGATAAACTGGAGCATCCCATGGAATTTACTTTTCACGTACAAACTAAGCCTTCCCCTTCAGATGGGGGAGAAACCCGCCATTGAAAAGCCCTGCACCTATGGTGCAGGGCTTTTCATAATAAAAGTCGGATCAGGCCTTGAACCGTCGTTCACGTTCCCGGTCAGGCTCACGGTCCCGCTTCGGGGGTTCCCCGCGGTCAGGTTGTTCCGGAGATGTGGTGATCGGTTCCCGAGGAACGGTGATTTCCGGCTCCCGGCGTGGTGTTCCAATCTCAGGAATACGCATGAAGGCCCCTCCTTTATCCCATTCTGCCGTTTCCGGCAAAGATAGTATCCCACTTCTGTCAACGGCATACTCATCTCAGGTTTTGGGGCTTTCAACACATTACACGCCTCTTACATCCGAATCCATGGAGACTCTGGGGATTCAGGTGAATCCCAGAGCGGTTGACAGGACGGAGGCACTTCTTTTCCCTTTTTCCTTCCCGGTGAGGGGTATGGCTTTTGAAAATGGGGATGAGGAACCGGTGGCGAAAATCCTCTGAAGGGAGCATAGGATGTGGCAGAAACTCCCGGGGGTCCCCAAACTGGTGACCAGGGATATGGGAACGGGTGCGACGGAATCAGCATCCCATACCGGGGATCTACCCTGCCATGGAAAGGGATCGGCATCCCCGACCCAGGAAATGGGGGGACATTCACGCCCAACCCTCCTTATCTTTTGCATCGTGCTCCATCCGGAAACCTGGATCTCACAGGCGGAGCCAGAAGAGAAAGCGGCTCCGATCTCTTGCAAGAACCTCCTCGCCTAATTCCGCACTAAGTCCAGAGGAGCCAATACTATTCTATATGAGAGAAGCACTTGTCCTATACAATGGGACTGCGTAACGCCCGTTTCCAAACCGGTCTTGATCTGATATGATGATGGAGGTTTTCATTCTGTGGAGAAAGGAGGAGACAGACGATGCCCAATCAGGAAGAACGGCGGTTAAAGGTGGACCTGGATGCGATTAAAGTGGCGATCCAAAAACGGGAGAAGCGCTTCCTCCGTCCCTTGTTAGAGGAGTTGCAACCCTATGACTTGGGCCAGATTTTTTTCCGGTTGTCCCGTGTTTACCGTCCTCATTTCATCCGGATGCTGGATCCGGAAGAGATCGCTCTGCTGCTGGAAGAATTGGAGGCCGAGGAACAACAGGAAGTCCTGACCCACCTGGATCCAGAAAGAACCTCTCGTGTATTAAACCTGATGTCCTCCGATGAAGTAGCCGACTTGATGGGGGAATTGGAAGAGGCCAATGTCCATACTCTACTGAAAGCGATGGAACGGGATGAGGCCGATAAGGTCCGCGCTCTGCTCCATTATCCGGAAGACACTGCAGGCGGCCGGATGACGATGGAGTACGTCAGTGTCTACAATTACTACACGGTGGAAGAGGTTATACAATACTTACGAAGAGAGGCACCCACAGCAGAGACGGTTTACTATGTGTATGTCATCGATGCCGACGACCGGTTGGTGGGGGTCGTCTCTCTCCGGGAACTCCTGATCGCCCCTCCGGACACACCGGTGGTCGATGTGATGTTTGAGCGGATCATCTCCGTGACTGCCGATATGGATCAGGAAGTGGTGGCCCGACTGATCCAGCGCTACGACTTTCTGGCGATCCCGGTGGTGGATGCTGAGAAGCGGTTGCTCGGGATCATCACCATCGATGATATGGTGGACGTTCTGGTTGAGGAAGCCCATGAGGATATCTCGAAAATCTCCGCCGTCGGGCAGACGGAAATGGATGTTCTCACCCATCCCTTTGCATCTGCGCGACGCCGAATTCCATGGCTGACCTTGCTTTTGTTCATCGGGATGCTGACCTCCACTTTGCTCAGCGCTTTTGAAAACACCATCAACAAAGTGGCCGCCCTCGCCTTCTTCATGCCGATGATCGCCGGAATGACCGGTAACACCGGTACCCAATCCCTCGCCCTGGTCATCCGGGGCTTAAGCTCCGGTCAGCTGACCCGTGACAAATACAAGCAGATTCTAAAACAGGAAGGAACGGTTGGAATCATTATCGCCACCGTCTGCTCCCTTCTGATTGTGGCTACAGTGAGCCTGCTCTATAATCTGAATCTGGGTCTGGTGGTGGGAGCCTCCATGTGGTTCACCCTGATTCTGGGGACTCTTGGAGGAACTTTGATCCCCCTTCTCCTCAATTTGCTGAAAGTGGACCCGACTGTCGCTTCAGGTCCCCTGATCACCACCATTAACGATATCATTTCTTTATTGATCTATTTCGGATTTGCCACCGTATTTATCCATTATCTGTTGCCCTGACCCCATATTCTCCGGGGTCATTCTTTTATTTCACGGATGGTATGTAAAGTTCATCTACACAAACCACCAACTTTTTGATAACCTTGTCATAGTTAAACTAAAATCGTGAATCAACGCACAGACTGGTCATTAACAGATAAAAATCAGCTTCAAATCAGGAGGTCGCTCTCGCTTGGAATCATTTCTTGAGATCATCTGGAATCTGATTCTGGTGATCGTTCTTGTCTTCTTGAATGGATTCTTCGTCGCATCCGAGTTTGCGATCGTGAAAGTACGGGCCACACGCATCGCCCAACTTCAAGCAGAAGGCAACGTGCGGGCCAAGGTGGCCCAACAAGTGGTTTCCAATATGGATGCCTATCTGTCAGCCACACAGCTGGGGATCACCTTAGCCTCCCTGGGATTGGGGTGGGTTGGGGAGCCGGCGATTGCACACTTGATTGTAGCTCCCTCCTTGGAAGCGCTTCCTTTCCAAGTACCTCCCTGGCTGGTCTCCTCCTTGTCTTTTGCCTTGGCTTTTGCCATCATCACATTTCTTCACATCGTACTCGGTGAGATGGCTCCCAAATCCTTGGCAATCCGGCGGGCGGAAGGAACCACTCTCTGGACCGCAACCCCTCTCAATTGGTTCTATAGAGCCTTCTTTCCTTTTATCTGGGTCCTCAACAGTGCCGCCAACAAGATCCTTACCTGGATCGGTATCGAATTGGATCCAGACCAGCAACAGGCACATACCGAAGAGGAGATTCGCATGATGGTCGCCCAGAGCCATAAAGGCGGATACATCGATCAGACAGAGCTCTCCCTCTTTGACAACGTCTTTGAATTCACTGACCGGGTCGCCCGGGAAGTGATGGTTCCCCGCGTGGATATGGAATGCCTGTACAGCGAGGATTCTTTCAATGAGAATCTGGACAATATCCTCGCCGCCCGTCATACTCGCTTTCCTCTGTGTCGGGAAGACAAGGATGACATCATCGGTATCGTTCACAGTCGCCATGTGTATGAACGATTGGTCAGCGGCCAAACCCCGGACCTGAAAGAATTGAGCCGTCCCGCCATCCGGGTACCGGAAACGATGGAAATCAAGGATGTCCTGCGCATATTGCAGAAGAAAAAGTCGGAGATGGCGATCGTTGTCGACGAATACGGTGGAACCTCCGGACTGGTGACCACTGAGGATATCATCGAGGAAATCTTTGGCGAGATTCAGGATGAATTTGACGATGAACGCCCTTTTTTCCAGAAGATCGGCGATGAGACCTCCATCGATGCCCGCCTCCTGATCGAAGAAGTGAACGAATACTTTCAGACCGACATCGAAGATCCGAATAACGACACCATCGGCGGCTGGATCTTCTCTCAGCTCAACGAAGTGCCCGTCGTGGGGGACGAGGTTTCTCACCAAGGCTTTCGATTTCGGGTACAAGATATCGATCAGAACAGTGTGAGCCGGCTCTTGGTATCTAAAATAGAACCGGCACCGGATGAACAATCCACACCCACTGAGGTAACAGAAAAGGAATAAACCCGGAAGGAGTCGTCCTCTGTGACGGCTCTTTTTTTATAAGCTCAAAAACCGCCTGTCCCAGGCGGTTTTCACAGATTTCACATTTCCCAACGGGAAATTAGATTCATGACTCCTTCTTCACCTGAACCAGCCCCGCTCCATACCAACGGCGGGAGCCGAGGTGGATCGCCTTTCCCAACAGCTGACGACGAACCGTGGCGGCGGACAATCCCCTTTGCTTGAACAGGGCCGCCACCCCTGAGACATGAGGGGCCGCCATGGATGTCCCGCTTAACACCGCATATTGACCCTCGTTGTAGGTGCTGAGAATGTTCACTCCTGGTGCAGCCAGATCCAGGGACGACCCCGTGGCAGAAAAGGAAGCACGACGGTTCTTGCGATCAAGAGCGGCCACAGAGATGGTGGAAGAAAGACGGGCAGGCATCTCAACTTGGTCTCCTGTCCCTTGAGCATTCCCCCTATTTCCCGCCGCCGTGATCACCAGAATCCCCTTTCGCGTCGCAGCTTGGACTGCATGGGTCAGGGCGGCGGGAACTTGGGATCCGGAGAGACTGAGGCTCAGGTTGAGGATATGCATCCCATGGTCGATCCCCCAATCAATCCCCCGAATCAAATCTGTGACCGAACCGGAACCTTGATCATCCAACACTTTGATGGCATAGAGGTTACTGGACGGAGCCACCCCCACCACTCCGATGCCATTGCTACGGGCGGCAATCACCCCCGCTACATGGGTGCCGTGACCGTTGCCGTCGATAGGGGAACGGCCTGGATGAATAAAATTGACGCCGCCTTTGATGTTGGATACCAGATCCGGATGATTCAAATTAATTCCTGAATCGATCACGCCCACCCGAACCTTTTTGCCCGCACCGGGAAGGGGGCTGCCGCCTCCCCAAACCCGTTGGATATTCCAGGTCAGGGTCTGCCCAGCGGCGCGGGTTTGCTGCATATATTGTTTCCGGGTAAGAATCTGGCTCACTTTCGGTTGGGGAAGAGCAATCCGACATTCTTCCTCAGACAGAAGCACATCGGGTCCCCTCAGGAGGCGACTCGCTTGGGCCATGGGAATGCGGGCTGTGATCAATCCACTGTATCGGCTAAAATACCGAATGCTACCGCCAGATTGGCGAATTCGATCCACAACAGAAGGTTTTTTTGCGAGAAAAGTATAATGCACAAACTCGGATGGCATAAAATATCACCTCATATGCAAGATATGAGATGATATCCATCGCGGTTTGTGCGAGGATGGAAGTTCTATGCCCAAATATGCTTCGTTTGGAAGATTACTTGAATCGAAGTAAAAGAAACGGCATTCACATTCTAGAAACGTGGTGAAAAAATCGTCACCGGGAGGGTGAGGTTTCACATGGAGTGATTTTGGATCGGTAGAACAACGAAAAGGTTATGTGAAACCCCATCCCGGCCCTCTGAAAACGCCGCTTCCAGGTCATGTCTGGTAAATTCGGATCTGGTGCCCGGCCAGGATAATTCCTAAACGCTTGAATAGCGACAATCCAAAACATCCGCATGCCCCCTTCAGTAATGGAGGGGGCATGCGGATGTTTTTAAAACGAAAAACTACTCCTCTTCCAGCGAGGTTACGTAAACAACGGCATCCCAACGAATATAATACCTTCGGTCCTCTTTGGTAAGCAGGAAGTGATCCGAATAGACACCGGCCACCTCTCCCTCCAGCTTTCCAGAGAAGGTGGCAACCTGGACTCTTTGCCCCATCCATTGTTGCACTTGTTGGGACAAAAAATTCCCTCTCCTGTTTTTTCCGAACCAACCTCGCCTTGGCCTTCTCCACCCGCGACCCATTCCAGGACGGGGGTCCGGAGGAAGGGGCATAAATTCCGTTGAATCCGGCGGCAAGGGTTGGGATGGAACTGGCTGGTTAAACATGGGCCCCTGCATGGGTGTGTAATCGGGCATCATTGGGGATCCGTACCAGGATGGTGATCCGTAGCGGGGGTCCATGGGGTAATGGTAGGCACTCAAAAGCATTCACCCCCCATCGCTTCTTCACCTTATACCCTATGCAGGTGCCCGGAGTTCGGAACCTCGCTCGTCTTCTTTTCCACTCCGGGAATGGATGTGGTTAGTTTAACTCTTCCATCATGCCACGAAAATTATCCAGAGTGAGAGACTGGGGTCCATCTGAGAGAGCCCTTTCGGGGTCCGGGTGAACTTCCACCATCAATCCATCGGCGCCCGCGGCCAAAGCCGCCCGGGACATCGGGGCGACATAACGCCACTTCCCCGTCCCATGACTGGGATCGACGATGATCGGTAAATGGCTCAAATGGCGGATCACCGGGACGGCGGAAAGATCCAGCGTGTTTCGGGTAGCTGTCTCAAAGGTGCGGATCCCCCGCTCACACAGGATGACATGGGAATTGCCTTCATTGAGAATATATTCCGCAGACATGAGCCATTCCTCGATGGTGGCGGACAAACCCCGCTTCAACAAGACCGGTTTGCCTGCCTGCCCAATCTTTTTCAACAGGTGGAAATTTTGCATATTCCGGGCACCCAGTTGCAGGACATCCACGTACTCAGCCACCAGATCCAAATTTTCAGGATCCATCACTTCCGATATCACCGGAAGTCCGGTCTCTTCACCAGCCTCTGCTAACAGTTTCAATCCTTCTTCTCCCAACCCTTGAAAAGAGTACGGAGAAGAGCGAGGTTTGAACGCACCTCCCCGCAACAGACTGGCTCCCGCCTGTTTCACGGCTCGGGCAGTTTCCAAAATCTGCTCCCGACTCTCCACTGAACAGGGGCCGGCGATCACCACCGGGGCTCCTCCACCGATGGTCACGTTCCCTACCTGAACCTGACTCGGTTCTGGATGGAAGGAGCGACTCGCAAGCTTAAACGGCTCACTGACATGAACCACCTTTTCCACACCGGAAAAACGTTCCACTGCCAATTGGCTCAGGATTTTCTTATCTCCGATCAGGCCGAGAATGGTCTTATCCACCCCTTTGGAATAATGGATTTTCACCCCCTTTTCCTCCACAGCCTTGACGATCCGATCCACTTCCCCACGGCTGGCATCTGATTCCAACACAATAATCATGCCTGAAAACCTCCCCTCTTCAAATAAAAAAATAAATCCCCGCCCCCATAAGGGACGAGAATTTCTCGCGGTACCACCCTTTTTGGATCCTCAAAGAAGATCCCTCTTTAGAGCACATGGCGATCATGTGCGATCCGGATAACGGCGGATTCCGTTCCGGGTTCACCGAGAACATCTCCCGGCTCCCAACCGTCAGCTCCAAGGTGTAATTCGACGGACGGACTGATACCGGTTCGCAGCAACCACCGGCTCTCTGCAATCAAGTTCCGTCTGTCTACTTTTCCTCTTCAACGCGTTTAGGTATGAAAATGTTGTTGATACTCTAACATGGACACCATTGATTGTCAACGCGGGTTTTCATTTTGGTTTTGGGCAAACCAAGGGTCTTTGAGGTCTGCCAAGTAGACGTGACTAAATAGCGAAATGCCGGGAAAATTAAAGGAAAGCCATCTCAGAAAAGGTTTGTGGATCGTGAACTCTCTCCGAAAGGTTCGGCAATACGCGAATCAATCGAAGAACTGGTTGCTCTGCGAGTATGACGGATACAAAAGTTAAATCCAAGTCCGAAGGTGAATCTTGTTTTTGAAAACCAGAGTAGCCAGGCAGAATGACGGAAGGAAGAACCATGACTACAGTCAACACTTATGAAAACCGATTTTTAACGAGAGACGGAATTGAACTCAGGTATCGAGTATGGTCCCCCGCAGATCCCAAAACCATGGTGATCTTGATCCATGGTGCAGGTGAACATATCGATATTTACAAACACCTTGGCCACTTGTTTTGTGAACATAATTTCGCATTTGTCACTTTTGATTTGCGGGGATTCGGCTGTTCCGGTGGAAAATGCGGCCATGTCAGACGTTTCGAGGAATATATGCATGACCTGGATCAATTGATTCACTATTTCCGCCGCAAATTCGGAGAGATCCGTTGTGATCTGATTGGACACAGTCTGGGCGGTTTGATCGTCACCAGGTACATTCAGGAATACTCGGCCCCAGTAGACCGGATCGTTTTGTCCGCCCCCGCCATTTACTTACGTTTCTATATCCCTTCTATCGTAAGATGGTTCATCCGCTTCATCAGTTTTTCATTTCCTGGTTTCAGTATCAACCCGTACAATCTGATGAAAGTGGCCCGCCGAATCCCCCGATTGAGATCCATTGTAACGTATGATGTAAGAAATAAATTGAGTGACCCGTTTATTGCTTTGCGCTATTCCTTCCGCTGGTTGCAAGAACTTTTAAACCACAAACAAATCGCTTGTCAATCTGCCGAAAAGGTGAAGATCCCCACGTTGTGTATTTGCGGAGAAAAGGATCCATTGATTCCAGCGAAAGAACTGGGCAGCTTTATGGATCGAGTTTCTGTCGCAGAGAAGCAGTGCATTTTTCTCCCTGATGTGGATCATAATCTGTTGCACCCGGAAAAATGTTCTTCTGTGATCCAAACCTTGATGCAATGGTTCATACCCTGACAGTTTAATTCGAAGCGGGACGAACCATGGCGTAAAGAAAAACTTTGCACCGTTTTCAACCGCTCCCCAGAATTTTCACGACAACTGACTGAAATCCGGGTGCGGATACATAGTTTGCCCTCGCCTGAAACATCCTAGCGGATGTACCCATCTACCTAAGGAGGGATTCTCGTGACGGTCGGAACAAAAATACAACAAACCATTGCCAGTGCAGAGGGAGTCGCTGCCAATCTGCGCACGTTTTCCCTGGATACGGACAATCAGCAAGCAAAACAGATGTACAAACAGATGGCGCAAAACATGGACTCCATCGTACAGGAATTGAAAACCAGGGAACAGCAAGTCATGCAGGAAGAACCTCAATACAATCAGTAAAGAATGAAAAAGAGCCTACCTTGGAGATAGGCTCTTTTTCATTCTTTCATCCCCGGGGTTTGAAGATGAGGGCCATCAGAAAACCAAAGATAATCGCCGAGGAGATCCCGGCACTGGTCACTTCGAAAATCCCAGTGACCACCCCGACCAGCCCATGCCTCTCTGCTTCCGCCATCGCCCCGTGAACCAAAGCGTTTCCAAAACTGGTGATCGGTACAGTGGCCCCTGCTCCAGCAAAATCAATCAAGGATTCATACCATCCTAGCCCTCCCAGTATGGCACCCACCACGACCAAAATACTGGTGGTATGAGCGGGAGTCAGCTTCAACCCATCCATCATCAATTGCCCGATCACACAGATGACTCCCCCCACCACAAAAGCCCAGACATAGCTCATGAAGGATCGCCCCCTTCCTTCACCTCAATGGAAACAGCATGGGCTATACAGGGAATGCTCTCCTTCTGTTGGTAACTGAGTGGGGACAACAAGGCACCGGTTGCCACAATCAACACCTTGCGCAATTCCCCTTTTCTCATTCGATTCAATACATGCCCGTAAGTGACACACGCTGATGAGGCACATCCGCTGGCTCCAGCCTGTACAGGCTGATCTTTCCCGTATATCATCAGCCCACAGTCGCCAAACCGATCTTTGGGAAGTTGCAAACCATGTTTCTCCAGTAAATCGGCAGCGGTTCGGTGACCGATTTTCCCCAGATCCCCGGTCAATATCAAATCGTATTCCGGATTTTCCAGATCTTTAAAATGAGCTTCAATCGTATCCACTGCCGCTGGTGCCATCGCCGCCCCCATATTGAAAGGATCTGAAATCCCCATATCCACCACACGACCGATGGTGGCCGTGGTCACCTGAAGATTGCTCTTTTTTTCCGCCGTCAACAAAGCCGCACCCGCACCAGTTACCGTCCATTGGGCGGTTGGGGGCTTTTGAGAGCCGTATTCCGTCGGATAACGGAATTGTTTTTCGGCGGTGGAGTTATGGCTGGCGGTTCCCGCCAGCACCCGTTCTGCATAGCCCCCATCTACCAAAAGGGCGCCCAAGGCCAACCCCTCCATGGAAGTAGAGCAAGCTCCAAATATACCCAGATAAGGGACGGACAATGTCCTGGCGGAGAAGCTGCTGGTAATCACTTGGTCCAACAGATCGCCAGCCAAAAAAAACTGAACGTCTTCTTTGCGCATGCCGGCCTTATCGATGGTCCGTTCTGCTGCCTGTTCCAACAACTTTTTTTCGGCTTTTTCAAAACTGTCTTGTCCCAACCATATATCTTCATGCAACAAATCAAAATCCCGGGCCAGAGGTCCCTTGGCTTCAAAAGGACCTCCGATTGCCGCAGAAGCGGCGATATAGGGACTGTTTGCAAAAATCCAAGTGCGACCACGGATCACTCAAATCCCTCCCAACCCTTTTAAGAGGACTTTCAAGATCGCAATGAGAAAAGCGGCAAATACGCCAAACACGATCACGGAACCGGCTAACTTGAACATATTCCCCCCGACTCCGAGCACTAATCCTTCAGCGCGGTGTTCAATCGCCGCCGATGCGATAGAGTTAGCAAAACCTGTTACTGGAATCGCCGTGCCCGCTCCGGCCCATTGACCCAAATGGTCATAGATGCCCAAACCTGTAAACAAAGCCGCCAAAAAGATTAAAGTGGCCGTCGTCGGGTCTCCCGCTGTCTTTTCCGTGAAGTCAAAGAACTGGGTATAGAACCAGGAGATGAACTGGCCCAAGAGACAGATGGTCCCCCCTACCAGAAAGGCTCGGAAACAGTTGGCCAGAAGCGGGCGTTTCGTCTCCCGTTTTTTTACAAATTCCTGATATTCTTGTTGTGTGGGTGTTAATTTTTTCTTTTTCTTCTTGGACACCTTCCTCACCTCCGAACGATTATTTCAGGAGCGGCCGTACATCATATAGAATGGATGCGATTTCTCGAGCACACTGTTGATACATTTTTTTCGCTTGGGGATGGTCCGTATCCAAAGAATAGGATTCCAGATCCGCATGGGCTTTTTCCAGAGTGGTGAGCAAGAGTTGCCGGGTGGTCGGCTTTGGCACTTGGATCGCATCGTCAAAGAGGTCCACATACAGCTCTCCCATAGCATCCACTTGGGCGAGAAACACATTTTCCGGACGTACCCCTATTTTTTTCAACTCCGTCTCCAACCAATTGCGGTTCAATCCCAATGTGGCCAAGGGCTCGTCCAAAATGTTTCCGTCCAGAATCACCGCCTGCACACCCACCTCGGGAGCGGTTTCCACACCCAGATGCTGGGCTGTCACAGGTTGTTTGTTTGATTTCACCAGCGCGCTGATCTCCCCGTTGGCTTCCATGACGGCGAACTCCACGTCAGCCACGTTGAAAATCTGGCGCCGCCGGAGTTGTTGTAACAAATCTTCTGGGGTGAAACGGACGGTTTTTAACTGCTCTTCCATCACCTTTCCGTGCTTGATC
The DNA here is from genome assembly GCF_050433445.1 of Kroppenstedtia sanguinis. Classification (NCBI taxonomy): domain Bacteria; kingdom Bacillati; phylum Bacillota; class Bacilli; order Caryophanales; family Thermoactinomycetaceae; genus Kroppenstedtia; species Kroppenstedtia sanguinis. The sequence goes on along the minus strand of NZ_JBNPXF010000001.1, from coordinate 26,069 downwards.
ACAACAGCTTCCTTGCCGTGAATGAGATCTCGCACCCACTTGCTTTTCAGAGAAAGGTAACTGTAGGCAAGGCCTGTGAGTCCCCAGCTTAACAAGGCAATCCATCCCAGCAAGGGCGGCCGGATCTGGTTTAAAGCGAGAAGGGCGGCCATCACTCCGAATCCCACCAGATAAACCCGGTCAAAAGCAGCCACGCCTGCCGCCATCTTTCTTCCTAACAGGCGCAACCAGATCGCCGCAAAGAGTAGAACACCAAGAGTACGCAAGATCACTTGCAACCAAACTGGCATTGTGGATCCCCCCTTTTGATCTTATGAACCTCTGTATTGGGGTTCCTCAAATTCCATCGATTGGATCCGCTGATCCAAACGTTGGAGTACAGGTTCCAACCTCTCGGCGATTTCCTGAAAAGAACGGGCATTTCCTTCCCCGGAAAGCAGAGCATACTGTTCAAAGGTTGCCTTGGCGCTTTTCAGATCGAGAAAGGTTTGCTTGACTTTGGAATAAGTGGTCATCGTTTAACCCCCGATTTTAATTCTGATCACAAGACTTTGAGGAGAGTAGTGAAATGAAAAAGGTTTATACAATCTTCTTCTTGTTCGCATGGATCCTGAGCGGATGTAATCAGCAGGCTCAGGAAACTCCAAAGCCGGAGAAACCGTTACCCCTAGCTCAACATCAAGCCACCGATCCGCAACGGATGGATGCCGCCAAAAAGATCGCCCGCCAGGATGGGAGGGTGAAAGAGGCTACAGCGGTCATCATCAAAAAGGATCTCTCCGTCGGCTTAAAAGTGGAGAATTTCAACCGATTCTTTCTGAAAGACATCCGAAAAACTGTTTTTCACCGGTTGCGAAAAACCTATCCCCAATATCAGATTCATGTCACCACAGATCACAAATTATTTGACTCTCTGCAAAAAATGGAGACTGAATTGCGGGAGCAACCTCCTTTAAATCCCACCTCGGCTCAGAAGAAACTTCGCAAAATCAATACGGATATGAAGGGTTGACCTTCCTTCGTTGACGGAGAACACTTTCATTTATCCTTTATTGGTCTATCCGCCGTTTTTTATTCACCACCGCTCCTCATCCCACAAAAAAGAGACCCGTGGGGGTCTCTTTTTTGTGGATTAAGTTACCACATCTTCCAGGTACACCTGATTCCCCGATGGTTTCTCAGGAGTGGGGCTGGTCCCATCCTGGAACAACCGAGCCAGTACATCATAACCTTGTTGATTGGGATGAACTTCATCGGCGAAGAACTCCTGGTGGTGCAAAAAAGCGGAGAAGGGATCGATCAGCTGCATGCCATTTTTTGAACAGAGTTGCTCATATTCTCTATTCATTTTTTTCACTGTGCGGCATGCCAGGGAGAAGTTCTGTTCATAAGCGGGCAAAGGCAAATAAAGGCCCAACACTTGTACCCTGGCGATGGAATTCAACTCCCGCACGGATTGAAAAATTTGCTTGATCTGTCTCCGGACTTTTTTCATCGTGGTCATTAAACCGGAAATGGAAGCTCCCGCTTCAAACCAATCGATGAAATCACAACCCCCGGTAGTGATCGTAATATGAGAAACCCGTGGAATCAGCTTGCGAATCGCCGGTGTCCCTACGAGTTCGTACAATTCATCCGATGTCAGACCTGAGATCCCCAAATTGATCAACCGACATCCCTGCGAACACTTCAATCCCTGAAAATGTTGGGCTACGAAATGGCTGTCCGGCCCGTCTGCACCCACCCCTTCGGTCAGGGAATCACCTAAAGCCAGATAGGTGATCGGTTCCATACAGTCTTTCCCCTTTCCTACAGGGTGAACTTGATCAAGTACTTCCCGATAATCAGGGCACCCCTTTCCACTCTTTGTAGGTTTCGATTGTGACATTGCTTTTATTCCGGGGAATGACGGAAAACCGGTGGGAACCTCCGGCAGAATGAGCGATCAGCGGATAATTAAATAACGGTTTGTCGGGCGGCCGATCCCCCCGTATTCGATATGGATAGTGACGATTCCGCCCTTTTCAAGATGATCCAGATAACGCCGTGCAGTCACCCTGGCAATCCCGGTGCCTTCCGCCACTTCTTCAGCAGAAACCGGGCGACTTTGCTCAAGTAAGAAGTTACGGATCCGCTCCAGAGTGACACGATTCAATCCTTTCGGTAATTCCCGCTGACGGGCGGATCCCATCTGGAATAACATTCCATCTAAATCGGATTGGGATATATTTGTTTTGTCCAGGAGTCGGCTTTGGAACTTGCGGTAATTTTCAAGTGACTTTTTTAACCGCTCAAATTTGAAGGGCTTCACGATATAATCAAACACGCCGTTTTGCAGGACATGTCGCACTGTCTCCACATCCTTCGCCGCCGTGATCGCAATCACATCGGTGATCAAGCCCTCCGCCCGGATCTTTTTTAAAGTTGCAAGCCCGTCCATATCCGGCATATAAATATCGATCATTACCAGGTCAGGATTCAATTTTTTTGCCAGTTTCAGTCCTTCCACACCATTGGGAGCGGAACTGATCACCTGATAATCCCGCACCCGTTCCACAAATTGCTTGTTCACTTCCCGAACCATGGGATCATCTTCGATCAACAGTACGGAAATCATTTTCTAATCGCCCTCTTCCTGCTTCTCAAAAGTGACCGTGATGCACGTTCCTGCTCCCGGTTCCGATTCCACCTGGATCTTCCCATGCCCTTGCTGGACGATCTGACCGACCAAATGGAGTCCGATCCCTCGGCCTTCGCTCCCCTTTGTCGAAAAGCCCTGGGTGAAAATCCGGTCCTGCAGTTCTTTTGGGATCCCGCTTCCATTATCCTCAACCACAATCTGAAGCGCTTCCTCCTTCTGACCGATACTGATATACACTTCTTTCTCACCGATGGAAACCTGTGGAAAGGATTCAAAGGCGTTCTCTACCAAGTTGCCCAGCAAAACAACAAAATTGTGGCTGTCTAGATATTCCGGGAAAGATTGCAGCCGACTGCGCCGATCGATAAACACATGAATCCCTAACTCTCTGCCCCGACTCACCTTGCTTAACAGCAGACCTGCGATACTGTCGTCTTTAATATTTTTGCTTAAAAAGCGGGTTAACTCTTCCTGTTCTTCGGTAATCTCAAACACATAATTCAGGGCTTTTTCACTGTTTCCCAACTGAATTAACCCAGCGATGGTATGCAATTTGTTCATATGTTCATGATTTTGCACCCGCAGAGCGCTTACAAATGCTTTGACACCGGTCAATTCTTCCGCCAGTTTTTTCACTTCCGTCCGATCTTGGAAAATGGCGACCACCCCCACCGTCCGATCATCCACTTTAATGGGGATCCGATTACTTAAAATGTCCAGATTCCGGACATGTAGCTCTTTATTGTATACCGGCTGATCCAATGTTAATATTTCTGGCATACGTGTATCCGGGACAACCTCGTAAATTTTCTTCCCGATCAGATCTCCGCTAACTCCCATCATTTGCTTTGCCTTGTTGTTAAAGATCAGGATCCGTTCATCATTATCGATGGCAATGACCCCTTCATGCATCGCATTAAATGTTTCCGTCTGTTTCACCAACGTATTGGCGATTTCATGAGGTTCCAAGTAGAACATTTGCCTTTTGATGTGACGTGCTAACAACCAGGAACCCCAACCGCCAAAAAACAGTGACAGACTGGCCGTCCAGAAAATCTCCGGGTAAACAGAGAAAAGAATCTCGGTGATCCCCGGCAAGCGATAACCTGCGATAACCACACCGATTTGTTGATGTTCCTGATTCATAATCGGCACAAAGGCACGGATCACCGTTCCAATCTCCCCTGTCGCCTGTGTTGTATAGGTGTGCTCAGCAAATGCAGGCCCTTCATCTGCTCCCTTGGATACGGTTCCAATGCGATCTTCCAAAGGATGTGCCAGTCGCACCCTGTCCATATTCATTACCACGATATAGTCGGCTTCGTTGATGACACGAACTTTTTCGGCAACAAAATTTACCCGTTTTTGTGCCTCTTTGTTCCCGACGACACCTTTTCTGATTTCGGGTAGCTCAGCAACAGTGCGGGCGGTGATCGCCGAGCGCTTCTTCAACTCATCTTCCTTGGTCTTGGTATAATTTCCAAGCAAAAAAATCCCACCGATGACGAGTGAAAACCCAACGATAAAAAAGATCAATGCGGTAATCTTCCAGTGAATCGGAAAAGGAAACATTCTCATAGATTCCTCTCCATGTCCGGCAGTGTGTTCTTCTTTTTTGTAGTGTATCATAGCAGTAGAATCCTCACAGAATAACGGAAAATGGTGGGAAGATGAGACTTTTTATCGGGACAAGCGTGCTGACGATTCTTTCGTTGACCCTCCTCTTTTTCAACCCTTTTTTTCAAACCAATGGGATCTATGATGATGAACAGCAAGGGCTGAATGAGCAGATCGTCATCAAATTCAGCCATGTCGTAGCTGAAAATACCCCCAAGGGCTTGGCGGCGCAAAAATTCGCCGAGCTGGCATCCCAAAAAACCAACGGCAAAGTGAAGGTGGATGTATTCCCCAATGCGGTTTTGTACAGCGATGAGGAAGAAATGGACGCCTTGATGCAAGGGGATGTCCAGATGATCGCCCCGACTTATTCAAATTTAACCGATTTTATGCCGGAATGGCAGGTGTTGGACCTCCCCTTCATTTTTCGTAACCATGACGATGTGGAGCGAGTTTTCACCGGACCCGTGGGAAATCATCTGTTAAAATTGCTGGAGGAGAAAAACATCAAGGGGATGGCTTTTTGGAGCAATGGTTTTAAGCAAATGATCAGTAACGAAAAATCGCTGGTTCACTTGGAAGATTTTCAGGGGCAAACTTTCCGGATTATGCCCAGTCCCGTGATCGAGGAACAATTTCAACTCTTCGGGGGGCATCCGATCCCTGTTCCTTTCCCCGAAGTCTATCAGGAACTTGAAACTCATCGCGTGGACGGTCTAGAAAACACCATCTCCAATATTTTCTCCAAGCGATTCTATCAAGTGCAACACTACCTGACCCTCAGTAATCATGGCTATCTCGGCTATGCGGTACTGATGAACAAACCCTTTTGGGACCAACTTCCGAGACCGATTCAACGGCAATTGAGTGAAGCGATGGAGGAGACCACAGTTTGGATACTGAAACAATCCAAACACATGAACGAACAACAATTCGAATGGTTGAAGAAACAATCGCAACTGGAAATCACAATTTTGCCAGAAAAAGAGAAGCAGAAGTGGATGGAACAGATGAAACCAGTCTATGACCGATATAGACAGCGGTTTGGCAATCAACTGCTTCAGGAGATCCATCCTCCTCAATAAAAAAATACGACGAACGCCTCCAAGTCAGGCGTTCTTTTTGTTATCTCCATAAAGATCAAAAAGAGCCAAAAGACCATTATAACCAAAATCTTTTGTTTCCCTTAAAATCGAATTATTATAGAAAGATATAAATGAGATATTTGAAAGCGTTGTCATACAGAGGAGGAATAATATGCGGATCAACTTTAAAAATCTGACCGTCCAAGTCATTATCGGGATTATCATCGGTATTCTCGTTGGATTTATCTTCCCGGAATTCGGGGCTCAATTAAAGGTACTGGCTGACGTTTTCATTAAAATGATCAAAATGCTGATCGCACCGATTATCTTTCTCACCATCGTGATCGGCATTGGCAATATGGGTGATTTGAAAAAGGTGGGTCGCATCGGCGGCAAGGCACTGATTTATTTTGAAATTGTCACCACCTTTGCTCTGGCTATCGGAATTATCGTCGTCAATCTGATCCAACCTGGGGTCGGCTTTAATACAGACGCTGCTAACAGCGGAGATGTAGCACAATATGCCAAACAGGCTGAAGAGTCTGGCGGGTTCGTCGATTTTCTGGTCGGCATCGTACCGGAAAATGTCGTGGGTGCAATGGCTGAAGGGGAACTCTTACCCATCCTATTCTTTGCCGTCTTGTTCGGAGTGGTAACCGCTTCCCTCGGAGAAAAATCACAACCGGTTATCGACCTGTTCCAGCGGATTACCGACATTTTCTTCGGCATCGTCAACATGGTCATGAAGGTCTCTCCCATCGCCGCTTTCGGAGCTATGTCCTATACGATCGGAACCTTTGGGGTCGGGTCCCTGGTCTCCCTCGGTAAATTGATGGCTGGCGTCTATATTACCATGTTTCTGTTCATCATACTGGTATTGGGCACAATCGCCAAATTTTATGGATTCAACATTTTCAAATTTATCGCCTACATCAAAGAGGAGATCCTGCTGGTACTCGGTACCTCCTCCTCAGAGTCTGCTCTCCCGAGAATGATGGAGCGAATGGAAAAATACGGTTGTTCCAAACCGGTGGTCGGCCTGGTCATCCCAACAGGGTATTCCTTCAATTTGGACGGAACCTCGATCTATCTGTCGATGGCAGCCATTTTCATCGCACAGGCTTATGGGGTGGACCTGACCATCTGGCAGGAATTAACCTTGCTCGCCATCTTGATGTTCACTTCTAAAGGGGCCGCCGGTGTGACCGGATCCGGATTTATCACTTTGGCCGCTACCTTGGCAGCTTTCCCCATGATTCCAGTGGAAGGGATTGCCCTTTTGATCGGAGTCGACCGTTTTATGTCTGAAGCCCGTGCGATCACCAACCTGATCGGAAACGGGGTTGCCACCGTTGTGATCTCCAAAATGGAAAACGAATTTCATCCGACAACGGAATCAGAGAACAGCTCGGCTCACAAAGAAGGAATTCAAAGACAAAAAGAAATCCCTGTAACAGAATAATCCAAGCAATCGGAGGGCTCCCAACTGATGGGGAGATCCTCCTTTTTTTATTACGCCCTCGCTAAGCTCAAAAAATAAAGCGGACCTAGTGTCCGCCTTATCGAGTCCGCCCGATCACGGCAGCTAATCCACCCAGCAAAATGTGAGCGAGCCCGAAACCGTAAATCCCCCATCCTCGGGTCTGCCGATCCCGGAGTTCATTGATCAACCGCTCCCGTCTGTACAGAAGGCACATCCCCAATAGCGTGACCACCAATCCCAAAGCCAAAGTGGTCAACCCTTTTTTCATGATTCCTTTCCCCCCTTTTTCTTAATGTGTCTCTTTCGGAGGAGTTTGCTCACTGGTAGTTTTACCCGTCCAAAAGTAGAGCAAAAGATCGTCACACTCGCTGCGAATCCAGCCATTCAGGTAACGCATGGTGTATCGATATCCCCGGTAAACCACGGTCACTTCCCGGCAATTCTGCCTCTGGCGAATCTCGAGGATTCGTCCTCCAGCTCGATGAATCTCCTGCTCCGCTGCCTTCCGGTCCCGGCGGATTTGTTCCAAAGTCGGAAGCAATAGACGCATCCATGCCCGACTGGTTTTCAGCGGGGATTGTTTTAACCACCGGTGGTCCCATTGCAAGGCCCGCTCCAACACATCCAGCAATACCATCTTTTTTATCAGATCGGAAAAACGGTTCATTTCCTGTTCATCCACCATGTTCGTCAACCTCAGATCCGGAACGTTCGTTCCCTTTCTCTAGAATATAAGAACGAACGTTCCGTTATCCATGGTACTTTTGGGAAATAGGGTTCACCTTCCGCCATCCCCTAAGTCCACATGGATCTCTTCTTCATCTTCCTGCTTACCGGCATACAAAATCCCTCTAATATCCCGGTATCCTTGCTCTTGCAGCTTCTGTCGCAACCAAGGCTCATCTTTTCCGATCAGTTTCAAATTTTTTTGTTGAATATGGCCGTCCACCACCAGGGCGAGAGCCATGCCGCGATAGGTTTTAGTCACTCCGAGATCTTTGGGGGTGACCGGATACATATCTTCCTGAGGCAGGACACTGATACTCCCGGTGGGCTCCAGGATCGCATACTGGACATAGCGGATATCGGGATAGCCTTCGGTACGGATCGTCGCCATCAACTCCGAGACGGACATCTCACTGCGAGCCATATTTTCCCGAATCATCCTTCCATGTTTGACCAGAATCGTCGGCTCCCCTAAGATCAAATGATTGGCCCGTTTAGAGAGGGTCATTTTGGCAAACAGGATATGGATCGTGGTCACTAAGACGATCGCCAACAATGTTTTTCCCACTTCATTTACCAGGATCGGATTGGTAGCCAGGGCGGCAATAATCACAATCGCCATCAGATCATGGGGGGTGACCTGGGCCAGTGTCGATTTCCCCATGAAACGCAAGGATATGATCGCTGTAGTGAACAGGAGTGCCACTTTTAAAATGTATAACAGCAAAAAGTCTCACCTTCCAACCAAAAAGCCTGCCTCTCTGAGATCAAGGCAGGCTTCGGGATGGGCAGCTACATCTGGGGAGAACTGGGCTCAGAAATGTTGCTCAGAGCCTGACCCGCTTCATTGACGTGAGGCTGACGGACGGCCATATCCCCAAGGGAAACCATGCCCACCAGTTGGTTGTTCTCCACCACGGGCAGACGGCGTATCTGGTTTTGGGCCATCAGGCTAGATGCTTCATCCACAGACATTTCCGGAGAACCGGTCACCACTTGATCGGTCATCACGTCCCCTACGGTCATTTGCTCGTTCTTCTGCTCTGCCAGGGCCCGTAACACTAAATCCCGATCGGTTACCATGCCGCAAATCCGACCGTTCTCCACCACCGGTATGGAACCGACGTTGTGCTCTTTCATCAGGGAAGCAGCTTGGTACACATTGTCCTGCGGGGAGACCGATGCCACGTTTTTCGACATCATCTCGCGTAACTGGGTCATGTTCTAGTTCCCTCCTTATGTGGTTATCATTTCCGTTTTCCACAATTCCATTCCCCATGATCACCTATTTTCATTAAAAAGGGTTGACACTCTGATTGTCCCGGTGTACTATTCATCTAGAACACCACTGTATTATGTACCTAATACACATAGACACATACTCTAAAGGAGGAATCAAGGTGACGGTTCGCCCGTGGTCCAGCCTGTTGAAAAAAGACTTCCGACTGGCTCTTCCCTGGTTTTTAGGGGGATTGGGACTGATCATCGCTTTTGATCTCTGGTTCGCCTGGTCATCCCATCCCGAAGTGCGATTGGCATTCAGCTCCTTGCTGGTATTTGCACATGTCATCTATTTTCCTGTTTACCTGTTTATCAGCCTGTGGGTGGAAGGAAAGCAAATGCACCGCTGGCTCCATTCCCCCCGCCCCGCCTGGCAATTGATCCTGTCCAAACTGGTGGCGGGCATCCCTTTCATCCTCCTCTCTCTGGGAGTCAGCGGGTTATATCCCACCTATCTCATGCTGGGTCCGATAGATACCTTCGGAACCAGTTCGGATTTGGATCCGACTGTTTTCTGGTGGGATGTGGTTCTGATTTTGGCACTGCTTCTTTGGGCCTCCTTCCACCTGAGTCTCCTTTTGTTGGCGGTCTGGTCCGTTTACCGGTGGCTTCGCACCTACCTGGGCAACTGGACATGGTTGCTCACCGCTGCGGGATTCTTCTCTTTTCTGTTCCTTTTCAGTCAATGGATAAATAGTCATTATTACAACCTTTTATTCCAATGGGGCCCGACACTGAATTTCAAAGGCCTGACAGAGGAACCAACATCCATTCCTTTGATCCACACCGGTGAAATCCTGTTTGACTTATTACTCGCGGCAGCCTTTATTACCCTGTCCCAGTGGATTTTGGAGAAGCGGATGGAGGTGTGATGGATGAACGCCTGGCTAGCCGTATGCAAAAAGGATTTTCGGATGGTCGCCCCCTGGTTGCTGACGGGATTGCTGATCATTCTGTCGATCGATCTCATCGCCCTCCTGACTGTGGAAAATACGGAAGCAAAAATGGCACTGATCGTGGCCCCGATGTTTGTTCACATCCTGTACTTTCCCGTCTTTCTGAGCAGCAGTCTGGAACGGGAAAGCAAACAGATGCACCTGTGGCTCCATTCCCCCCGTCCCGCCTGGCAATTGCTGTTGTCCAAGATTGTGAATGCCTGCATCGCCACTGCTCTCTCGCTGGGGTTCAGCCTGGTGGTTCCCGTCGGGCTCATCTGGACGTATCCCACCCGGATGCAAGAAATCACAATGGCGGACATGGACTCCCTGGTGGATGCAGCGGTTTCCATCTTTATCGCCTCGCTGAGCCTGGGCTTTCTGTTCCTGTTACTCTGGACGATTCAGCAGAGTTTGAAGGGATGGATCGGGAAATGGAGTGGAGTCATCTACGTGGCGATCCTGTTCAACAACCCCCTCATGGGATTGAAGACCCACGTCAGCTCCGATGGGGCCTATGTGGAATTCAAGGTGAGCGAGCTGGGTCCCTGGGCAGACGGAGTCCTGTCATTCACCCTGATGTTTCTCTTCTTCCTGCTGTCCGCCTGGTTGCTGGACAAAAAAACGGAGGTGTGATGGATGAAAGATGACTTTAAAACATCCAGTCCGATTTACCTCCAATTGGCTGACCGGATCCAACGACGTATCCTGCGCCGGGAGTTGACCCCCGGTGAAAAACTCCCCTCTGTGCGGGAGATGGCCCTGGAGTCCAACGTGAACCCCAACACGGTGCAACGAACCTACAGCGAATTGGAGAGGATGGGAATCGTGGAAACGCGGAGAGGTCAAGGAACCTTTATCACCGAAGACGACTCCCGCCTGGAACAAGTGCGGGAAGATCTGCGCCGCCAACAGATTGAAGTCTTTGTGCAGGGGATGGGGGAGTTGGGGTTTTCCCCCCAGGAGATCCTCACCGGCCTGGAAAAATACCTGAGTGAGAGGGAGAGTGGATCATGATCCGGTTTGAAAATGTAAGCAAACGATACCTTACCAAAACCGCTCTGATGGATGTGAATCTGGAACTGCCGGAGAAGCAAATTGTCGGAGTGGTTGGGGAAAACGGCAGTGGAAAATCGACGATGCTGAAGCTGATCGCCGGCCTCGTCCGCCCCAGCAAGGGACAGGTGTGGGTCGACGAGGAACCCGCCCGACGCCGGATCGCTCACAAGGTGGCCTACCTGTCGGAGCTGGAAACTTACTATCCCTTCTTCACCGTCCAAGAAACCGTCGACTATTATGCCTCTCAATTTGACGACTTTGACCAGGAACGGGCGCGAGAGATGATGGATTTCATGCGATTGGACCCCGCTGCGAAGGTGAAAAACCTGTCCAAGGGAAATCGGGGTCGGGTGAAACTGGTGGTCACCCTCTCCCGCAACGCCCCCTATATCTTGATGGACGAACCTCTCTCCGGGCTGGACCCCATCGTCCGGGATTCGATCATCAAGGGACTGATCTCCTTTATCGACCTGACCAAACAGACCGTGATCATCACCACCCATGAGGTGAATGAGGTGGAACCCCTGCTGGATCAGGTGGTGGCGGTACGGGATGGGGAAATCATCAAGTTTGCCGATGTGGAAGAACTGCGTTCCAATGAAGGAATCAGCCTGGCGGAATGGATGACCCGGGTGTATGCCGGGCACGCCTGCAAATAAAGAGGAGGATGGGACATGGAGAACAAGCAGCCGATATTGGAGATTCGGCATCTGACCAAAGTGATCGGTAAAAAAAAGATTGTGGACGACCTCACCCTCCAGGTCAACCCTGGGGAAGTTTTCGGCTTCTTAGGCCCCAATGGCGCCGGAAAAACGACCACCATCCGCATGATTGTCGGACTGATCGACATCACCAAGGGAAAGGTCCTCATCAACGGCATCAACCTGAAGGAGAACTTTGAAAAGACCCTCTCCCACGTGGGGGGGATCGTGGAAAATCCGGAGATGTACAAATTCCTGACCGGTTACCAAAACCTCATCCATTATTGGCGGATGACCCGGGGCATACCCAAGACCCGGATCGACGAAGTGGTGCGGCAAGTGGGCCTGGAGAATCGTATCCATCATAAGGTGAAGACCTATTCCCTGGGGATGCGCCAACGGTTGGGACTGGCCCAGGCCCTCCTGCATTCCCCTTCCCTGCTGATCCTGGACGAACCCACCAATGGGCTGGATCCCGCCGGAATCCGGGAATTCCGGGAACATTTGCGCCGATTGGCCCGAGAGGAACAGATCGCGGTGTTAGTTTCCAGCCATATCCTGTCCGAGATGGAGCAGATGTGTGACCGGATCGCCGTCATCCAACACGGCAAGCTGATCGACGTGAAACAAGTCCAGGAGTTTGTCAATGGAGCTCGAGATCAACAGAGGGTCCTGTTCACCGTCGACCCCATCCCCCAAGCTAAGAAGTGCCTTGAACCGGTTTTGAACGGCCAGTCCCTGGAAGTCACCCCGGAGGGAATCCAGCTGACGACCACCTGGGATGAGATCCCTGTTCTCAACGCCCGACTGGTGAAGGCGGGAATCCAGGTTTTCTCCATCCGGCCCGCCACCCGGACCTTGGAGGATGAATTCCTCGAATTGACAGGAGGTACGCAAATTGTTTAACTTAGTCCGCCTGGTGCAAAACGAAAACATGAAGATTTTCCGCCGGATCGGCACCTGGGTCATGATCGGCCTGCTGTTGTTGGCGACAGGAGTCCTGGGGATCATGATCAAACAGAATCTTTTTGGGGACGATGACCTGGGCCCCAACTGGAAGCAAAAGCTGGAGAAACAAGTGAAACAGGATCAAAAATTATTGAAGAGTGAAGACATCCCTCCCAGTGCCAAGGAACATTATGAAAAGAACATCCAAATCAACCAACACCGGATCGATCATGAGATCGTCCCCGAAGGACAGACCCTGTGGGGCTATATGTACAAAACAGCGGATGTCACAAGTCTGATCACTCTGTTCACCATTATCGTCGGGGCAACCAGTGTGGCTGGGGAGTTTTCCTGGGGGACAATCAAGCTACTTTTGATCCGATCTGCCAGCCGCTCCAAGATCCTGCTGTCCAAATACCTGTCCACTCTGCTGTTCGCCCTGGCCTTGTTAGCCATCCTCTTCCTGTTCAGTCTGGTGTTTGGTGCCATTCTATTCGGTTTCGGCGGATGGGATACTCCTCATCTGACCTATGACAATGGCCAGGTGATCGAGCATAATCAGATCCTTCATGTCCTCAGTCTGTATGGTCTGGAATGTGTCAACCTGCTGATGATGGTCACCTTCGCCTTTATGATCTCTACGGTCTTCCGCAGCAGCTCCCTCGCGATCGGACTGGCGATCTTCCTGATGTTTGCAGGTACCAATGCCGTCGGAATTCTCTCCTTTCAGGGTTATGAGTGGGTGAAGTACATCTTGTTCGCCAACACGGATTTAAGCCAGTACTTAGAAGGGGAGCCCTTGATCAAAGGTATGACCCTCCCCTTCTCGGTTACCGTTCTCGCCGTCTACTTTTTCATCTTCAACGCCATCTCCTGGATCGTATTTAAAAAGCGGGATGTGGCCGCATGAAGGAAAACCTCGGTTAAAGCATGGACCTCCTTCCCGAAAAGATACGTAAACTGTCACTCCTCCCATATTGCAGAACCCGACAAGACATACTATGATGAGGAAGGAACAAGATCTTTTTTCGGAGACTGGTACAGGGAGGATCAACGAATGGTATTGGAAGAGGCGGGACTGAAGGGCATCACCAAAACCTTCGGTGAAGTGGAAAAAACGATGAACGAGGCGGGATTTGTCCGCGGCGGCGCCTGGGATTATACCAAAACCAGTTTTGATTTAAGGCTTTTCACTGCAGAGGAGGAGTACTATCTGCGGATCCGGGCTCATGTGATGGAAGGGCGACTGGAAAAACCCCAAACTGTGATCCAACTGGAAAACCCGGTCTTTTATCGTCACATTTTCCCCCACGGACTGGAAGAGGACGACATCCCCGAGGAATTGCAAGGACAAATAGACCAGGCGCTGACCTATATAAAAGAACACTTGGCCTGAAGTGAAAAAGGAGTCGGCGATCGCCGACTCCTCTTCCATATTCCCTTAACGGACGCCCCGCTCTTCCGTGACGGGGGCCTCCTCCCGAAAGTCTACCCCTTCCACCTTGACATTGATCTGCACCACAGACAGTCCGGTCATGTTTTCGACGGCTTCCTTCACATTTTCCTGCAAATCGCGAGCCACTTCATGGATTTTCACCCCGTACTCCACGATCACCCGCAGATCGATCGCCGTCTCCACCTGCCCCACTTCCACAGAGACTCCCCGGGTGACGTTTTTGCCACTGGCCCGCTTGGCCCAACCCTCCGTAATACCCCCGGACATACCGGTCACTCCTTTGGTCTTGGTGGCGGCCAACCCGGCGATAATAGCAACCACATCATCGGCGATGCGAATCGAACCTTCCGAAGCTTTTTCGTTCATATCGCTACCCCCCTATTGGTGTCCAATCCTCACAAAGCCTTCACCATGCCTCCATCCACCATCAGTGATGTCCCAGTAACGTATGTGTTGGCTTGAGATAGAAGAAAGACTGCGGTGCGAGCGAACTCCGCTGGCTCCCCATAGCGACCGAGGGGAATTTCCCGGAGAGATTCCTTTTGGATAACTGCCTCCGGTCTCCTCTCTCTTTCTGCTTTCTGCCGATCCAGTTCCTTCAGTCGATCTGTGGCGATTCGACCCGGACACAAAGTGTTGACCAAGATGCCCCGGGGCCCTAGTTCCTCCGATAAAGTTTTCATCAGCCCCGCCACTCCCGCCCGCATCGTATTGGAGAGGATGAGGCCGGGGATCGGCTGTTTGACAGAGGAAGAGGCGATGGTGAGAATCCTGCCCCCGCTCTTCATATGGGGGAGAGTGGCCCGAACCAAGCGAACCACGCTCAATAGGTTAGTTTCAAAAGCTTTTTGCCAAGCATCATCATTTAGTGTATCCAAGATCCCCCCTGGTGGCCCTCCGGCATTGCAAACCAGTAGATCCACTCCGTGGAAATGCTCGGCGGCCCGATCGACCCACTCCCGCACTTCCTCTCCCTGGGAAACATCACACCGCCAGCCGACCACTTCCGAACCGGTTGCAGCAGCGATTTCTGCAGCGGACCCTTCAGCGTTTTCCCGATTCCGGCTCGCCAAAGCCACTCGTGCTCCCTCCCGAGCTAACTCCAGGGCCACCGCCCGCCCCAGCCCCCGGCTTCCGGCAGTGACAAGAGCCACTTGCCCCCTGATTCCCAGATCCATGGTTGCTGGCTCCCTTCTCTACCTGTTACCCTTTTCTTAGAATACAGTCCAATATCCTTCTGGACAATTCTGTGTTATTATACCACGGAATTTCAGGTCCCCCCAACCGCTTTCATCCCACGCGGTAACCGGCGATGCGAATGACGGTACGTACTTGAGGGTGATCCTGATTCACCCGGTATCCATAGTAGATGTTTCCATCTACATGCACTTCATGAGGGACTAAATAATCCCCGTGCAGAAGCTTGGAAAAAAGCTCGGCAGCCTCTTCCTCCGACAGATTCAGTTTCCGGACTAGGTCTTTTTTGATCCAGGAACTCCCGTAACTTTTCCCCTTATTGTTCACATCTTTGTACCACTCATAGATTTGAATCAACGCTCCATGAAGATGCCGATCCATATGGGATAGATTCTGGAATTGGTTAATATTCAAAAATTCAAACAGATTATAGAATTCGTCACAGAAGGCTTCCATATGAGCGTCTCGGGAGAGACTTTCATCCTGAAGACAGAAAAGTTCCACCCGCTTTCCTCTCGACCACAACCGATCCATCAAGGGAATCATATCCTGATCCGCACTCACGATCACAAAGGTCTCCACTTCCGACACGGTATGAAGCACATCCATTGCATCCAGGCATAACTGGATATCCGCAGCATTCTTCCGTTCCTCTTCCCCTCGTCCGTTCCCGTGCACCTGATGAGTATGGACATGTTTTTTTAAAAGCTGGTTCATAGAGATATCGGGACCTAACTGTTCAAAATCGCCGTACACCTCCATCATCCGGATTTTATGACGACCGTAATGATCCTGAAGACGCAAAAATAAGTTATGTTGCGGATCCGGATGGTCCGGATTCATATGATATTTTTTCAATCCATAATAAACGTTTTCTAAATCAATCCAGATGGCGATCGATTTATCTTTTATCATGTATAATCCTCCCGGAACTCAGTTGTTTAAATGTAATCAACTATTATTCTACATCAAAAGGAGAGACCTTTGGCAACTGTCCTCCCACCTTGCAAGATGATTTTACAGGAAAAACTCGGGTCTTTTCCTTTTCCTCTAAACAAAAGCCCCAAACCGGTCACCGAAAAACCATGGCAACGAGCTTGGGGATTTTCCCTACATTGTTCATTCGAGTGTCCTTTCAGGCAACTTGGATTTTGTTTTTCACTACCCTTTTGGGCTGACTCGCTTCACAACCCCCTGCACTTCAAGACACACCTTCATCACGCGGCATCGCGCCCGTATAAACCGACTGGGGACGGATAATTCGATTGTGGGCCACCTGTTCCAGGATATGGGCACACCAGCCGGCGGTCCGGCTCAGGGTGAAGGTGGGGGTGTACAGTTCCTTGGAAAGACCGACGGCGCGGAGGACAGCGGCAGCATAAAACTCCACATTGGTGTAAAGACGACGCCCCGGCTTGTACTCCTCCAGCAAGCGCAGGGCGATCTCTTCCACTTCTACAGCCAGATGAAACCAGGGTTCCTCGCCTGACAGCTCCTCTGACACTTTTCGGAGAGCCTCGACCCGGGGATCTCGGGTCTTGTACATCCGATGGCCAAATCCCATCAGACGTTCTCCCGCTTCCAACCGCCTCCGGATCCAGGACTCCGCTTTTTCCACGGACTCTACCGCCTCCAGCATGCCTTCTACTTCCGAGGGGGCCCCGCCGTGAAGGGGCCCCTTCAAAGCCCCGATGGCCGCCGTCAAGCAGGATAGCAGATCGGAACCTGTGGAAGCGACCACTCTGCTGGCAAAGGTAGAAGCATTCATCCCATGCTCCACGGCCAAAATCAGATAGGCTTCCAAGGCCCGGATCTGAGCAAGAGAAGCCTCCTTTCCCTGAAGCAGATACAGGTAATGAGCCGTGTGGGACAGGTCCCTCCGAATTTTCGGTATTGGGCTCCCGCAGAGCAAATGATAGCGGTAAGCGATCAGCGTCGGAATTTTAGCCAGCACCGATACCGCCTGCGCTGGGGTCGGAGGAGTTTCCTCGGCAATCCCCAAGGAGGAGACCATCGTTCTCAGTACACTCATCAAGTCCATCTCCCGAGGTAACCGCTCCAACCTCTCTAACACCGGAATCGATAACTCTCGCTGAGAGGCGAGGAGTTCCCGAAAACTTCTCTCTTCCGCTTTCCCAGGAAGATGTCCGTACCATAGGAGATACACCACCGCTTCAAAAGTCTCGGAGACCGCCAATTTCTTCGCCCAATACCCCCGGTAAATCAGCTGTCCCTTCTCTCCGTCCACCAAGGACAATTCTGTCTGTGTGACTGCGACTCCTTCCAATCCGGGTATCACTTTCATCTTGCTCTCCCCTTTCTCTTATCTGTAAATTTATCGTACTTGACCTCTATCGAAAAATCTAATTTATTATTATAATGGGGTTGATAATAATATTTTATCTACAGGAGAGGATCCCTTTGAATCTATCCCAAATCCTCACCTTTCTTGAAGTGGCCAAACAGAACAGTTTCCGTAAAGCCGCCCAGAAACTAACCTTGACCCAGCCCGCCGTTAGCGCCCAGATCCGCTCCCTAGAAGAAGAGCTGGGTGCTCCGTTGTTCCTGCGACAACGAGTTCGCCTCACCTCCGGCGGCAAAGCTTTTCTGCCCTACGCCCGTCAGGTAGCCGCCCTGTTGGAAGAAGGCAAACAGGCCGTTCAGGATACGGAAGAGCTGCTGCAGGGGAAATTAACCATCGGCGCCACCTCGGGAGCGGCCATTACCATCCTCCCCCGCCTCCTCATTTACTTTCGGGACAACCGCCCCCAAGTTCGGGTGACTGTCCACACTTTACCTGGCGATCAGGTGGTGCAGGGGGTGTTGGAAGGACGATTTGATGCCGGAATCAATTATCTGGATCAATCCCTGGATCACCTGAAAAACCAAGTCCTCTTTTATGACACTCTCACCCTGATCGCACCCCTGGATCACCCGGTCGCCCAGGAGCCTTACTTTCAGCTGGAAAAATTGAAAAAAACCCCTCTAATCTCCCTCATCCCGGAAGCGACGGAACGAAAATTGATGGATCAGATCTTATGGGAAAAGGGAATTCGGATCGAATCCTCCATCGAACTCACCAGTCTGGAAGAAGTGAAGCGGATGGTCCGGGAGGGTTTGGGGCTCGCCCTGATCCCCCGCCTCTGTCTCGACCCAGTGACAGATAGCCAACTCCGGCAACTTCGAGTTCCGGGCCTGAATCACCAGCTCCCTGTCGTTCTCCTGTACCCGAAGGAACGATACCACTCCTCCGCCCTCTGCCGATTGTTGAATGACATCCGAGGCATCTACACTCCAGAAGAGGAATAGTCAGGACCCACCCAGCCCCCACCAGGGGCTGACCTTGATTTTGGAAGCCGTTGCGTCCCATTTTTGGCCTTGCGCAATCTTTTCGGTATAATGTGAATAGATTTTTAACAGGCGTGTTGATTAGACATCAAATGAGTTGTGAAAGTGGATATAACACTCGCCAGTTCACCTGCTACCAAGCGAGAATAGGGCTTGGAGGGACAGGGATGATGGAAAGACTACATCTCTCGAAGAGCGCATAGGAGCTTCGCCCCCCCCACCATCCCGATCCTGAGCAAAATATGGTTAATCCCAGGGCTGTTGATTAACCAGTAAATGGGTAAAAAAGACCCTTTCGCTCTTCCCATTGCCCCATCGTAAAATATGGCTTGAGGGGACGGGGATGGCGGGACGGCTACGATCTCTTGCAAAGAACGCATAGCGAGACCCGGGAGCGGAAAGCGACCCTGGCGAGACTTGTGCCCTATGGGTGCAAAGTCTCTTCACCGTCCAAACCATCCCGACCTGATTTCCTACCTAAAATAGGGCTAATCAACACGCCTGATCACAATTAACTTTTGATTGGAGTAAAATCACATCCACGCAAAAAAAACAGCACTTTTCACCACCTTCTCTCTATCACCAAGGAGTGGATCCGGGAAAAAGGATGCACTCAGACCACTTTGAAGGGAATCATGGATCGCTCCGGGCTTTCCAAGAGAGCCGTCTACCACTATGTTCAGAGGCAAAGACGAATTGTTCGGTCACATTCTCAATTCTCTCGATCCGGAGAAAACCGTCGCCCCCTTGATCGCCTTTTCTTACGGCACCCGAATCTGGGATACCATCGCCCCTATTTCCTCCGGATCTTCCAACAGGATCTGTATCCATTGATATTAGAGGCCTTACAACAGGCTGAGGTTGAGGGAGTTTAAATATGTTGTCTTCTTTATTTCTGGTTCTTCATGTGATCGCCGGATTTGTCGCCCTGATTCTCTTCTGGGTTCCCATGTTTACCCGCAAGGGAGGGAAGGCACACCGCAAAGTGGGATGGATCTATGTAGTGGCGATGACCATCGTCGCCATATCTGCCTTTTATCTGGGTATGTGGCGGATCTTTTTCGATCCTGACACCCACCCGGATTCCATATCCTTCTACTGGTTTCTGCTTTTCATCTCGATCCTTAGTTTCGCCACCTCCTGGTATGGGGAATCCGAGTACTCCGTTTCAAAGGGAGAAAAAAGACTCATCGCCATCCTGTCGATGTAGGGATTCCTTTGTTGTTGACCCTGTCGGGAGTGGGAATCTCCCTATATGGGAACACCCTGGACTCCCCCTTACTGACATGGTTCCCCTTGATCGGGATTCTCCTGGGAATCTCCCAACTTTATTACTGGCTTCGACCTCCCGCAGAACGGATCCATTGGAAGATCCAACATCTGACTGGCCTGATCTCCTGCGGAATCGGAACCATCACCGCTTTTGTCGTCTTTGGCGCCCCCCGTCCTTCAAATCGAGGAAGTCCCACTGATCATCTGGTTTCTGCCCACCATTCTGCTCACCCCGGTAATCATCGGCTTTAACGTATACTACAGACATAAGGTGAACAGCCAAAAAAGAAAAAGTCTGACCTCGTAAGCAACATGAATATCCTCCTCGCTCCCGGAAATACTGGGAGCAGAAAGGCAGGGGATCTTCATGGACTACACTTGTGATCACTGTGAGCACCCAACTTCAAGTATTCACCCTATCACCCTGTACAAGAGCGAAGGGGAACAGGATGAGCTTCTGTGTGACGAATGTTATGCAGAGTGGCTGGAAACGACCAAAGGTTGAAAAACGGATCGCCGCTCAAACCAAAGAGAGGACCCGTTCCAGGGCCTCTCTTTGGTTTGGTAAGGATTGTTCATGAACAAAAACAAAAAAAGACCCCGTTTCTGGAGTCTTGGTTGATATATCAGTGGACGCCGATCAGCCCTGCTGTTGATTCGGGGAGGGAAGTACCGTCGAATAGAGGTGGGCCAATTTCTGTTCCAATTCACTGATGATACTCCTGCCCTGCTCCCGCGTGATCAAACCCGCCCGCACCGCAAAGTCGATTTCGCGGGAAAGTCCGAACATTTGAGTGTCCAGCACTTCTTCATACAAAGGACACTTGGGCGCGGTCAGATTATCCAACTGAACCGCAATCAGATGTTCAATTTTTTTCGCATCTTCCCTAAGCAATTGTTCGGCGCGCTGGGTCAGATCGGTTTGAGTCGGTGTCATCACGGTATACCCCCCCATTCAACCGTTCGGTTCCCAAACGGTTCCACATGCGCTCAAAATTAGTGTATCATGACACCGACTGATTTGCAATTTCCTCAAAAAATACTGAGATTCAACTCCTTGGATAATCCCTTCAACAGACGTACTCCACCAATACTGTTCCCTTTTTTATCCAAAGCTGGTCCATAAACTCCGATCCCCATCCGCTCCGGAACAGAGGCTAAAATCCCACCGGAGACACCGCTTTTGGCCGGAATCCCGGCAAGAATGGCAAATTCACCCGAGGCATTATACATCCCACAGGTGACCATAAAAGTTTTTACCAACCGAGCCAGATCCCGGGGAATCACCTGCTCTCCTGCGTCGTTTTGACCGAGACGAGCCAAACATAAGCCCATCTGGGCTAGATCATCACAGTGGATCGCGATGGAACACTGCTGGAAATAGAGTTCCAAGGTGGCCTCCACATCTTCGATCATACCAAATTCCTTGAGGAAATACGCCATCGACCGATTGCGAAATCCAGTGGCCCTCTCCGAATAATAGACGGCGTAATCCAACTCAATCTTCGGGTTTTCTGCCATCTGGCGGACTAAAGTGAGAATCCGGCCCAATCGTTCTTCCACCGTCGATCCCTTGATCAATGAACTGACCACCAATGCACCGGCATTGATCATCGGATTGAGGGGTTTTCCCGGTGGCTGCCCCAGCTTATAAATGGAGTTGAAGGGGTCTCCCGTCGGTTCCATCCCCACCCGTTCAAACACCACTTCTTCTCCCTGGTCCATCAATGCCAGGATCAAGGTGATCACTTTGGAGATGCTCTGCATGGTGAACCGCTCGGGACAATCCCCGGCGGAATAGACCTCTCCGTCACAAGTTCGCACCGAGATTCCCAAAGAAGTGGGATCCTGCTCCGACAATTGCGGAATATAATCGGCTAACTTTCCTTCTCCGATCGAAGGTTTATATCGACCCACCAGCTCTTCCAAAAAAGCCTTCATATTTTTCCCACCTTTCCTCCACACTCTTTATTTTGTACTATTGCTGACTCCTGTATAATGAAGGGGTTGCTGATCATCCAAACAGGAGCGTTTACTATGAATGAAATCATCCAGATTCAAGGAAAAGTAAAGTATCCAATCCACATCGACCCTTCCCTGTGGATTTTTGACGACCGTCGATTTGAGATGTCTGAGCGATTCCCAGAGGTGGACGGTCTCGGCATGGAGTTCGGGGATTTCCTGAAAAACGCCGAACCGACGGAAGATGCCACCAAGTTGGTGATTTACCAGCGGGGAGGCGGGCGGGTCATTCTGCCTCTGGAACATGGGTATACCTGTATACTTCAGTTCGCCCGGGCCGGCAAACCCATCCACCCCGACGGCCCGGCCCTCCTCTTTCTAGCCGACGGCAGCAACCGGAACCGTCCCGTCGATTCGATTGAGAAGATGGAAGTGGTATAGTTTCCCCAGAATGAAAGAACCCGGCTCACCGATAATGCTCGGAGAGCCGGGTTCACTTTCTCTGTAACCAGGAATCCGGCAGGCAACCCAGGTGGTTACCAGGGCCACATTTTCCCTCACGGTAACGGGATGATGGCGAAGGTAGCGGTGGCATGAGCGATCCGCTTTCCTCCCTCGTTCTCCACCTTGCAGTCAGCAAATGCCAGACTCTTTCCGAGGCGAATCAAACGGGCCTCGGAGATCAGCTCTTGTCCGACCCCCGCCTCCAGATAGTTCACCTTTATCTCTACGGTTACGGCGGCCTTCCCTTCCGGAAGGCTTTTGTTAATTAAAGAACCCATGGTGGAATCGACTAGGGTGGCGGTGATTCCGCCGTGAACAATTCCACCCCGATTCATCATATAGGGAGTGATCGGGATACGAAACCGGTAGGTCCCTTCTTCAGTAAATTCTCCGGACAGACCGAGAAATCCGGCAGGATAGTCACTTCCTCGCTCTCGTTTTTGTCTGACGGCTTGAACCGCCAGTCGCAAGAGCTCCTGCTCCTCCTGCGTTCCCGATTCTGTGATCTCTTTTACAGCTTGGAACAATTCCGACATGAGGGCCTCCTGTATATACTTCCCTCGGTGAAAATCATGAAATCTGGCTAGAGGGACGTGGTTTGAATGTAACGGGTCAGCAACCGGTAAGTGTTCTCCAATGCC
The DNA here is from genome assembly GCF_050433445.1 of Kroppenstedtia sanguinis. Lineage (NCBI taxonomy): Bacteria > Bacillati > Bacillota > Bacilli > Caryophanales > Thermoactinomycetaceae > Kroppenstedtia > Kroppenstedtia sanguinis. Next base: position 3,213 of record NZ_JBNPXF010000001.1, on the reverse strand, counting down.
TCCCGATGGGTACGCTCAAATGCATGGGAAGCATCCACTCCCGGACCGATCAATCCGTGGATCAGATCGTGTCCCGCGCGCATAGCCGCACTGGCGTCCGAGCCATAGTGGGGGTAGATATCCACCTGATGATAAACTCCTTCCTCCTCTGCCAGTTCCGTCAGTTTTTTCCGCAGACCATAATGATAGGGCCCGCTAGAATCCTTGGCGCAGATGGAGACGCAGAACTCATCGGTGGCCTGCCCTTCTCCGATCGCTCCCATATCGACGGCTAAGTATTCCCGCACCCGGTTCGGGATATTGGAGTTGCCTCCGAAGCCCACCTCTTCATTGGTGCTGAAATAAAAGTGAGTGGTGTGAGGTAGTTGCAATCCTTGTTCCACCACCTGGAGGATCAACTCCAGCAGAATGGCGGCGCTGGCTTTGTCATCCATGTGCCGGCCTTTGATGAAGCCGCTGTCTGTCACTTCCACTCGCGGATCGAAGGAGACAAAATCCCCGACTTCAATGCCCAGCTCCCGGACCTCCTCCGCATGATGTACCTTGGCATCCAGGCGAACCTCCATATTTTCCTGTTTCCGCTCCTGCTTCCTGGCATCCTCATAGACGTGAACAGAGGTGTGAGTCGCCAGGAGCGTTCCGGTCACCTTTCCTTTGCAGCGAGTCTGCACTGTACAATAATTTCCTTCTACCGTGTTCCAATTGAACCCGCCGATATTAGTGAGTTGGAGCCGCCCGTTCGATTTGATCTCCTTCACCATCGCACCCAGGGTGTCCACATGAGCAGTCAGATAGCGGTGAATCTGATGATCCTCTCCCTTGAGTGTGACCAACAGCCCTCCCTTAGCCGGTTGGCTCCATGAGATCCGCCCTTCATAAGGAGAGAGTTTCCCTCTCAGATAACGGATCGCCTCCTCAGCATCTCCTGTGGGACTGGGGATGCGGACCAGATGGACCAGATGGTCGACGATGGCATCAACATGGGATGGTTTCATGAATTAAGCTCCTTTCGGTGTCAGGTATCCCCTCAAGTATACCAATAGAAAGCCATCGCAACAAAAGAAGGAAGCCCTGACGGCTTCCTTCGTTCAAATGTCCGCTTGATGAAAATAATCAGGAGTGTTCCTCCAAGGAAGATGCCAATTGTCGCAAACAGTCTTCACAGACATTTCTGTTGCGGTATTGCAGGACGTTTTCCACTTGTCCACAAAAGATGCAGGAGGGGCTGTACTTCTTCAGAATCACTGTGGATCCGTCGACATAGATTTCTAGAGGGTCTCTAACATCGATATCCATCGTCCGCCTCAACTCCACCGGTAACACAATCCGACCCAATTCGTCCACCTTTCGTACAATCCCAGTCGCCTTCACCAAATTCACCTCCGTGTGGTATGTATGGGGGTTCTCCCTCTAGATTCCATGCTTTAACCTTAAATCCCTTCTTTTACCGGAGGATGGTCCACTTTCTTTTGTCAGGATCAGTGGGAGGATCTCGAACGGCGTCGAATCAGTGACCTTCACCGCAAACAGCCCCAGACGGTCAGTTATTTACGAGACCTTCCGGTGCGGATCAGGCGGGTCAGCCCCATCACCGTCACTGAAGTCAAAGTGACCAGGATCGCGATCCAGACGGCGAATCCGATCACTTCCAGCCAGTACATGCCTGGGGACACAGGAACCCACTGTATCTCATCCCCCTGCTCGACGGCCACTCGATCTGGAACCGCGTTCAGCCCAAACACCCACCCTGCCAGCAGTCCGGTTCCGGCCAGCGTCAACAGACGTTTTCCCCACTTCCGCAAAAGAAGACCTCCTCTCTCCGGACAAGTTGTTCCCTTGAAGCCTATGCAGGGAGAAGAGTAAAAAGAATCCGTCTCCCCTGATCCTGTGCCGGTCTGCCTGTAATGATCCCTGTTGTCGTCAGGAAGTCAGCGGTTGGGGCATATCACATCATCCTCTGAAGGAAGTCCCCACAATCTAGGGCTGTTGATGAACCAATGAAGTGGATGATGGGAACGAAACGACCCTTTCGCTCTTCCCCTTGAGGGGACAGGGATGGTGGGGCGGCTCCGATCTCTTGCAAAGAGCGCATAGCGAGACCCGGGAACGGAGTGACCTTGGCGAGACTTGTGCCCTATGGGTGCAAAGGCGAACCAAATCCCCACTATCCTAGTCCATCTGTGATTTTCCACACAATGTTTGCTGAAGGGAGACTAGTTTATCCTGGATCTCTCTCTCAAGCTAGGAAAATTTGTTCCAGTGATACTTTTTCGGTAGACACGCCATAGATGAGTAGCTGATTTTCAACAGCGACCTGAACGATCTGGGGAATGGACTCCATACTGGGAATCTGAAGTTCAATTTCACGATCTTTGTAATGAAAAGAGTGGATCCATTCCCTTTCCAGGAGAATCTCTCGGACTCGCTGGATGGATTCAGAGTCCCCTTGGATCTGGATGGATAAACGGATATCTTTTGAGAAGGACTCTTGCAGTTCGTGGATGGACCCGATTTTTGTCAGCTGTCCCTCTTCCAAGATCGCTATTCGAGTACAAAGCTTCTCTACTTCATCTAAGTTATGTGAGGTCATAAAAATGGTGGTACCCTGATCGGCCTGAGAACGAATCAATCCACGGATGGCTAGGGTTGATTCCATATCCAGCGCCGCAGTAGGCTCATCCAAAAACAGCAATTCCGGATCTCCCAACAGCGCCTGCGCGATACCTAATTTTTTCTTCATCCCCAGAGAAAATTGGCCCACCTTTTTATGGGCAGAATCCGCAAGTCCTACTCGCTCAAGCATAGCGTATAAATATTTTTTGTCGGCAGAGATCCCCTTAATCTTCGAAAAATAGACCAAGTGTTGCAGAAGAGTCAAATCATTAAAATAATTAGAGTTATCCGGAAGCACCCCGATTCTCTTTTTTATATGATTGATTTGATGGTAGGGGGTACCCAGAATTGAAATCTCTCCAGATGAAGGTCGGGAGATCCCGGTTAGAATATTGACCGTTGTGCTCTTCCCTGCTCCGTTTTTCCCTAAAAATCCAAAGACCTCGCCTTTTTCCACATGAAAACTGATGCCTTTCACGACATCATCTTGGTATTATCCCCATACGGTAGACAGTGAAAAAAGTCCATCTGGTAAGATGGACAAAAGCACTGAACTGCCGGAGGGGATTTTCTTATGGCGAAAAAAGGGCAAACATTCAA